>JAGZLW010000005.1 GCA_018364455.1 Streptococcus mitis | reverse complement strand
GTGGCTGATTTTGTCCAGTTCAGCCTGCAATTCCATCAGTTTTTCGGCATCGTTTGTCTCCAACATTTGTTCAGAAATGACTTGGCTTTGACTTTCTAACTCTTCGATTTCAGCTTCTAGACTTTCAATTTGTCGCATGAGCTTACGAACTTCTTTTTGACTTTCTTTCTGTGCCTGATAATCATTGACTGGACTTGCTTCTTTTGCTTGATTGCTGGTTGAATCTTCCTCTATCTGACTGACTTCCATTTCAGCCTTTTTATCGACATAATAGTCGTAATCTCCAAGATAGAGAATCGAACCATTTTCAGATAATTCTAAAACATGAGTTGCCACACGATTGATAAAGTAACGGTCGTGGCTGACAAAGAGCAAGGTCCCATCAAAATCAATCAAGGCATTTTCCAACACTTCCTTGCTATCAATATCCAGATGGTTGGTCGGCTCGTCCAGAATCAAGAAGTTGTTGTTTTCCATAGACAATTTAGCCAAAAGCAAACGAGCTTTCTCTCCTCCAGACAGCATACCAACTGATTTTTTAACATCATCTCCTGAAAAAAGAAAGGCACCTAGACGGTTACGGATTTCAACTTCTGGTGTCAGTTTAAAATCATTCCAGAGTTCATCCAGCACCGTATTACTTGCTGTCAACTTACTTTGGGTTTGGTCATAGTAACCAACCTCCACATTGGCGCCAAATCGCTTTTCACCCTTGATAAAAGGAATCTGGTCCACGATTGATTTAATAAAAGTTGACTTGCCGATACCATTGGGACCAACGATAGCAACAGCATTCATCTTACGAAGGTCTAGGTTGATAGGCTCTGACAGTACTTCCCCATCATAGCCAATAGCCACATTTTCAACAGTCAAAACAACATTGCCCGACGTTTTTTCAGACTGGAAGGTCATGTTGGCTGATTTCTTACCAGCTTCAGGCTTGTCCAAACGCTCCATTTTTTCCAGTTGTTTACGACGAGATTGGGCACGTTTGGTCGTCGAAGCTCGGACTAGATTGCGATTGACAAAGTCTTCCAGAGCTGCAATTTCCTTCTGTTGCTTTTCATAGTTTTTTGCCTCAGTAGCTATCTTTTGCTCCCTCAGCTCGACAAAACGAGAGTAGTTGCCAACATAGCGATCCAAAGAATGCTTGGTCAAATCCAGCGTAATCGTTGCAACCTTGTCCAAGAAATAACGGTCGTGGCTGACAATAATGAGAGCACCGCTATAATTTACCAAGTAATTCTCTAGCCAGGCGATGGTTTCGATATCCAAGTGGTTGGTTGGCTCGTCCAAGACCAAGAGATTGGGCTTTTCAAGAAGCATTTTGGCCAGAGCTAAGCGAGTATTTTGACCACCCGAAAGCTCAGCAATTTTCATCTGCCACATAGATTCATCAAACTTGAATCCATTTAAAATCGCTCGAATATCGGCTTCATAGGTAAAGCCACCTGCTTGGCGAAAATTCTCTGATAAGCGATCGTAATCTGACATCAGTTTCTCTAAATCTTCACCAGACTTTTCACCCATCTCCAGCTCCATCTGACGAAGTTGTTTCTCCATCCGACGTAAGTCATCAAATACATGAAGCATCTCATCGTAGATGGTATTTTCAGATTCAAAACGGCTATCTTGGGCTAGGTAAGACAGAGAAATATCTTTTTTCTTATTGATTTCTCCGCTAGTTGGCTCCTCTTCTCCAACCAAAATCTTCAAAAGAGTAGACTTACCTGCTCCATTTTTCCCAACAAGGGCAATCCTATCACGTTCATCAACCTGCAGGTTGATATTATCAAAAAGAACCTCTCCTGCAAATGAACGTTCAATTTTATTAGCTTGTAAAATAATCATACAAGTAGTATAGCATGTTTCCCTAAGGCATTCAAGACTTGATAAACAGGCATATGTCACTACTTTTCTGAAAATTATGCTACCGTTTTACTAAAACGCTAAAAAGTGCTATAATGTGAACGGTTAAAACAATTTACAAAAAGGAGAATTTTAATGTCTTACCAAGAAAATTACCAGAAATGGGTTGATTTTGCGGAGCTTCCTGACTACCTTCGTCAAGATTTGGAAAATATGGACGAAAAAACAAAGGAAGATGCCTTCTATACAAATCTTGAATTTGGTACTGCAGGGATGCGTGGCTTGATTGGTGCTGGTACAAACCGCATCAACATCTACGTTGTTCGCCAAGCTACTGAAGGTTTGGCTCGTTTGATTGAGTCAAAAGGTGGAAACGAAAAAGAACGTGGTGTCGCAATCGCCTACGATAGCCGTCACTTCTCACCTGAGTTTGCTTTTGAATCTGCGGCAGTTCTTGCTAAACACGGCATCAAATCTTATGTATTTGAAAGCCTTCGTCCAACTCCAGAGCTATCATTTGCAGTTCGTCACCTCAACTGTTTCGCAGGTATCATGGTCACAGCCAGCCACAACCCTGCACCATTTAACGGTTACAAGGTTTACGGTGAAGACGGTGGACAAATGCCTCCACACGACGCGGACGCTTTGACTACTTATATCCGTGCAATCGAAAACCCATTTGCAGTTGAAGTTGCTGATGTGGAAGCTGAAAAAGCTTCTGGCTTGATTGAAGTTATCGGTGAAGCTGTTGATGTTGAATACCTCAAAGAAGTTAAGGACGTTAACATCAACCCAGCCTTGATTGAAGAATTCGGTAAAGACATGAAGATTGTCTACACACCACTTCATGGTACTGGTGAAATGTTGGCTCGTCGTGCTCTTGCCCAAGCAGGATTTGACTCTGTTCAAGTCGTAGAAGCTCAAGCAACTGCTGACCCAGACTTCTCAACTGTAAAATCTCCAAACCCAGAAAGCCAAGCAGCCTTTGCACTTGCTGAAGAACTTGGTCGTCAAGTTGGTGCAGACGTTCTTGTCGCAACTGACCCTGATGCTGACCGTGTTGGTGTTGAAGTTCTTCAAAAAGATGGTAGCTACCTCAACCTTTCAGGTAACCAAATCGGTGCCATCATGGCTAAATACATCTTGGAAGCCCACAAAAACGCTGGAACTCTTCCTGAAAATGCAGCCCTCTGCAAATCTATCGTATCAACTGACTTGGTAACGAAGATTGCTGAAAGCTACGGCGCAACTATGTTCAACGTTTTGACAGGTTTCAAATTTATCGCTGAGAAAATCCAAGAATTCGAAGAAAAACACAATCACACTTACATGATGGGATTTGAAGAAAGCTTCGGTTACTTGATTAAACCATTCGTACGTGATAAAGATGCTATCCAAGCCGTTCTAGTCGTTGCTGAACTTGCTGCCTACTACCGTTCACGTGGTTTGACACTTGCTGACGGTATCGAAGAAATCTACAAAGAGTACGGTTACTACGCAGAAAAAACAATCTCTGTTACTCTTTCAGGTGTGGATGGTGCAGAACAAATCAAAGCGATTATGGCTAAATTCCGTAACAATGCTCCAAAAGAATGGAACGCAACAGCTATCACTGTCGTAGAAGACTTCAAGGCGCAAACTGCTACTGCTGCTGACGGAACTGTTACAAACTTAACAACTCCTCCAAGTGATGTGTTGAAATACACACTTGCTGACGGTTCATGGATTGCTGTTCGCCCTTCAGGTACAGAACCAAAAATCAAATTCTACATTGCAGTTGTAGGTGAAACCAACGAAGAATCACAAGCTAAGATTGCTAATATCGAAGCAGAAATCAATGCTTTTGTAAAATAAAATCCTATAAAAGATGAGACCAAACAATCTCATCTTTTTTTCGTATCAAATCTAAGCAATTTTAGAAACTTTATGGCATACTAGACATATCAATGAAAGCGAGGTAATCTCATGGAACAATTTTTAGATAATATCAAAGACCTTGAAGTCACTACAGTTGCGCGTGCGCAAGAAGCTCTTGATAAAAAAGAAACTGCAACCTTCTTTATCGGTCGTAAAACTTGCCCTTACTGCCGTAAATTTGCAGGTACATTGGCAGGTGTCGTAGCTGAAACCAAAGCTCACATCTACTTCATCAACAGTGAAGAACCAAGCCAACTCAATGAGTTGCAAGCATTCCGCTCACGCTACGGAATTCCAACTGTACCAGGCTTCGTTCACATTGCAGATGGACAAATCAATGTCCGTTGCGACTCTTCAATGTCAGCACAAGAAATCAAAGATTTTGCAGGATTGTAAAAAATCAGCTAACAAGTTTTAAAATCACAAAAACGCATAATGGAGTCAAAGAACGCTTTGTGAAGTACATAGATTTTTAGGATACTACAAAAATGTTGTATCCTTTTTTGTATCCCTTTTTTAAAAACAGGGTCTGCTTTAAGGTCTGTTTGTGACTCCCTTTTTCGCAAAAGAATACCAAGGAATACCAAAGACAAAAATAAAAAACGTTGATTTAACAACGTTTTACCAAGGAATGCAAAAGAATGCAAAGGAATAATGGAGCCGGTGGGAGTCTCTAAGACATTATTAAATCAAGCCATATTTAATTTTATAACTCCTTTTATAACTCTTTAACAAAAAGCGTTTATTCGATTTACATTTCTTGGATTTTAAATCCATTTTTAAGCAAACAAAAAAACCGCAAGCCGTGGCCTGCGGTGAAAGAACATTTTAGAAAGTTTCCTTTCTATTTTTTAACTGTAATCAAGCCATCTGGCTCGACTGTGAATTCTGGCTTATCTGCCAGTGTTCCGTCTGGTTTGAGATAGTACCAGCCTTGACCTGCTCTGACGAATTCATTTGATACCATGTTTCCGTCCTTACTATCAAGGTAGTACCATGTATCCTTATACTTGACCCAACCCGTCTTCATGGCACCTTCTACATCGAAATAGTACCACTTCTCAGCGATTTTCTTCCAACCTGTCGCCATTTCTCCTGAGCCGTCGAAGTAGTACAAGTTGCCGTCTGTGTGCTCCTTCCAGCGGTCTGCAAGCATGTAGCCTGAACCGTCGAAGTAATACCAGGTTCCGTTGATTTTCTCAAACTTGTCTTTTGGATAGCTTCCATCTGAGTGTACATACCAATAGCCTGTATCATTCTTCTGCCAGCCTGTTTCGGCGCTTAGGCCGTTCTCAATATCTCGCTTAAACTGTTCACGGCTAACGCCCCATTTCGCAAGATAAGGGTAAGGGTCAACATGGTCGCTACTGTTATCCGGCTGGTTATTCGTACAGTATTCATGCGTTTTGATGCCTTCCAAGTCTTCTGTATCAAGCGTTTTCGGCAAACCTGCTTCGTCCGCAAGATTTCGCAAAAGCGGAACGTATAGCCTGTAATCACGGTCAAATTCTTCTTGTGTCTTATGGCTTTCAATCAATTCAACCGCTGCATAAGTCTCAGCATTCCAACCGCCCCCAACGTCCCAAGATCCGTTGTTTACAGGCCCTACCTGCATAACTCGACCGTTTCCAACGACATGAGAAAAGAACCCAAGTTCAGGGTCCTTTCTGTAGTGATAATCCGCTTCGTTTTGAGCGGTTGAGTTACGGTTCCCTGTTGAGTGGGCATGAACTTGTCGATAAGGCTGCACCCCAACCTGGGGCAAATCTGTACGTAGTCTGCTTGTGTCAATATCCATTACTCTTGTCCTTTCCAAGCGTCGTTCATCTGCTTCACGGCTGACTCAACAAAGGTGTCTAGATCCTTGTCAGTCATGCTGATGTTGTATTTTGTAAGTTCAGCTCGGACTTTATCACGAGCTTGCTCTAGCTTTTCATCACCCTTGTATCCTGTTTCAGTAGCTACTTGCTCCACGGCATGAACTGCGTTCTTGGCTAGGATTTCAGTGATTTTGACAGTCTTTTCACCACCCTCTTTGATGAGGTACTCCTTGACCGCTTTAACTGCGATACCAAGCAAAATAATTGCAATGCTTACGGCTCCGTTTGTGATAATTTCATTAATTTGTTGCATTTATTATTCTCCTTTATTTTTGTCATCATCGTTCTCAAGTAATCGTTGGAATGCTTTCAAGATTGGCTGAAAAAGAGTGACATTTCCTTTTAATTTGCGATGATTCTCAATGAGTGATTGAAAAGTAAATGCGATGTACCCGAGATAGATAGAGTACAAGAATGCGAAGCCTGTCTTCTCAGGTAGCAAGACAGACATCGGAATCAATACCATCAACAAGAGGACACCTAGAATCTTTCGAATCAAGCCGTTAATACCAATCTTACTCTTGTATTCAATTTCTGGATTTGCAATTGCTGCAAACGTCCCTGATGCAAAATCTACGATTTCTAGAATCACAATTAAGCCTAGCGCATACAATACTAAACCATCTTCTGTTTGAATCAGGCTTCTAAAAAAGTTAAACAATTCGATTTTCATATATTCTCCTTTACTGAACAGGTTTTGTCTCTAACTCATTAGATGTTTGAGGCTGTTTGTCGTTTTTTGTACCATCCCACTTCCAAACGGCAAGTAAACCATTTTGAGATGGTGCCCCTTCAAGTTGAGTAAGTGTTTCTCCTTGATAGGTGAATGACTGATTTGTTTGAATCAGGATGCGTTTACCTTCTCCATTGATTTCAACGTGATTTGGGTCTTCCACCACAAAAATTGCACCAGGTTCATAAACTTTACCAACTTCAGCAAGAGGGAAGAGTTCGACCATTTCTTTGTACGTCGTACCGTAAGAAACTTTCTCGCCCATGATGGAATCTTGAGCCATGACACGCACTACTTTATCGATTTTATTTGCAAGAGCTACAAGCTTGTTCTGTTCACTCTTGTTTTGCGCAATCTTCTGGTTAGCCTGTTCAAGCTGCACCTGTGTTTTGACAATAGCGCTGCCTGGATCTAGCTCGGCTTTTAAGATATCCAGCACCGCTTGAATCAAGACATCTTCTGGTTCACTTGTGAGATCTCCTACAAGCTCACGCATGTTCGTACTGTAACGATTGCCTTCTGATAAATGAATTTCAACTACTGTCTTGATATTATCTCCAAATCCTCGTGTATAAGGTTTGCTTGCTAGTTCATAATTATTAATTGCCATTTGTCATGTTTCCTTTCACTTCTTCAAATAACTCTTTTAGAGCTGGGTCATATTCTAGGACCTTTTTCATCGTGTGCAATTCGCTTGCTGCATACAAATAAAGAGCCTCATTCTTAGCTGATTCTTGCTCACTGACTGCTAGTTTTTTAGTCAGTGAATCAAGTGTTAACTGATTTACTACTGCGTCCATATTGTTATTCATGCTATTGTTTTCTCCATTTTTTCTATTTTTTGGTTTAGTTCTTGGATGGCCTTGATTAAGTAAGGTACAAGTTCAAATGTGCGATATGAGTACGCACCATCAGGGTTTTCAAAAAATGCTTCAGGGGCATATTTCTGGACATCTTGAGCCATGATACCACATGAGATATCTTCAACTTTACCATCGTACTCTTTACGGTAGCTATATGTCTTCAGTTTTTCAATAACATCTAGACCAGATACTTGACTATCTTGGATATTTGATTTATAACGACGATCCGAGATTCTTTTATTCATCTCAATCCAATCTCTACCACTGTTACCTTGCCTATCCAAATATAGCCACTCACCACCTTGTGAATTGTCTTTCCATAATTTATTGTATATAGATGAGTAAAGCCACTCACCGCCACTATAAGTAATACGACCAGACACCCTCAAACTACCATTTATCACTGCTCCATTTGAAAACGACGGTTGACTATAAAAATTCACTGTTGATCTATTCGAAAAGTCAACTTTCCCGTGGAAATCCGCTCCATTTCGACAGTACATATTCCCTGACGTTGTCACATACCAAGCATTGGGACCAGGATAGTCCCAACTGTAACCCCAGTTCGCCCAAAATGCGGTATTTTCGCCATTGTAGCTTCCTCCTTCTCCGTTCCCCATACCAACTGAAAATTGGTTGATACCAGAAATCCAGCGACCTCTTCCTTGGTCAAAACGCCCAATAGTGAATCCACCGATTCGTCCTTGGTAAGCTTCTAGGAATGTTGAACTAGAAACAACTGACTCGACTTTTGTCGCAAAAATGCGTTTAGATGTTAGTTGGTTAATAAATGCTTCATTTGCAATCATTTTCCTAATAAACGCATCGTCAAATCTCACTTTATCAGCCGTGACTGCTTCAGCGTCTAATATCTTAGTCGTGACCGAACCAGCTTCAAAATTGGCTGTCTTTAACTTGTCAACCATAGCTGACTTAATAACCGCGTTGTCAATCAAGGTTTCTCCAGTGATATGGGTCAGTTTACCGTCAAATCGGTTATGCCCATTGGCACCAAGATTAATTCCAGAGATGATATCTCCAGCTGAATTGATGTTCTGAACTGCCCATGAGCCAGCTAGTTGACTTTGGACAGTTTTCACAGCTTCAAGAGCATCATTTGGTGCTACTGAGTAATCAGATGGAGCTGAGCCCTTTTCTACTTTTATCAAACCATCATCGTACATACGAGCTGAGAATCTGACGAAATAAGCATTCGTTGGTACAGTGATTTGATTGATGTTGTGTTGTTTGCCTACAGTTGTTTTATAAGCATTTAATCCTGGTTTACGGCTATCAATAGGATTTTTGTTTTTATCGAAAAATTGCCAAGCGGTCCAAGCCATTCCATTCTCAGGCAGAGTTACCCAGTGCTGGAAAATAATTTTTTCATTTGGATCCACTGAAATGAAATCGGATGTAACCTCCTTTTGTGTGGCATTCGCTACGCTAATGATTCCATTATTCCCTAAAAATCCTTTAGTGAGCGTTGAGGTTAAGAATAAATTCTGATGTTCCGCAAAGGCCTTCCCAACTTCAACCTGGAACAGCTGATTGGTCATGGTCATACGAGCAATCTTATCCGCAATTCCATTTTCAGTATTGCCCAAAATCCGCTCGTAAAGCTGACTAGTCTCCTTGACTCGCTGGAAATCGGATTGATTCGCCTTCCCAGAAAGTAGAGATGATATATCTGCGAACCTGCCATCGACTGATTTCTTGTAGTTAGCAATCTGAGCGGCAATTGATCCATTTTGTGGGTTGGTAATCGCTTCAAACCTACGCTCAAGACCTCTCACATCTTCCTGATAGGTTGATTTACCAACAAAATCACGATTGACCAGCTCACGGACTGCTGTCGCTTGTTTAGCACTCTCTTCGCGAGTGTAACGCTGTAGAGCTTCCTGTCGCTGACCATCTTTATTGACATATTCCTGAATAGCTGATAAATCAGTTCGCAACCCCTGAGCTGTCCGCTCAAAGATAGCCTTAGCTTCAGTGATGAGACCATCAGTGTCTTCGATTGCTGGGCTCCAGTCAGTAGCTAGAGTGCCTTTTTCAAGTTTAATCCTACGCACAGAATAGTTATTATTTCCACCATAGTCATACAAGGCCATTTCTCCCCTTGAATAACGAGGGTCATCGTTCGGAAAGATAACTGGACCTGTGAACGTGAAACGTTGCCATTCTTTGCTTGGAGTAATATTTGCACTAGCTTTCAGACCAAAGCGATTCGTTTGATAGTGATAGAAAAGTAGAGGACGAATCTCGCCACCTTCATTAATTTTTAAATCAAACGATAAAGTCCAAGTTTCCCCGACATTTTCTTGAGTCAGGTATAGATGTAGAGGGAACGAGAAGAACCGTGTACTTGTTCGAACCTTCTCAGAATCTCGATAATAGTTTCTACCACCGACTCTCAAGTTTGAAAATTCTTCTCGCAATTTCCCAGCTTCAGCCACAACCAAGGTCTTGTCTGCCTTGTCCTTGGTTGCGTTCAGGATTTCTTGACGAATAGAACCAGCTCGTACCTCAAATTCAGCAAGACTCAATTTCTGATCCAGCTTGTTCTGCATGCTTGTTTCAAGGCTCTTCACAGACTGCCTGATATTCTCGGCTGTCACGTTGAGTTCGCTGATATCAGCCTTGGTTCTGAGACCTTCAGTCAGACTTCTCACACTAGCATCTAGCGAGTCAGCGCGCTGTCTGAAGTTGGATTCAACTGTTGAAAGTTGTCCTTCTATATCTTCGAGAGCTGGACTCCAATCAGTAGCTAGAGTGCCTTTTTCAAGTTTAATCCTACGCACAGAATAGTTGTTATTTCCACCGTAGTCGTACAAGGCCATCTCCCCTCTCGAATAACGAGGGTCATCGTTCGGAAAGATAACTGGACCCGTGAATGTGAAACGTTCCCACTCCTTGCTTGGAGTGATGTCAGCACTAGCTTTCAGACCGAAGCGATTATTTTGATAGTGGTAAAAATGTAGAGGGCGAATTTCGCCACCTTCATTGATTTTTAAATCAAACGATAAAGTCCATGTTTCACCTACATTTTCTTGAGTAAGGTATGGATATAGAGGGAACGAGAAGAAACGCTTACTTGTTCGAATCTTCTCAGAGTCTCGATAGTAATTTCTACCACCTACTTTAACATTCGCTATCCGACTAGCCAGCTCCTCAGCTGTCTGTGTGAGTTCTGACTTGCTGGCCTTACCATTAGCCAAGTTGGTCAGTTCTGATAGTCTGCGAGTCGTCGTCTCTTCATACGTCGCTTGCGCTGACTTCACACCAGCCAACTCATTCTTGGTCTTGTTAAGCGCTTCAACTTGCTTGGCAATCTCAGCTTCGGCCTGTGCTTGCTTCGGTCGAATATCGTTCGCGATAGTCCGTTTCAAAACGTCCAAGTCACCCGACAGAGCCGTTTGTGCGCTCATAGTCTGCGACTTAAACGCTTCAAGTCTAGCGACAGAATCCAACCCAATCCGCTTGGCTTCCTGAGCAAGAGAACTACTTGCGCCAGCATTTTTCAATGCTTCTTCAGCCTTACGTTTGGCTTCTTTCAGTGGACCATTGTCAAAGCTGTCGAAGCGCTGACTGATAGCGTCAGACAGTTCTTGCTTGACTTCTTCCGCCTTGGCCTTGGCAAGTTCAATACCGTCCGTAATGTCTTTCTCACGCTTAGCAAACTCAGCGTCAAAAGCACGGTCAGCGTTGGCGATTTCCTTTTTCAAACGTTCTTCAAAAATCTTATGCAGATTTTGGCTTTCATTTAAAACGGCATCATTTACAATTCCACCAATCGCATTCGCCAGACTGGACTGGAACGTCCCAAAACCAATTGATTTTAGACGTTTTGCCATTGGCGAATAGGTGTATTTCGTAATTTTCTTACGAACATCAAGACCATACCACTCGTGGTAGATACTGACCACATCGAACATCCGAACCGCTACATCGCTCTGGCCGACAACCGAGATTTCAAGGTTATCTTCTAGCATGTCGCACATACTCGTCCGAAAATACTGCTTACCGTATTCAATCAAGCTAACTTGGTCTTTGACGTTCTGGTTATTGACCTCAACAACTGCTTCATAGATTTGGCTATATTTCCCAAGCAAGGGACTATCAATCACCACTACATAATCAACGTCAGGCGCCTTCTCTCCCTCTCCTTTAACAGTCGTTTTAAAGGTTATCCGAGTTTTCAGCGATTTGGTAGAGGTCTTATGCTGGTAGCTAGACAGGTTTTTCTTGTACATAAAAAGCGATTCATTTTCAGAACCGCCATTTTTTAACAAGCGTAAATTGTAGCCATTTCGCACCATATCTCCGCCCCACTGACCAAGGATAGAATGCTTGTCTTTCGCCAAGACCTCCATAGCATTCTTATCCTTGATGTTGAGCGTATGTCTATCATCAATGTCCGAAAAGAAAGAAAAGGGATTGGCTCTGGTAATACTACCAGCAAAAGCACTCAACACCTTTGTACTACTGACACGATCCACATCGATAGAGCTGACGATGTAGTTATTTAACAGACTGATAACCTGATTGGCATAGACTTGGATATATCCTTGTTGCTTTTCAACCTCAAAAATATAAAAATCCTGCTCACCATGAAGGTCATCTGCAGTCAAGAAAGTTTCCTCTTTCAGTAATTCCCACTTGGGATCCGATGTAGGAAAGCGAAAGGTCAGTTGATAGGTATTGTTCCGTTCCTGGACTATTTCGTCATTGTAAGCCTCATTTAAAGGCGTGTTGCCTTCTGTAAGATAAATCATAGGATATACCTCCAATTTGGCCGAACTGTGACTTTACGAACCGCGCCAGTAAAGACCAGACCGTTATTACCAACTGCCAACTCAAAGAAGCCTCCACGTTTTCGTAAAGTGTTTTGAACCGCTCCATCTGCATTGTAGATATTCTGTTTCTTATGCCTACAATCAATAGTCACTTTTCGTCTAATCGTCAAGTGCATGGTTGTCCGTCCGATAGTCAAAGAAATATCTCCGTCTCCTTCAATCTCAATTACAGGTTCGCTATAGATAGAGCCTGAATTGTTGACATTGCCACTTGCAGTAAAAATCAGAGGGGAAACAGATTTTTGATAGCGGAACGGCTGCATACTCAGCTTGATTTCTAGTTTCCAGCCGTGCATACCTTGAGGTTTGTATTTTGCACTGATGAAATCAGCAAAAAACAAAGAGCCTAGCTGATAGCTAAACTCTAGCGTGTTGTCATTTGGTTGGAATCTCTCAACGATTTTAGACGGGTCGACCGTCCTTGGAAGGTAAAATGCAAATGTTCGTTCATAACTCTCATAAGCACCGTCCAAGACACGGTAATTCCCGTTAACCCCAAACAGGGTAGCTGTTTCCGAGACTTTAGGTTTAGCAGCCTCTACCTCGCCAAAATCTGTCACCACACAGTTAGGAATGGTTGAAGTATTGAAACCATTGATAATCATGTATTCCATTAAATTCCCTCCCTAGCGTAAATTGCACCTTGACGTTGATAGACGCTCATTGAAATTTTATCAGCATCCAGATAAGTATCTGACGGCTTTTCAAGGATAGCAGTAAGGATCTTCTCCATACTTGCTCTCAGAATCGCTATCTCAGACACGGTTTGACTGTCTTTTGCCTCTAGTTGAGCGCTTGGCATAGCCAAACTTGCTTCAATATTCTTGGCAATGGTAGGTGTTCCACTCAAACCAAAATCATCGTTTGAAAATGCATTTGAGATTTCGCCAGCCATTCCACTAACAGATTTCTTAACACCTTTGAAACGGTCTTGCAACCCTCTATCCAAACCTTGCATAATCGCATTACCAGCAGGGATCAAGAGCTTGCGGTCGTACTCAATCGGACCTTTGTGATCCGCAATCCAACCAGCAATACCACCGACAAAGTCAGTTACCGAGTCCCAAGCAGATTTCAATCCGCCTAGGAATCCATCAAGGATAGCCTTACCTGCTGACCATAGGTCAATGTTTCGAATGCCATCAAAGATGCTCGTAACATTACTTACAAGGTCACTAACACCTTGTTTCATACTTTCCCATGCTCTCTGAGCGCCTTGGACAAGTCCATCAATCAGACCTAAGACAGTTGATTTCAACCCTTCCCAAGCACTGCTTGCGACAGATTTGATCGTATTCCAGATGTTAGATAATATCTGAGCAAAACCATCAAAGATAGCCTTACCTGCAGCAGACAATCCTTTCCAGATGGCCTCACCAACACCTTTTATAGTTTCCCAAGCACCGCTCCAGTCACCATTAATAACTTGCATTACAGCTTTTATGATGCCACTAATAACATCCATAGCCGTCTGAATAGCAATCTTAATCAATTCCCAAACTGTTGTTACTACAGTGAAGATATTGTTCCACGTCGCTTCAATGAAAGGAGCAAGGATATTCATTGCGGTTTCAATAATGGACTGAATAATCGGCATAACCGTCTGAATAACTGTCTGGATTGCGTTCCAGACAGTTGTGAACGTTTGTTGAATCAAACCTTGATTTTCAGTCCACCATAGAGAAATACCGTCCCAAACAGACCTAATAAAATCAACAACTGCTTGGATAATTGGAGCAACAACAGCCATCATATTGTTCCAGACGGTTGTAGCTGTTTCAACAATACCATTCCAAACTTCGGTCAAGACTGGTGCGACAGACTGCCACACACCAGAGAACCAATCCATGAAGCTTTGCCAGATTTGTCTACCCATCTCGGTTTGAGTAAAGAAATAAACCAAACCTGCAGTCAATGCAGCAATCGCTGCGATTGCAATTCCAATAGGATTGGCGCTCATAGCAGTAAATAGACCCGTGACTGCTGTTTTAATTGTAGTTAAGACAGCAGGTATTCCAGATAGCAATCCCGAGACTGCCGAAAATGCTTTAAAAGCTAAAAATGCAGAACCAAGACCGGTAACGATACCACCCATGATACTTCCTAGACCTTCGCCAAAAATCCCACTGAAAACACCCTTGATTCCTCCTAAAATAAGGTTAGGAATTTGCTTCAAAATATTTCCGATCATCGGAATCAAGTTTCCGAATAGAAATGTGGATGTCGTTTCCATTAAGGCTTGTAAAGCAGGTTGGATATCTTCACCCAATGATAACTTCCCTAGCACATTCTGAGCAGCTGCTTTCATAGATTCGAATGATCCAGTGAAAGTTGTTGCTGCCTCTCGCGCTGTTGTGCCAGTGATGTCCAAATTTTCTTGGATAGCGTGAATAGCACTATAAACATCTGACAAGTTATTCATGTCATACTTAACGCCTGTCAGTTTTTCTGCGTCGGACAAAAGTCGTTGCATTTCTTGCTTCGTACCACCATAACCCAATTTAAGGTTATCTAGCATCGTATAATTCTGCTTGGCAAACCCTTGATAAGCCAGTTGAATGCTTTCCATAGATGTTCCCATCTTATTAGCATTATCCGACATATCAATCATGGCCATGTTAGCTGTTTCCGCTGCTTTATCTGTATCTCCACCAAGAGATTGCAATAAGCTTGCTGAAAAACCTGTAACATTTTCCATATAGGCATTGGCTGACAGACCTGTTGTCTTGTAGGCCTCGTTCGCAAAGCCTTTGACCTTATCAGCTGAGTCTTTAAATAAGGTTTCGACACCACCAAGCGATTGTTGAAGTGCTGCCCCTTCAGTTATGGACGCACCGATTGCCTGACCAATTCCAGCAGCAGCAATAACTCCTGAAACAGCGCCCATCATTTTGGATCCGAGGGATTCGCCTGCGCTAACTCCAGCTGAGGCAACTTCACCACCCATTTCCTTTTGAATCATGCCACTAATGCCCTTGGCAGATGGAATGATTTGAACGTAGGCTTTTCCTAATTCGGTCGCCACTATTCCTCACCTCCTGTTTTTGCAAGTAAAGCCTTGCGATAATTTTCAAAGTCCTCACCAGATTCAAAGACGAGATAATCCCTTTCGTCACTCTCTTCTTTGTGATTTTTTGTTAGCATTTCAGCAATTGATGTTGGGCGATTAACAC
Organism: Streptococcus mitis; assembly: GCA_018364455.1. Classification (GTDB taxonomy): domain Bacteria; phylum Bacillota; class Bacilli; order Lactobacillales; family Streptococcaceae; genus Streptococcus; species Streptococcus mitis_BR. Next base: position 60,694 of record JAGZLW010000005.1, on the reverse strand, counting down.
CCTTTTGGCCATCTTTTGTTTGTAGCCACAAAGAAAGAGACAGTCTGTCTACGATACTTGCAAGTAACGTCGTTTCAAGAGGGACGATTTGGTCAGACATAATCTGTTTGATTCTCGAATCATCCCTCAGACCATAAGCGAAAACAGCCACCTGATTTAAAGGTAGCTGTTTGTAGTCGTATATCTGGTAGGTTTCCGCCAAGTCACAGACAAGAGCATCTTCGTCCAAATTAATCATCTGAGCAAGGACTAGGATTTTTTTAAGACGTTATTTTCGCTTGAGATACTCTTTATATCTGAAAATAATACTTCAGAATCTACTAAGCCGTCTTCATCTTCTAAATGTTTTAAGAACAATACAGCTTGTTCTTTACCAAAAAGAAGATTTAAAAAGTTTTCTGTTTCTTCGAAATCTTGTTTTTCAACTTTAGCAGCAGATTTAAGAAGATAATAATTTCTTAATCGTTTTTTAGGAATTTTGTACTCAAACCCTGATTCCGTTTTTCCTTTTAAGATTTCTTCCATTTACTTTACGCTCCTTGAATGTATTTGTAATGTGTATTTCCTTGGTCGTCTGGTAAAGCGGTAATAGTTAGTTCATAACCAATTGGCTCACCATCCTTGTAGCTAACTTCTCCAATTTCGCTCACCTTGCCACGAGGAATGACGATACGTTGGAAGTTTTTGTTTTTTAGGAGAATATCAATTACCAATGAGTGCTCTGGTAATTCGTTTGAATTTGCCTTAACAGTAATCCCGGTCTATAAAGTTCCTGTAACATTATCTGCACCATAAGCTTCTTTAAGGACTTCTACATTAAGACTTTCAATTAACTTAAATTTAAAGGTATCTTTCTTTTCGGTCTGAGAAGACAAGACTGTTTGTCCACCCCAGGCTTTGACTTCTTCACTTTCTGGTGAGTTTTCATTAGTGATACCGTCTTCCGAGATATATCCTAACGATTTAAATGCTGGATTTAAATCTGATTTTGAATCAGTTGGTAATAATGTACCTAGTGGTGCACTTGCAATTGCTCCACTTGCTTTCGGCTTTGCAGCCGTTACATTTGATGCTGATGCAGTCGTCATTTTCTTTCCTCCTGTTGATTCTGCATTTGGTGTTCTTACTTCTGTCGCTTCTAATTCTGGCGCCAAAACTACACCTCCTTTTTAAAAATAATTGATGTCATATACCGCTTGATAGCGATATTGCTTCGTTTCCGTGTCTGTAAAGTTGTAGTCACTATTGTGATGCACACCGCTAACTTCGTTAACCGTGATGAGATCCTCAACTACTTTCTTGACTTTCTCATTTAACTCAGCAGCCTTTTGTAAGGACGGCGCATAACCCTGAAAAGCGAATGTAGCGGAATGAACGTAGTCACTTCCACCACTTCCCGTCTTCTCAAGGATGACATAACTCTCAGGCATATTCGGTTTGTGTTCAAAAAAAGACGGAACATCTAACTGTCCGTCTAAAAATTTCTTTATAACTAATTCGATCATCTCATAGCCTTCAGTAAAATATTATGTTTTTTATTTCTGACCATGCTCTTGATGTCAGTCGTACTAACTTTTGCATTGGCACGCTTCTGCCCTGACGATACGGTCAATTCAAACCCCTCACCAGCTCGGTTCGCAATTCCTTGCCCCTTTTCTCTCAAAATACCCTGCATTTCGGAAGAACGTAGCAAAGAAGACACGCCAGCTGAGTTTAATTGAAATTTCATATCACTCATACGCTTCAACCATCACTTTCTTATTCCATTCCAGAGGCATCATGGCTTCAATGCCTTCTAAGGGAATGCCAATCGTCCGCCATTTTCGCCCAAAGAAACGAACCTCACGGTCTTTCCACTCGTTCTGGTCACCTTTTGGGATTCCTAGCGTATAAGAAGCCTTCTTTCCGGTCAGATTGAGCTGATTCGTGACATCTTCTGTTGAAGCTGGAACAACCAGAACATTATCTACTTGAGTTTCTTTATTCTCATAGATTGGATGCCCAAAGTCATCCTTTCCATTCTTGGTTTTTCCAATCAATGTTACAGTAATTCCTTTAATCCGTCCCATAGATATCAATCACCCCATATCTTTGCTTTTTGAGGCCCAGACGTTTCAATTCTGAATCCTTGATAAAGAGACCACCACCAGGAACTAGATAAGAACCACTCACTGAGTAGCCCAAGGCACTTTCAGCAAATTGAGTCACCGGCTCCTGATCAGTTGAGGTCATCAACGTGCGAGCTACCACATCAACAGTGACGGACTTGACCACCATAGCAAAAGATGGATCAGTAGCCACCAACCCATCTAAATCCTTGCCAACTTTTTTAGCTTCAACACGAAGAGAATGAGAAACAACTTCCAACAGCGCTTCGGCCCGTTTTTCCTCATCGAATTTCAACGCTCGCCACAATTTTTTCAACTCTTCTACTGTTGCAAAGTTTTCCATCTAACTCACCCTTCGTTTGCGATTAGTAAATCAAGCAAAGCAGATTTATTTGCCTTGCTATCATACTCAACACCCAATTCATCAAGTTTCGCCTTGATTTCTGGAACAGTCAGACGATATTCGTCCTTAAATTCACTAATGGGAACCCAGTCGCCCAGCAATTTACAATCTGTTTCAATTGTCTCCAAGGTTTCTTTGTTAATATATTCCATATTAAGCCTCCACACGAGCAAATGCCTGCTCATCAAGAATTCCCCAACCTACATACACTTGCGTACGTAAGCAAACTTCACGGTAGCGTTTCAAGTCACGACCAGCTCCGTCTGGATCACCGTATTTAATGATTTCAAGAGGGATTTCATCTGCATATCCCCATTTGACAGCATTTTCAAAATCACCAACGATAACATGATCTTTTTTAGCCGAACTTGCAACTGTTGTCAATGTTTTATTGACATCTGACTTCATTCCGTAAAATGATTCTGGATTTTGTCCAAAACGGTATTCAGGATATTGGACTACCCCGTTTACCTTAATTTTTCCAAGTGCAGCCCCTGCAGCCGGAGACAATGCGATCCCATTCACTTCGCAATCATTTGCTGTGACAGTTGCAACAGCAGCATCAATGTTTTCATCAATTTTATCTGCTTCATAGGTAACTACATTTCCTGTAATCAAACCATCAAATGAGTTTGTGGCTTTGAAAGAAGCATCTGTCATTGATTTTGGTTCAAGGCCATGAAATGAAGCGATATCAATTGCTTGTGCAACTTTTTTAGACAAGCCATCAATAAAAGATTTTAGGTAAGATAATTGTTTTTCTTCTGAACAATGTACAAATTCCTCAGATACCCGTGCTTGATAAGTAATCAAAATAGGTTTGATTACTTTCGGTTTCATAGTTGCATTTCCAGCATTTGAAGGATTACCTTCACCTACAATTTCAGCATTTCCTTCAAGATTGAATACAAACGTTTCAGTTCCCGAAAACGGAATAGGTTCTTGAGTAGTAAGTTTTGCAAGGGTTGAATGTCCCTTTACTTTACTAAAAATGTCTTGGACTGTTTCGACTGGGAAAAGATCCCCTGTTTGTAGTGTTGCCATAAATTATTCTCCTCTCATTTTATGCAACATTCCTTTCAATGCTGCATCTTTGTCATCAATTGAGCTAGGCTCCTTTGTTCCGAGCGGGTAAACTGGTTGAGATTTCTTCATAAACCCAGCCAAGCGCTCTGCATCTGCTTTGAAGCTTTCTTCATCAGTTCCCTGCAAACGTTCTGCAAGGTCGTAAGGCAGTCCATGTTGCAAAGCCACACGAGTTCTCAGACTAGCCGTCTCATAACCAGCGATTTGATTCTGCATTTCTTCAAGTTGCTTGTCAGCATCTGCCTTACTTTGATTAGTAGCTTCAATCGTTGACTTCAAGCCGCCATTTTCTTTTTCCAACTCTTCAACACGAGATTTGAGCTGGTCATAGTCGCTATACTTCGCTTTCTCACGAGATAAACGCTCCTTAATAGCAGCATCAAATTCTTCTTGTGTAGTGATTGGTTTAAATTCTGACATTCTCATGTCTCCTTTCTCCTGCTTCCCCGGCAGTTCGGTAATTTTTGGCATCAAAAAAAGCAGTCACAAGACCGCTTATTTTAATAACTAATTTTTTGCTTTTTCTTAGGTTTAGTCGTAGAACAAGCCCAGTGCGCAAGCAAAGCACTATCCATCAAAGAAATATCCATGTCGTCAAAGTGCGATCGATAGCCAAATCCACCATTTGACCCAATATTCCGCTTGTCGCAGTTAGTGGCTACTTTTGACAGCGATGGTTGACCAGCATGACAGATGGTTTTCTGATAAATCCCCTGTTCCCAAAGAGCATTGGCCACGATGATTTCTTTCACCGTCGGCAGAATCACGTTCTTGATTCTATAATCCTTCAACTCTTCGTCCAGGATCTTTTGCCCACTTGCGCCATCGATGACAATTTGAGCCACGTCGGATTGACGCAAGAAAGCAACCATCCACTCATTCCCATTACGAACGGATTGACAATCGACTGTTTCCACAAAGAAACGGCCATCCTTGGTTCGTGCAGCAATACTCAATGTCACGTTCGTTCCATCTTGGCCATACTTGATACCAACAGACAACTTGCCAGACAATTCTGGAACATCATCAACCTTGAGCTCATTCCACTCAGTTTCAGAAATAGCAGATTTCTGGTTGTAAGTTGGCCAAAATCCCAAACGTTGGATATTATGGTCCAGCTTATCCTCACCAAGCTCTGCTTCAATCTTACGCTCATTTAAGTGGTATCCCATGGATGGATTAGAATTATACCAGGCTTCCACATCATCAATTTCCTTTTCATCGGAAACCGACCACTCAGCCCAGCCAGAATACTTCCCTTTCCCAAAGAGACAAGTCTCACGATACTTAGTAAAGACCGTACCGCTTGATACAGGGGTTGGAGGTGTCCCACACATGATTGTGATAGGATTCTCACTATCCGTAACCGTGTATTTCAAAGCAGATTCTTGCTCGGTCGTATACTCTTGAGCCTCGTCAATGATCAGCATGTCGAACCCTTCACCAAGACCACCGTTTGATGTCCTAGTACGGAATTGGATAACACCACCTGTTGAATAAAGTTCAATCCTCTCCTGTCCCTTCGCTCGAATCGAATTGAAATCCTCACCATCCACATACCCCATTTTCTCAAGGTATCGTTTGACCTTTTCAAAAGAGGCATGAGAGGTAGAAATCCTGTGAGCAGTATGCAGGATATTTAATCCTTCATGTAGCCCCCAAATTTCACCAATATATAGGATTTCAGATTTACCATTACGACGAGGGATAGAATAACCAAACTTCTGATGCACCCAAAGACCATTTTTATCAACTGCCATCAAAGGCAGCAAAAGATTCTTCTGCCAAGCATAGCAAGAAAGACCAGTCCGCTCGTAAAGTTCGATCGCTTCTTTAGCTTTTGAATTTTTCTTGACGTATTTTAAAATCACCGATTGAGTAGGATTCTGATTGCCAAGTTTCTTCCTCGCCATTCTACTTTCCTTTCAATCGTCATCGCATGATAACCCTATCGCTGGGAGATATCAGATCACCTCCTAAACAAAAGCACAATAAAAGCACCTAGAATTTTCTAAGTGCTTAACCCCAAGCGAAAGATTTCTCGTTTGGTAATTCTCCTCTATCCAACATCTGCTTCACTGCTCCACGAGCCTTGTTCGCATAGTAAGGATAACCTAGTTCTTTATCATAATTCGACTCAATGACAACCGTAACTTCACCAGTGCGCTCATCAATCTCAATCATACCTGGGTCACGGTTTTCAGGAATATACCAATAACCCTTACTTTTTGAATTGAAAATTTTAATAAGTTTAAGCATTATAGGTCTCCTTTCTGCTTCATCCAAGCAACCCAAGCTTTTTGGTAGTTATAGCTTTTATTAGTACGTTCGTGGGCTTCATCGTACTTCATTCCCTTTGCCATCAAATCATGTTCCATCAACTCATGACGTAACATTACACGGTCATGATGTTGAATGTTCTTACCATCGATTTCTGAAAGTCGTCTCCAACTCTCAGCCACATCATAGCTAGGGTCAAAACGTTTCCGACCATCTTCTAAATCATACTCATTAATGAAAATATGGTTATAAATCTTCTCAACATCTGATTGTGAAAGTCCGCTATTGTTAGATACCTTCACTATTTCATGTTGCTTATTTCGATTCCGCACACTCTCATAAAATTCTTGAGCATGACGGTCACGCTCTTTATTATACGGATCATTTCTGTCGTTCCAAGCACCATACACAGCACCACTACTCTTCATAACCCTATTATAGCGCTTTTGCTCACGCTCGTCAACAGATACTACGCCAATTAACTTCCTACGCTCAACTCTCTCTTTATCTATAGAATTCCATTTCTTCGTCCAGACATTTTGAGTTTTTCCGCTTTTAGGATCATAGTCTAAAGTGCAACGACAATGCTGATGCCTTCTATAAACGTCCTTCGGAACTCTTGGATATTTATAATTTCCTTGAACTTCCTGACACCACTCACAACAATGAAAATACGATTTTCTAATAATTTCAGGTTGCAATCCAGACTGATGATGAAACTCCGCATTTTTCTGGATACTATCATCAATGATTGACTGAGTGAAGTTCACAATAGGTTCACCGAGTAACCAACTGACATCCTCAAAATTTTCCTCAGACGAAAAGCGATTGACAATGCCAGCTATTCGATCCAGATTTAATTCAGGAACTTGAACTTTCAGACCAATTTTCGCTTTATCATTCAAATTCTTCTGAACATCGCTAGCATAACCACTCACAAGCTCGTGATTTCGTCCTAGCACGTCCGTCAGCAAACGCTGAGCGATATTGTAATACATTTTTCCGTCTGGTAATTTATCGGTGCTCAGGGACGCTCCTAGAGCCTTCGAGAGAATATCGCCAATTTCAATTGCAAACTCATTTGCAGTTTTGTAAGTGGCCTTTTTTGCCTTCAAAGTAGCAAAAGCATTTCTGACGATCTCACTCTTACCGAAATCTCTCTCAAACCTCTCCTGAACCTCTTGCAAGATACCAGGTAAAACATCATTCTCCATTTGAACCACCCTCGCTTACCACTGGTTTAGCAGACATATCTCCAGCGATACCAGTAAGATCTCGAATGGATTCTGCGTTGATGTAACCAGGTAATGCCTGATTTAATTTGACAACACCATCACCAATCATGGTCATCGTATTCGCATCCGCTTCAAACAATGGTTCCCACTTGACTGTAGTTCTTACAAATTGACTTCTGGCATAATGAAACTCATCACGCAAGCAAGCTGCAACATAAGCGACATTTAGCAATCCAGCACCTAGTGAGCACTGAGCCTTTCGACCAGCAAGACGAAGATTCTCATGGCTAGCCTTGATGGCTTCAACAGATGACGGGTTGTCAGACACAAACCCCATATCATCCAATGTCAAGCCCATTTCCCCAGCAAATCCAGCAGCAGCCGTTCTTAGCTGTTCTGTAAAAGGAGACATACTCGCTGTAGTAAATTGACCAATACTTGGTTTTTCCCCACTGTCGCTAGCAGAAATTGTCAACAAACTTGATACAGTAGCTTTATAAGTTTCCAACTGCTCTGCATCAGGATCTAATCCAATAATATATTTTTGTGGCCATGAATAAAACTCTGCAGTAATATTAGCACGTTCAAATGTTTGTTCAGCTTCCTTTTGATAGTACATGCCAGCTCTTGTAATTCTTGATCTACCAAATGGACGAACTGCATCAGGTCGATGAATTACTGGGATAAGTAATGGAATGCCCGCTTCATTCGCTACCGAGTACGGTCTTCCATTTTTCGGAATAAAGTGAGTAGCATTAGGTTCAAAGTAGGCTTCAAGTGTTGGTTGATTATAATCATCACGAGCCAGAACTGCATAACCTTCTACAAGCAATCCAGTGATAGGATCAATGACACCAGTCGCATTGCTAGCCTCAATAACTTGTAACCTCACCTCATCATCTTCACCTTTTGAAATATAGATAAAGCAACACGAACCAATCAGTGCAGCTAGAATAGCACTATCAAATAAGATATCAGGGTTGTTGCGATCAAAGATTTCTGTAACATTAAAATCATCATTTGTAAATTCACGAAATACTAAACGATCCGCAAGGCAATCTACCCCTTTTGCAGTCCATCCAAGAGTAGCTCTATATTTAGCTCTCACATGAGCAGGAATTGTAATTCCGATAGGTGCTCTGTAATGCTGCATTGCATAGTATTTATACCTCAGATTAACTCTACTCTGATAGAGATTCAACTTTTTCCTGAGATATTCAATCCCTCTTAATTCCAAACCGTTCTCCTTTCTTTGTGATGATTTGGCGCGAGAAAAAATGTACAGTGACGGTGTGAAGCCCTGAAGCACCGAGGGGGAGGGGGGGCACCCCCCACCTTGGCAGGAACACTCGTCCTTTTTTAATCACGTTTATTTTTTAACTCTTATACTTAAACCAATCTGTGCTTTGTGGCAAGTTCCTATTACCGATAACCTTTGTTCCGTTTGTCTTCTCATCAGCGTATAGCTTGTCAGACTTCTGTCTATTGCATTGCCAGTGCGCCAATTGCAAGTTAGCAATGTCAGATGGATGTCCGTTCTTATTTACTGGAACGATGTGGTCAATGACTGGACTTAATGGATGAGGATATCTCAGGTCTTTGTCTACAGGCTGGCCACATACTCCACAAGTGTTTCTTGTCTTTAAGATAATCTTCTTGTTCTTCTCAAAGGCTACTCTATGTGGTCCACTACGGTCTGCGCGGAGGGGGTTGGTATTCATCTAGGGAGGGGGTCCTTTCTTTTTAAAGGAGGGGGTTGGTATTCTCAAATGTACCCCCTCGGTATCTTTTAAAACAGGGGTGTTTTTAGTGCACCCACCCCCTCTTGTATTTAACATATCTTATATTTTGTGACTTTCAAGAAAGTATGGTTTAGCCCAATCATGACAATGGGTTCCCGGTTTTTCTTATTTTTTAATTTACCATTTCTCAATATGATAAATAAGCGTGCTTTTAATACGTAAAAGTAAGCATACTTTCATCAATTTCATCTTGATTGTATCCAATATAATCTAATGTGATGTCTGGAGCAGAGTGATTAAGTATTTGCATTAAAATAGCTATATTCCCATTTTGTTTATAATGATGATAACCAAACGTTTTTCTCATCGAATGTGTTCCGATGTGCTTGAGTCCTGAATGTTTAGCTGCATCATTTAAGAATTGATACACAGCCACTCTACCGATATGTTTAATACTTACTCCGTCACCTCTAACTTTTTTTCTACTTGGAAAAAGATAGTCGTAACTCTCAAGATGATTTTCTTTTATATAACGATTCAAAGCCTTTCGTAATTCTGGATTAACTGCAAATTTTCTTATTTTACCAGTTTTTTTCTCTTTGATTTCAATTCTATCTTGAACTACATGTTTCACTTGAAGAGGAACAATGTCGCTTACTCGTAGACCTGAATATATTCCTACTAAGAAAAGAATATAGTTTCGTTCACTCTTTGATTTCAAGTAATTCTTCATTCTATCAATATCGTCTAGCTCACGAATTGGTTCTACTTTTTTCACGATATCACCTCCAAACTAAAAGAAAAGACAGGGTGTGCCTGCCTTTACAATTATTTCATAATATAATTTTAGCACATAAAATCATATATTTACTCCGGACTTACTCCGAGTTTACTCCAAAAAAACTCCAAGTTTACTCCAAAATTTCAATCTGTTCCCCATTGCGGTATAGCTCTGCAAATGCCATCAAAGCTTTCTCCAAAATTTCGTAATATGAACTTTCTGAAAGAGACAAGTCCATTGCGATTGTTTCATTCTTCTTGCAATCCCACTGAAGGTACTTTTCGAAAAGTATCCTACGATATAGAGGATCGTGTAAGCCGCTAACCGCTTGCTCAATTGCATCCAGCTCAAGCTCTGCATCAACTTTCCGTATAGCTAACTTCTCGACTTGACTATTTCTTCCACTTGACGGATTTCTCGGCATAAATGAGTAGGTTGTCGTTACTCTCTGACCTTCGGTGTCATTGGCCACACGACGCCAGCGAGGATATCCTTCTAAAATTTTCTTGGCATTTTCTTTTGTTTTAGTTTCGTTTATATCAGGAAAGAAGGGCATCGCTCACCTCGTTTCTATCTCAAGTAATTCTTCCGTTGATATCTTCGTGACTGCTTCCACTTGATAATCTTACCTTCGTTATTATTGTTAAAATAATCTGGCAATCTTGCTGTTGGACTCTCTTTATAGACCACTTTTTCAACGACCTGGACTCCAGGCATCATTTCATCATCTATCCACCCAACAAGCCACGCAGGGTTTACATCATAGGTTTTAGCGATCATTTCAATTTGCTTAATGGACGGATATCCACCTCGCTCGTACAAATGAATTGTGTTTTGGGAGACACCTGTATCTCTGGCCATATCTTTGACAGAGATACATAGGTCCTCTCTAAGTTCTTTCAATCTTAGCTTCATCTTGCTCTCCATTTCCTAGTATTAGCCTTTATGAACTCAGCCTGCTCTTGCATCTGCTTCCATTCGTAATCCATGATAATTTCAAGTTGATTTCTTGTACTTTGTCATTACAATCTTACCTCATCTCCTATTTTTAGAGATTCATAGTTTGTTTGAGTAACCACGAACACCCCGTAATTTTGTACTGTGATAGTGTACATGTTGCCAATCTTCTCCTTTTGTAAGACTCTGCCTTTAATTTCTGCGCCTTGATTGTCAGCTTTATAAACGACAATCGGACGCTTTGCTTCTAATTTCTTAATCCGGATACTCTGCCAAATATTTAATCCAGCAGACAATAAAATCCAGATTGCGATAAAACGTTTCATTCTGTGACCTCTCTTCCATCTCTTACTTTTTGCAAATAATATTTATATATTTCATTGTGGGCATGTTCATTTACTAACTTTTCAAGTGCTTTATTGACCACTTCTGATACGCTTCTATAACCACCATATTCTTTGATGGCTTCGACATGGTCATACATATCTTTTGTAAGCGTTGCTTGTATCTTTCTAGGCATCACTCAACCTCCAAGACTTCAAACAAAGGACTGTTGAACACTTCGCTGAATCCAGCTTCTTCAAGTTCTTTTCGGGTGTGTGCTGTACGGTATTCTTTAGTTTCTTCCTTTTCACTAAAAAGCCATTCACGACAAGACTTAAAGTAGTTAAGGTACTTATATTCTTCGCTTAAACATTTTATTTTCACGAAAAATTTCTTATCTTCCTCGACCTCGTAGCCGAATTGGTGCATGTTTACGAGGGTTTGAAATGGTTTTGTGCTAGCGTTTAGAAACCACCTATCAAATTCATTAAGTTTAGCACCGTCAAAAATCGATGAAATATTAATGATATATCTAAATAAATTCTCTTCAAAATCATCCTTATTCTCTTCATACCAATCCGCCACAAACTGATGTACTTTGACTTTATTCAATTCTTGTCGAATCTTATCAGCATCTTTCAATTGTTCGCCAACCCATGCTCCCTCACTTTTTCCTTGCTCGTAACCACTGCGATATTTCATTAAACCATAGTCGCTACCTAATTCTTTAAGGATGTCATTAAGCCATCTAGTCTGTGTCGTCGGATCAAACCCTTTAATTCGACCAACAACATCCTTTAATTTGAATGGCAACAGTTCTGGCTCGTCCAAACACCGCAAGTCTTTCAAAACCAAATCAATTGAGGTCATTTTTTTCTTGCTAACTTTAAATTTTTCATAGCGTTCAATTAGTCCCTGTCTGTTCATCCTTTACACCTCCCTAAAACGGCAAATCATCATCTGAAATATCCATAGGATTTGTTGTCCCAAAATTTGGTGGAATCTGGTTTTGCATGCTTGACTGATTCGCAGAATTATCCTTCTTTTCAAGCGTTTGAAAACTTTCAGCTACAACTTCCGTCACATAGACACGTTGACCGTGTTGATTTTCATAGCTACGAGTCTGGATGCGCCCTGTTATTCCTACAAGAGCACCCTTTTTAAGCCAGTTTGCGAAATTTTCAGCTTGTTGGCGCCACATGATGCAACCGATAAAATCAGCTTCTCGATCACCTGCCTGATTCTTAAAATTGCGATTCACTGCCAAACTGAAAGTCGCAACTGCAACATTTGATGGCGTGTATCGTAATTCTGGATCACGAGTTAAGCGCCCAATTAACACTACATTATTGATCATCTTTCTTTTCCTTTCTTGCTGCACGTTCCCCGATTAAATACCCTAAGAACATCCATAAAATAGCCATTCCAAATTCTTTAATAAGTTCAATCATTTTCTTCTCCCTTCATTTGTTCTGCATCTGTAAATGATTCCATTGTCTTAATAATTTTTTCCAACATAGATTTATGTAGCGTGATGTAATTATTTTTCTTCACTTGTTCACAGAAGATACAAATTCGTTTGCCAAGATAATTACATTTTCCGGCTGAACGATAACTTTCATCTGACTCAATTTGTTCTTTGTTAGCCGAGCTAACAAGAATTACTTCATCAGATTCTTTCCAATCACTAATTCCCATACATTTGTGAAAATTCTCAAATGCTAAATCCGTTAAAATATTTTTAGTCATTTTTCTCCTCCTGAAAAAGTCGCTAAATAGTAACAATCCTTAGCACCGTAGTCAAACCGTGTCGTCCGCTGACCAATGTGCTTATGAAACCTTGGGTGAGTGATAGCCGAGAAAGCCCACTGATGATCTTCCATCTGCTCAATGAGATCATCGACATTGTTAAACGTTCCAAGGTAAAACTTACAGTGCCCGTTGTAGACGAAGTAAAGATTTAACATCAATACCTCCTATCCTTCATCCCAGCTGGATACACAAAGCATCTGCCAGTTGCTCCCTCAAAGATACGACTTGATAAAGCTCCATTTCCAAAATCATCCGAGTAAAGCTCTTTAATTTCTTCACTAGACAGATTCGTGTTGATAATCGTATTGGTCCGATTATCCAGGATCTTGAACAATATCTGATGCGCCCACTCGTTGCGCTTCGTATCAGCTTTTCGACTCTCTTTCCCAAGGTCATCCAAAAAAAGAAAATCAACTTCAGACAATAGCTTGACCATCTTCGCTTCTGAATACCCATTGTCAAACTCAAAGCTTTCTCGGATTTTGTCAAATAAAGTCACAACTGACACAAAGAGAACGCTTTTCGGTTCATCATAAGACTTAAATTGCTCATTGAGGAATCGAGCAAAGCCATAGGTTAGATGACTCTTCCCAACACCAGACGGACCAGTGATGATAGCATTACCAGTCTCACCTTTCGCATAGCAACGTTCCAACCGCTTCACGAAATTCATAGCATTTTCGTCGATGTCAACTCGAATTTCATAATCGTGTAGTGACTTGCTGGCCAGCTTGCTTGAAACAATGCTATCACGAGCAAAGACCTCGTAAGTATCCGATAGCTTACTCTTGATCTCGGATTCCATATTCAACTGCTTTTCAAAGCGTCGGATATTCTCTTTCTCACATTCAGGACATTGACTGATTTCCTCAACCTTGCCCTTGATAGGAATCTTAATAGACCAAAGAGGGCATCCGTGGATTTCACATATATCATCAAGAACTGTTCTGGTTTTGAATTGTTTAAACTGTTTCATCTAAAACCCTAGCCTTTCGTCAACCGTACTGGTTAAAATTGTAGAACGTTTTGGCATCGGTTGATTTAGATAATTATCCATCTTGTTGCCAAAGAGTGTTTGCGGTTGAAGATACTGTTCATACTCTGTACCTTTCCACTTAGCAACCATAACATCCACAACCTTTTTAAAATCTTCAAGGACATATCCTTCTTTCAGCCTTGCCTTGATAAATTTTTGATGACTAGCAGTGTCAACCTTAAAATTCTTCTTAGCTTTCAAATTGAGATAAGAAATAACTTCTTTACAAATCGACAATTTATTATTGTTATTCTCAGTCTTAGTATTCTCAGTCTTGATTGTGTGTACTTTTTGCACTTCCTGAAATGTACTTTCTACACTTCCGTTAAGAGCGTCAAGATAAATGCGGTTTGGTAAGTTCATCCCTTGTCTGACTTCCGTCATTAGACCAGCATCTTTCAATTCCTTTTTGATTTTGATAATCGTCTTGTTGCTATTGCAATTTAAGTCAATCATCAACTGTTCATTTGTGTAATACTGGAAGACGTTCCCTTCCTTATCATGCCAGCCATTTTTTAAAGATAGTTCTAACCTATCAAACAGAAGCATATAGAGCATTTTAGCGTTATTGCTCAATGTCTTATATTTCTCATCATAGATAAATGGCTTTGGAAATTTGAAAAACGATAAGAAACCAGTGACTTCACTTTTTTTAATCATGATTATACCTCCTCCACGCTTGAAAATTTTGTGTACTCTTTGTGAAAATACAACTTCACTGTCCCTAGACTCCCGTGTCTATTCTTTTCCAAGATCAGCTCCGTCACATTATTCGCTTCTTGACTGTCAGCTTGCTCTTTCTGGTAGTAGGCCTTACGATACAAGAATGCTACAATATCTGCATCTTGCTCAATCGAACCAGACTCTCTTAAATCTGATAGCATCGGACGTTTTTCTTGTCTTTGTTCAACTGCACGACTTAACTGCGACAAGGCGATAATAGGTACTTTCAAATCCTTGGCAAGTATCTTCAATTCCCTTGAAATCTCTGAAACGATCTGCTGACGATTCTCACCCTTTGAACCAGTTATTAGCTGCAAGTAGTCAATAATGATAATACCAATGCCTCCCATTTCTTGGGCAAGCTTTCGGGCATTTGAACGTATTTCAGAAATACGAATACCGGCCGTATCATTCACGAAAATTGGCGCATTATAGAGATTGCTTTGCGCATGTACCAGCCTTTTCCATTCATCCGTACTTAGATTACCAGTTTTTAAATGATACGCTGGAACCATCCCTTCTGATGCCAACATACGCTCAATCAGTTCCTCTGCGCCCATTTCAAGCGAGAAGATGACAGCAGGCTTTCCTTCCTTGGTGGCTACATACTTAGCGATATTCAGAGCCAGTGCCGTTTTCCCCATTGCAGGTCGCGCAGCAAGTATGATAAGATTTCCTTCATGAAGGCCTGTTGTAATCTTATCTAGTCCGACAAATCCAGTAGACAGACCAGTCACGAATCCATCTGTCTGCGAGCGAGTCTCGACCATCTGCATATGTGTATCAAGGATATCGGCCACATTACGAAATCCTGTGCCTGTATTCTGATTGCTAATATCGAGCATAGACTTTTCAGTTTTAGCAATAAGATCACCAATCGATACATCTCCTTGATAAGCACTAGATAGCGAATCCGACAAATCAGCAATTACTCTTCTTAGAGTTGACTTCTCTTTTACTAACTTTGCATAATGCTCCACGTTTTTGGAAGTTGGTGTGGAGTTCACTAACTCGACAACATAATTTAAGCCACCAATTTCTTTAATCTGCCCTTGATTGGTAAGAGCAGAAACCATTGTCGTAGCATCGATAGGCTCTCCTTTTTTAAAGAGAGACAACATAGTCTTAAATACAATCTTGTTGGCTGGTTTATAAAAATCATCAGGAACCAATTCATCTGTCAGCGAAATGATTGTGTCAGGTGCGATAAAGACTGCACCCAGAACAGATTGTTCAGCCACTAAATCATGAGGTGGTATTCTAAAATCTTCAGACATACCGAGCACCCCACTTCCTACGGTTAGCGCGGTACTTCATCCGCATATCCTCATAGATGTGCCTGCCTTCTAACTCTAGTTTTTCAAGCTTTAGCAGCTTATTTTTAAGCTCCACCTCACGATAGTCCTTAGCTAGTTTTTCATAGTCTGTTAGGTATTCTTTGACTAGTAATAGATTTTTATAATCGTTTTCCCATATCGTAATAAAATGTCTTGAAGTTGATTTCCTTTCTTTCAGTTCTTTAACAATCATAGTCAGGTGATCCAGCCATTCAATCAATTCCTCCATTTCCTGACCTCCTTACTTCATGATGTGCATTTTAGGTTCTGGTAATCCTAGAGGTTCTGGACGCAAGCCTACAGGCGGTTCATTATCAAACGTGAATCCAGGAAACTCTCTTCGAATGTTCTTGCGAATTTCTTGACGTTCAATTTTGCGTCCGATTTCAACAATCTTGTTAAAGTCATTGACTGCTTGCGTGTCTTCTTCTTCCTGCTTGCGTTGCTTTTCAAGTTCGTGCAGTTCCATCTGCCGTGCTAGAATCCCTGCTCCGATAAATCCTAAAATAACTGCGCCAGTTCCTAAAAGTTGGCTTAGTAATGGTGGTTCAAACATTTTTTAATCTCCTTTATTGTGCTAACTGACTCTGAAACCGAAGTACATCGTTCATGTCATATAAATACTTGCCGCCTTTGGCGTTTTGCTGGTAGCGGAATTTCCCTGCGTCTCTGAAATCTTCAATTTTCTTACGACCCCAACCAGTTTTCTCTTGGACATCTTTGATTGAAGCCCAGTTCGTACCTCTTGATACTCGTAGTTTAGCTTCAGTCATAGCTTTCACATTCAACTGTACAAGCTCTTCCAACAGTTCATTTTTGAAATCTTCTCCAAACAATTCCAAAGCCATTGGCAATTTCCTCTCTTTCGTGTTATAATTCAGTTAGTTATATTAGTATGCGCCTGACTCCTGTTAGGTGCTTTTTTGGTTTAAAAAGTTTTACTTTCCATCGCCCTAAGTTCAATCTCATGGCTGACTTGTTTCAATAGCTTCTCACACGCTATTTTAGCTTCTCTGTACGTTGTAGATTCGCTGATGAAGTAATCAGCAAGTTCGATGATTTTATCTTCCATGATTTTCTCCAAAAATCGGTCTTAAGACCGATGTACCCCCTTCAAAAACAGTATATATTTATATTATCCTTAACAAGAAAGGAGCTGATGCAAATTGGCAAAATTTTTGAAGGGGACTGTGTCTCAGTAAACTTCTGGATTCATTTGTAGGTTTACCTTTTGCCTACCGTACCTGGCTAGCAGGGTTCAATAGGGAGAGTTAGCCTTCCCGAAACGTCTTGGCTAGACACTAAAAGCCGTGGAAGGCTAGACTCTAAAATCGAGAATCAAAGTTTATTTCAACTACAGTGCTGGGGACGATACCAGCGAAGTGTTGTTGACTACTGCTATTAGTTTGAGCAGAACAATTTCCGTAGCGTACTTCAGATAGCAGCTGGAGTACGTTTTTTATTTGTCTACTGAACGAATATAGCCTTAGTTTCATTCCATTTCCTCTGATTGAGAAATCTTAGAATCTAGTTCATCCAACTTCTCTGCAATATATGTCACGGTCCTCAATATCTCGTTGAGGGCTGTTCTTTCTAGTTCATTCATTTCCCTACCCCGCTACTTCATCTTTACTCAAGAACTTGTTGATAAAATACTGCTGCCCCTTGCCAGTGACTTTCGGTGTCTTGTTCACAGTGATATGTCCATCTGCGTGTTGCACGTTTGTTTCCTTGATTTCAAAGAGTTTCAAGTCCATGCTACGTTGGGTTGGCATGTTCCAGTCTGAGCCTTTGCGTTTAATCAGGTAGCCATTTTCACGCATCCAAGAAAAGAGGCGATTGGCTCCGATTTTATAGCCATTTTGGCTAATGAGTTTGGCAAGTTCGCCGACCAAGATAGATGTATGACTTGCGCTTACTGCGTCTGCAAAGAGGACTTTGGGTTTATCCGCTTCAATCTGCGTCTCTAGTTTATGAATCTTCTTATCTGCCATGAGCAAGGCTCTTGCCATAATCTTCTCAGGACTGTTGAAGTCTTTTTCTACTTGAATGAAGTACTGTCTGACTTCTTTACCTTTGTCGGTTCGCTGAATCATGGCGATTTCTTTAGCCATGTCTAGTTTGATGATGTGGTCAGTCGCTCTGCGTCCTCCTGTACTTTCCGACAAAAATGTCGAAAAGTCTTCGTTTTCTGTAAATCCATATTCAGTCATGCGTGGGAACCATTTATCATATGGTGTTTTAACTCCCAATGCCTCATGCAACTGACGACCAGATACAATCGGCTCGTGATTGTCATTAAGTGTAACGTTAATAAGTTCGTTCATAATGTTCCTTTCTAAATTTGGTATAATAAAAATAAAACGAGGTAATTCTGATGAAATTAAATCCTGATTGTGTCCGTGATATCCTTTTTGTTGTTGAAGAGTATTCAACATACTCTAATGATGTCTCAGAGGATAAACTATATGAAAATCTTGTTCCAAAATATTCACAAGAAGAAATCCTCTACCATGTCAGACAGTGCGAACATAGTGGCTTATTTCTCAATGTACAACATTATTTTGGTGGTTTCTCAATTCAAGATTTATCTCCTTATGGTCATCAGTTCATCAATGATATTCGCCAAGATACCAATTGGAATCGGACAAAAGATATAGCAAAGAATGTTGGTTCTTTTTCACTGGATGTCCTTAAAGATATTTCATCACAAGTTATTACCAACCTCATTTCAAATCAGCTTGGCAATAAATTTTAAGTAGACAGTAGCATGGTTGCATTCAGCCGTGCTTTTTGTTTTGATTGCTTGCACACCTTTTAATTTTTGGTTATTCAAATAAATACCATCTTCTCTTATTTTTAATTCTTCCATCCGTACTCCTTTCTAACCATCACCAAGTAGCTTCTCTGTCGTCACGCCAAGATATTTAGCAACCTTGGCAAGATTAGATGCTGATGGAGTGGATTTGTTCCATTTCGAAATCAAACCATTTGGAAATTCCAAATCTTTCTCAATGCGATAGATTGATATCCCCTGATTTGTAGCAACATCTTTGATAGTGTTGTAAATCATGCTTTCCTCCTTTTTTAGAAATATTTCTACGTTTTATTTCTGATAACTCTTGACAAATAATAGAACTTATTCTATTATAAGAGTATAAGAAAAGTAGCAAACACAGATTTTATCTGTTTCTGCGTCTGTAGTATTTATTATTTTGTGTACCTCCCAAGTACAATACCATGATACCACAGAACTATTTCTATTGTCAATAGAAAAGACAGAAATATTTCTATTTTTCTTAGATTTTTTCTGGAGGGTATTAGAAATGAATACTTACGAGATAATAAAAGAGCTTGTCAAACAACGTCTTATGACAGTTGCACAACTTGAACGAACTCTTGATTTATCAAATGGCTCTATTTCAAAGTGGGCAAAATCAAAACCTAATTCTGAGCCGTTAGAAAAAGTTGCCGATTACCTAAACGTTAGCACAGATTATCTTCTAGGACGAACGGATAACCCTGCGATTGCAAAGGAAACAGTAACCACTGCAGATGGCCGTATCGTTGACCTATCCAATCTTCGCGAACGTGTTGTCCTGTTCGATGGCAAGCCATTATCAGACGACGATGTAGACAAAATTGCACAAATCATTAAACTCTCTTTGGGGGTATCGGATATTGAAAGTAAATGAACTACTAGATGAATACCAGGTCACACTCTACCTCTTCCCAGAAACCATGTGGGAGCGAAAAGGCTTCTATTTCCCCGATGAGCGCATTATTTACGTCAATGGGGATTTACCCATAGAAGAGAGAGAAAAGGTCATCCTGCACGAATTGGGGCATATAAATCACAATCCAGCGCATTACAAACGACTACTTTACAAATACGAAAACGAAGCAGACCGCTTCATGATTCGTCATCTCATCTCTGAAGAACTCGCACAGTACGAAGTATCAGACTTCAACTGGCTCCAGTTCGCAGAAAGACACAAAATCTTAACAACCTGGGGTGAAGATATGATACAGGAAGAGTTTAAGAATGTTGTGGGGATGTGAAGATATCTAAAAATTAAATTTAACAAAATGCTTGACAGAAGCTACCGAATAGATTATAATTTATATAATCTTAATGAACGAGTGCCGTCGCGCTCATGGAACGGGTCTTGCTGTCGCAAGACCTTTTCTTATTTTCTTGGAGGTATTCAGTGGATAAACCCTTTAAAAATATTGATGAACAATTAGACATATTACGGTCACGAAATTTAGAAATTGATGATGAAAAAGAGGCAAGAGAAGCTTTGACTATTTACGGCTATTATGAAATAGTCAACGGATATAAATCCTTTATTCTGGAATCGGACGATAGCGATAACTTCAAAACAGGTGAAACATTTTCTCATCTGTACTCTCTATATCGGCTAGATAAAGATATTCGGAACGGTGTTTTAAGGGCCACTCTAGAAGTTGAGCTAAGTCTCAGAACTGCTATTGCTTATACAATAGCAGAAGACTTTGGAGAAAAGCAAACCGATTATCTAAACCCCAGAAACTACAGAAGAGGTCATAGACGCCAAAATTCCAACCGATATCCACTTTACCAGTTGCTAGATAAATTAAATAATATAGCGAATGACGATATCGAACCTTATAAGCATTATCGAGAAAATCACGGAAATATTCCTCCTTGGATACTTTTAAAAGGGACAAGTTTTGGAAATTTGGTGAACTTTTATAAATTGCTAAAACCAAAACAAAAAGATAAAGTTATTTCAATTTGTACTGGACTCCCTGAACAATTTATAACTGATTCAATAAAATTAATGTTTGCCCAGGCTCTTCGTATGATCCATTCATACCGCAATCGAGCAGCACATAGTGGTAGATTGTTTAGCTATCGTTCACAAAACATAATGGAATACAACGAACCTCTACATGAGAAAATCATGGAAATCACAAGAGAAGAATATAATAATGGTGTTGGTCAAACTGGACTCTTCACACTCCAAAATATTTTAAGTATATTTAAAAATCGGCGTTCTGGGTTCTTATTTGAATTTAGTGTTTACTATTCAATAGGCTACCATTGTCAGTACTACCCATCAGATTTAGATTTATTATGTGAACAAACGATGATAAATAAAACCGATATGTTAAGAGGTATCGAAAAATACTCTAAATAAAATAAAAAAATCCCCACACTCGCCATCGCCAAATTTTGAGTGTGAGGATCAGCTAGTATAGTAAAAGGCATTAAAAAGCCCTCTTTACTATACCCATTTTATCAAGAAATGAGGTAAAAATCAATGGAAATTAAGTCTTATAAAAAGAAAAACGGTGAGACGGCTTACATGTTCCGTGCCTATATCGGGAAAATTAACGGATATAGTCAATACGCTACTCGCCGTGGATTTGCTACAAAAGCTAAAGCAAGAGCAGCACTGCTTCAACTTCAGGATGATATTGAGAGTGGTGAGCAAAGCAGGAAGGAAATCACGGTTGAGGAGATTGCTGAAAAATGGCTCAAAGATTATTCTGAAACTGTACAAGAAAGCACCTATATCAAGACATCTAGAAACTTCAAGAATCACATCTATCCAGCTTTTGGTAATAGAAAAATAGCTAGTATCACTCCCCTTCAAATGCAAGAGCAGGCCAATGAGTGGTCTAGAAAATTAGTCTATGGTCGTAAGTTAAAAGGATTGATGAATAATGTTTTTAAGTACGCAATCAGGCATGGATATATCGATACCAATCCAGTCGACAGCGTGATTACTTCGACAAGAAAGAAATCAGAGGGCAAAAGCGACTTTTACAACAAAGATGAACTTCAAAAATTCTTAAAACTTGTCTCCAAAACAAAGGATCTAGAGAAGATAACTCTATTTCGTCTTCTAGCTTTCACAGGGGCTCGAAAAGGGGAGATTTTAGCCCTTGAATGGAATGACTGGACAGATAATACTCTGGATATAAACAAGGCTATTACAAGAGGATTTGCAGGCGAAGAAATAGGCAACACCAAAACGGTCAGCAGTAATCGACTAATCAGCTTAGATAAAAAGACAAAAAGCATTTTAAAAAAATGGAGAAAGCAAAATCCAGATACCAAATACATCTTTGAAAATGAATTTAAAAAGCCAATTCCAAGCACATTACCCAGAAAGTGGCTTATCAAAATTGTGGAAGGTAGCGACTTGCGTCCGATTAAAATCCACGGATTCAGACATACACATGCCAGCCTTTGTTTTGACGCTGGTATGACTTTGAAGCAAGTCCAACATCGACTCGGACATTCCGACTTAAAAACGACCATGAACGTTTATACCCACATAACCAAGCAAGCAAAGGATGACATCGGAGAACGCTTTGCAAAGTATATAGACTTTTAAGGAGGTTCGCCTCCTTTTTGTGACTCCTTTTGTGACTCCCTTTTTTTACAAAAGAATGCCAAGGAATACCAAAGACAAAAATAAAAAACGTTGATTTAACAACGTTTTACCAAGGAATGCAAAAGAATGCAAAGGAATAATGGAGCCGGTGGGAGTCGAACCCACGTCCAGACACCTGCCAACATATTTGTCTACAACCATAGGTTATGTATTAGTTTAACAGTCCCTCGACACATAACTCAAGCCTAGAAACTGCGAGTCTATCAATCTCTTATCAAGCCACTAGACAAGACTCAATCGTATCTCGCTAATAATAAGACCTGTCATTGAACACGAGCAATCCAAATCGGGTCACGCCTGCTGGTTTTTAGGCAGCTAGAGCGTAAGAAGTGTTATTTTTTGCAGTTATATTTAACTGAGCGTTTACGTCGCCACACGAGTCGCAAAATATGCCTCATAATGCCTGTCGAATCCGTAACGACCCCAAAAGACAATAAAACCATTATACCTTATCTAACTAAAAAATGCAAAAGGGAAATCAACTAACTAAAAAAGATAGTCTTTCAAGGCTTTTGACAAAACCTGATAACCAGCAACACTGAGGTGCAGCCCATCAGTTGTGTAGTCTTTTTTGAGTTGGCCTGCTTGGTCTGTCAAACTATCAAAAACTGGTACAAATTCCACCTGCATATAGGCAGAAGCAAGCTCTTGATAGGCTTGATTCCATTTCTGAATTTTTTCATTTGTGCGGATATAGACTGTCTGCTTGTACTCCTCTCCCTCATTGACTGGCAAAATAGAAAGCAATTTAATCTCAGTCAATGGATAATCGTGAGTAATGGATTGTATGATAGCTTCGAGATTATTGAGAGTCTCATTCACAGGCACATCTTTTCCAATATCGTTCGTCCCAATTAAAAGGACAATTTTATCTACCGCCCCACCGTACAGATGCGCATCCAGATTCTCTAATAACAGTCCTGTCTGATAACCTCGAATGCCTCGATTGACAATCGTCTTCGAAGTCCCAAATAGTTCCTGCAGAGGATAATATTCGACAATGGAATCCCCAATAAAAAGAATGTCTGGCTCTACAACAGAAACCTGATTTAAGTGACGATACTTGGTTTGGATTTTACCTTGTTCCTTTAGGAGCCAATTTTCTAATAACTGTACTGCCACTTCATTCTCCTTTTTCTAACCAGTTCTCCAAGACTTGATAAACTCCTCCTTGGCTATTGGCTGGCGCTAGAGCAGTCGCCACAGCTTTGGCCTTGTCATCAGCATTTTCCATCGCATAGGCAATTCCAGCCATTTCAAGCATTTCAACATCATTTTCACTGTCACCAAAAGCCATAATTTGTTGGGGCTTCAAGTCCCAACGCTTGAGTAATTCTTCCAAGCCCCATGCTTTATGAATCCCAGCTTGAAGGATATCAATGCAACCATAGCCACTCGATACAGCCCGAACACGGCCATCAAAGAGATCATTGATTTCTTCCAAGACCGAACTCAAACGCTCCTCACCAACAACCATACTCATCTTGAGCACACCACCAAAGAGGTCAGAGGTTAATTCGTCCACAAATTGCATCCGTTGGTAGAATTTTTCAATCATTTCTGGAGTCATAAAACTTTCAAGGTCTGTAAAAATCGTACCTTCTTTGACGAAACCACCCTTCATAGCCGTCACAACAAACTGATCCTGACACGCTCGACCCTTGAAATGAGCCAAAGCCTTATCGACAATGGCATCATCCCAAGTCTGCGCCTGAATCAGTTCATTGTTTTCAAAAATACGAGCACCGTTTGCAACAACCAGAACCACTCGATCGACCAAGTGCTCCAGTAGTTGCCTCATGCGATGAATTTCATTGCCCGTCGCGATGACAAAACGAATACCCCTTTGATCCAACTGATCTAAAATCTTTTCCAAACGTGGGAGATCAAGCTGGCCTCTAGCATCCAGCAAGGTCCCATCCATATCTGTCGCAATTACTTTAATCGTCATTTACTTCCCTCTGGATTCAAGCTAATCCCACTTCAATCCCACATGTTCGTTCATTTCTTTATAGGCTGTATCAATTCGTTCCTTAGTCGCTTCATCTAATTGATCACGATGACTGCCACCCTCTATGAAATCTTCCAAGATATAGGTTTGATAATGATATAGGGGATATCCTTCTGGTGAAAAAGTTCCCTTTGGTGTTCGATTGACCCAAGTAGGATGAGCTTTAGCTGTTCCGATAGTTGTTTTTCCATCCTTCTTCTTAATGGTCACGTCCATGAGAACGCCACGTTCAGTCCACTTAGCATTTTCTACCCCTTGCATGGTCTCAATTCGTTGATTGGAAATGAAGTTCCCCATTGAATAGATGATGAGTTTCTTGTCCCCATCTTTTTCAACAATTTCAGACGGTTCAACTACGTGTGGATGCCCTCCAAAGATAATATCTGCTCCCCAATCAATCATCTTGTGATAAAGAGCCTTTTGCTCTTCAGTCGGTTCTATGCGATACTCAACACCCATTTGTGGCATGATAATGGTGATATCTGCTTCCTTTTCCGCCCGTTCAATTTCAGACTTCATTTTATTCTCATCTAAATCTGAAAGATAGTGATTATAATCCTCTTGAGAAATATTTTGCTCAATTCCATTAAATCCATAAGAATAAGCCAAAAGTGCAACCTTGATACCATTCACTTCCTTAATGACCAGCGGAGCCTGATCACGTGGCTCATGCGTATAAACTCCGATTGGAGTGATTCCAGCTTTCTCAATAATATCGGCCGTTGAAATAACTCCCTCAATTTGCGAATCCAAAATGTGATTATGAGCTAAATCTAGAACATGATAACCTGCATCCTTAATGGCATCCATAACTTCAGCAGGAGCATTAAAGAGAGGATAACCTGCTAAATAATGATCCTTATTAATGGTTCCTTCAAAGTCACCAATAGCTAAGTCTGCTTGCTTAAGCCAAGGAGTAACATACTCAAAATTCTCATGAAAATCATACGTTCCATCATCCTTTTTTGCTGAAAAGTAAAGAATATCATGATAAAGCAAATCACCATGAGCCATAATTCTAGCAGTTTTTTCCTCTTCCTGCTCCTGAGACTTTTTCTTAGTTCCTTCTTGAGAAATAGTATCTCGTTTTTGACTGGTCATAGGCATGCCTTGGAAGCTTTCAAACAACAAAACCAAGCCCATTGATAAAGCAACTGCTAGCAAGAGTACCGCCACAAATCCCTTGTTACTCCACTTACGATAACGTCTAAAAAAGTTGACCAAACCTTTCACAAAGCGAAAAACTGGTCCACGTTTATGTCTATCTTGTCTTCTTTGCATCTTCATTCTCCCTACTTTCTAATGCAAGCCTTTTCTTTTTATTATAACACAGATAAGTATTTCTTTCACAATTGAATCGAACCTAAAAGGCATTTTCTATAAAAGCTCGATGCCGTAATGCTTTCAATCCTTGTCATTTTGTGATATCATGTAGAGGTAATGAAAGGAGAGAAAATGTCTGCTATAGAACGTATTACAAAAGCTGCTCACTTAATTGATATGAACGATATTATCCGCGAGGGGAATCCGACTCTTCGCGCAGTTGCTGAGGAAGTTACTTTCCCCTTGTCTGACCAGGAAATCATTCTTGGCGAAAAGATGATGCAATTCCTCAAACATTCCCAAGATCCTGTCATGGCTGAAAAGATGGGGCTCCGCGGTGGGGTTGGACTTGCTGCTCCTCAATTAGATATCTCAAAACGCATTATCGCTGTTTTGGTGCCAAATATTGTTGAAGAAGGCGAAACTCCAGAGGAAGCCTACGATTTGCAAGCCATTATGTACAATCCAAAAATCGTCTCTCACTCTGTTCAAGACGCTGCTCTTGGCGAAGGAGAAGGTTGTCTGTCTGTTGACCGCAACGTGCCTGGCTATGTGGTGCGTCATGCTCGCGTTACTGTTGACTACTTTGACAAGGATGGAGAAAAACACCGTATCAAACTCAAAGGCTACAACTCCATCGTTGTTCAGCATGAAATTGACCACATTAACGGAATCATGTTTTACGATCGTATCAATGAAAAAGACCCATTTGCAGTTAAAGATGGTTTACTAATTCTAGAATAAAGAAAATCCCGTTGCAAGACGGGGTTTTGTGTTATAATAGAGGCATGAAAACAAATGATATTGTCTATGGCGTTCACGCCGTTACCGAAGCCCTCCTTGCAAACACAGGAAACAAACTTTACCTCCAAGAAGATCTCCGAGGTAAGAATGTTGAGAAAGTCAAAGAACTGGCTACAGAAAAGAAGGTATCCATTTCTTGGACTTCAAAAAAATCCCTCTCTGAGATGACTGAAGGTGCTGTCCACCAAGGTTTTGTTCTACGAGTGTCTGAATTTGCCTATAGCGAGCTGGATAACATCCTTGCCAAAACGCGTCAAGAAGAAAATCCACTTCTATTGATTCTAGATGGTTTAACCGATCCCCATAATCTGGGTTCTATCTTGCGAACAGCCGATGCGACCAATGTTTCCGGAGTCATCATTCCCAAGCACCGTGCTGTCGGAGTAACACCTGTCGTTGCCAAAACAGCCACAGGTGCTATTGAGCACGTTCCAATTGCTCGAGTGACCAATCTAAGCCAAACTCTGGACAAACTCAAGGATGAAGGCTTCTGGACCTTTGGAACGGATATGAACGGTACTCCTTGCCACAAGTGGAATACAAAAGGGAAAATTGCCCTCATCATTGGAAATGAAGGAAAAGGTATCTCTAGCAACATCAAAAAACAGGTTGATGAGATGATTACCATTCCGATGAATGGACATGTTCAAAGTCTCAATGCCAGTGTTGCTGCGGCTATTCTCATGTATGAAGTTTTCCGAAATCGCCTATAAAAGAGGCTGGACAAAAACTAACTTCTAGCTAAAAGAACACAGTGATTTTTAAATAACTGATTTGTAGATTGAATTCTTGGACAATTTTGTAACCCCCATGCTCATTAAGATGAATCCTAGCTCTACTACGCTGGCCTACTTGTCTCTAACACACACTCTTAGCACGCCAAAAATATTCTCTAATTTGCGAAAAACGAGATCAGTTGCCCTCCTCCATTTGACATAGATGCTAAATTCTTCTTCGATATATCATGTGTTCTGAACGAAGTTTCCTAAAGAAATTCTAATACTCAATGAAAATCAAAGAGCAAACTAGGAAGCTAGCCGCAGGCTGGACTTAAGTACGGCAAGGCGAATCTGATGCGGTTTGAAGAGATTTTCGAAGAATATAAGTTGTATCATAACAAATTGATTTCTGAGTTCCTTATATAAGAAAATGAGCATCTCCAACTACGAGAATGCTCATTTTTTAGGATTGTATAGGTAAATTTTTACATATGTTTCAAACGCTCAATCCGTTCTGAGATAGGTGGGTGGGTATAAAATAGTTTTTGGAACCCTCCCCCTTTCTTGGGATCATTGATATAAAGTGCGCTACTAGCATCATCGACATGGTGATGCATCGGCTCGCTATTATCCAACTTACGTAGAGCATTGATCATCCCTTGCGGATTGCGCGTCAACTCGACACTGGAAGCATCAGCTAGGAATTCCCTCTGGCGAGAAATAGCTAGTTGCACCAAGGTTGCAGCGAGAGGTGCCAGCACAATTGCAAGTAGGGAAACCACTAGCATAATGATTTCTAAGCCATTTCCATCCCGATCATCATCACTTCGTCTGCGACCTGCGCCACCCCACCACATCATACGACCTGCCATACTAGAAAGCATGGTGATAGCACTAGCGAGAGCGACAGCAATAGTCGAAATACGGATATCGTAATTACGAATATGACTAACCTCATGTCCCATAACAGCTTCTAGCTCCTCGCGATTCATGATAGCTAGGAGACCTGACGTCGCAGCAACCGCCGCATTTTGAGGATTAGAACCTGTCGCAAAAGCATTTAAGGCTGGATCATCAATGATGAAAACTCGTGGCATGGGAATCTGACCCACCATAGCCATATCTTCCACTACATGGTAAAGGTCTGGTGCCGTTTGCTCATCAACCTCACGCGCTCCATTCATGGACATGACAATCTCTGTTGATTGAAAAATCATGGACAAAGCATAGATAAAGCCGATAATCAGTGCGATAACCAAACCACCAAGCCCAGATCGCATAAAGAGGTAACCAACCGCATAGCCAACCAGAGCTAAGAGTAGGAAAAATACCAGCAACAAAATCCAGGTTTTTCGTTTATTGCTTGCAATTTGATCAAACAACATCTTAGTCACCTAAACCGCTAAAATCAACTTTAGGAACTGCCTTTTCCTCTTCTGGTGTTTGAAGGAAATCTGCTGCTTTAAATCCAAACATTCCAGCGATAATATTGCTTGGGAAAGTTTCTAATTTTACATTGTAGTTGCTGACAACACTGTTGTAGAGTTGACGAGAGTAAGAAATTTTATTTTCTGTATTTGTCAACTCCTCTTGCAATTTAACAAAGTTGGCACTAGCTTTCAAATCTGGATAGCTTTCTGCAACTGCAAAAATACCTGAAACCTGACGAGTAAGGGCATCACTAGCTTTCATAGCTTCTGCTGGTGAAGTCGCTGCTGCCACTTGGTTACGCAGTTCTGCCACTTTTTCAAGGGTAGAACCTTCATATTTGGCATAACCTTTTACAGTCTCAATCAAGTTTGGCAAGAGGTCATTTCGACGTTTCAACTGAACATCAATCTGACTCCAAGCCTCCTTTGTTTGCATACGATTCTTAACCAAACCGTTATAGCTAACAATCACAAAAATAACAACAAGAGCCAAAACTCCAAGAATAATCCAAGTCATGATATAAGTCCTTTCTACTTTTAGATTAGTACCAGTATATCAAATTTTTAATGATTGTGGTAAAATAAGATCATACTAAAGAAGGAAATAACTATGAAACCAGAAACATTTTACAACTTGCTTGCCGAGCAAAATCTTCCACTTTCGGACCAGCAGAAAGAACAATTTGAACGTTATTTTGAACTCTTGGTCGAGTGGAATGAAAAGATTAATTTAACAGCCATTACGGACAAGGAAGAAGTTTATCTCAAACATTTTTACGATTCGATTGCACCCATTCTTCAAGGTTTGATTCCTAATGAAAATATCAAACTTCTTGATATTGGAGCTGGGGCAGGTTTTCCTAGTCTACCAATGAAAATCCTCTATCCTCAGTTAGATGTGACCATCATTGATTCACTCAATAAGCGCATCAACTTCCTCCAACTTTTGGCTCAAGAACTAGATTTAGACGATGTTCATTTCTACCATGGACGTGCAGAAGACTTGGCCCAAGACAAGAACTTCCGTGCTCAATATGATTTTGTAACGGCTCGTGCGGTTGCCCGTATGCAAGTCCTATCTGAATTAACTATTCCCTACCTTAAAGTTGGCGGAAAACTATTGGCACTCAAGGCAAGCAATGCGCCTGAGGAGTTATTAGAAGCTAAGAATGCCCTCAACCTCCTTTTTAGTAAAGTAGAAGACAATCTCAGCTACGTCCTACCAAATGGAGATCCGCGCTACATCACAGTGGTGGAAAAGAAAAAAGAAACGCCAAATAAATATCCACGTAAGGCTGGCATGCCCAATAAACGCCCGCTTTAATCTTTTTAGTAAAAAAATATTTACAAAGTTTGTAATTTTTGCTATACTATCACAAGCAAAGGTTTTTAATGTCATCCCGTGAGGTGACGAAGACGCAGAAATATTTGAAACTCTTTAAAGTCTAGATTTTAAAGAAGTCTTACTCTGAGGGCCTATTGCTGTAAAATAATGGGCTCTTTTTTGATGCCCAAAAGTGAGGTTTATATGAAACAAGAATCAACTGTTGATTTGTTACTAGACGTTGACCAACGTCCTTCGACTGGAAAAGGAATTCTCCTTAGTTTCCAACACGTTTTCGCTATGTTTGGTGCGACCATCTTGGTACCCTTGATTTTGGGAATGCCTGTATCTGTTGCCCTTTTTGCTTCAGGTGTCGGGACACTCATCTACATGATTTCAACTGGTTTTAAAGTTCCAGTTTATCTAGGTTCTTCATTTGCCTTTATCACAGCAATGTCGCTTGCTATGAAAGAAATGGGTGGTGATGTATCTGCTGCCCAAACAGGGGTTATCTTGACTGGTTTGGTCTATGTCCTTGTGGCTGCTGGTGTTCGTTTTGCAGGTACAAAATGGATTGATAAACTCTTGCCACCAATCATCATCGGACCTATGATCATCGTTATCGGTCTTGGACTTGCAGGTTCAGCTGTTACCAACGCTGGTCTTGTAGCTGATGGAAACTGGAAAAATGCTCTTGTAGCAGTTGTTACTTTCTTGATTGCTGCCTTTATCAATACAAAGGGAAAAGGCTTCCTACGAATCATTCCATTCCTATTTGCCATTATCGGTGGTTACCTCTTCGCACTAACTCTTGGTTTGGTTGACTTTACACCAGTTCTTAAAGCCAACTGGTTCGAAATTCCTGGTTTCTACTTGCCATTTAGCACTGGTGGTGCCTTTAAAGAATACAATCTTTACTTTGGTCCAGAAACTATTGCCATCTTGCCAATCGCTATCGTAACAATTTCTGAACATATCGGAGACCATACTGTTTTGGGTCAAATCTGTGGTCGTCAATTCTTGAAAGAACCAGGTCTTCACCGTACTCTTCTTGGTGACGGTATCGCAACTTCTGTTTCTGCCTTCCTTGGTGGACCAGCCAATACAACTTACGGAGAAAATACAGGGGTTATCGGTATGACTCGTATCGCTTCTGTCTCAGTTATCCGTAACGCTGCCTTTATCGCGATTGCTCTTAGCTTCCTTGGTAAATTCACTGCCTTGATTTCAACTATTCCAAATGCTGTACTTGGTGGTATGTCAATCCTTCTCTATGGGGTTATCGCCAGCAACGGTTTGAAAGTCTTGATTAAAGAACGTGTTGATTTCGCTCAAATGCGTAACCTCATCATCGCAAGTGCTATGTTAGTCCTTGGACTTGGAGGAGCTATCCTTAAACTTGGTCCAGTTACACTTTCAGGTACTGCCCTATCAGCCATGACAGGAATCATCTTGAACTTGATCTTGCCATACGAAAATAAAGACTAAGAGACTTGACACAGAAAGAGAATGAACAAAAACGAGTTTCTCTTTACTAACCCCAAAAAGTTGCACAAATAATTATTGAAAGGACTTAGTTCTGTACTGCACAGGACTAAGTCCTTTTATAATAAAATGAAGCAAAACAGTACATAATGTGGTATCGTCAATTGAAACAAGGACAAGATAAAAGAGCCTCAAAAAAAGGTATTGCAACTTGGCAATACCTTTTTTGAGGTGCTTTTTGAAAGCCATCAAATGATGACTTTTCAGAGGGAGCAAAAAACTGTTCCCTTTATATTCTAAACATTTAAATGTCTTTTTTAAACAGTTGGTTAAAGAAACCGTCTGTATTTTTAAGAAGGGCTTTGAATACCTTAGATTTAAGAGCTACAGTATGAGAGAAGTCATCTGTTTTTTTCAAATCTTCTTCGACCGCTTTATCAAATAAAGGCCTTAATTCATCATAGTTACTGATATGGACGCCATCAATATCGATACCTTCAAAGCCTTTCTTAGCTTTAGCAAGAACCTCCTCGTACCAATGTCTCTTCCACTCTTCAAGTGTCTTGAACTTGTCTCCAGATACTTTCTTAATAATAAAGTCATCGCCTAGCAAACCTTTATTCTCTTTAATAGCTGCATCTTTGTATTTGTTAGATACATAACTAGTGAAACCTTTGTCATATCCATAATAACCCCACATGCGGAAGGCATTGTGTTTGAATGATAATGAACCAGGAGCTCCAAGACTAGTATTACCACCATAGATACCAGCCATCATATTGACGTTTACATATGCTGAGTTGATAGCATAATCTTCAGGGCGATAACGTCCATTGCCTGGATTTCCATGTTTTGTCATGAAGTTATTATCCACTAAATCATTGACGCTAGATAAAGTCATTACCTTTTCTTCACCTTTCAAATCACGGACACTATCCCATTGGTTTGGACCTAAAAGATCATTGTACTGAATCTTAGAGCGCATTTCTTTGTCAATCTTCTTGAACCACTTACTATTGTCTCCCTTAATTTTAGGAAGTACAGCATCAGCTTCTACATGATCAAGCAGCATCATAGCTTCATTGTAGTTTCTCATGTAGCGGTCAATGTCATCACGTGTCTTTAATTTGTCAGGATCTGGGTTGTACCATTGGTTACCATCATTTGGACGATGGTAAGCCATATTAATTCCAAGTGCGCCGTATTCACCATTAGTCGTTGAGCTGTCAGGTGTTTGCAGCATACCTTGTGCATAGGCTTCTGCATTTGTACCAACACGTTGACTGTATCCTCCGTAATAGAGCATTCGGTCATTGACGTGTGTTGTTTCATGTGTAAATGCTGAAATACCAAATTGTGATATTAAATCGGTTACCATAAAGTAAACTTGGTCATTATTGTTTGCACTATCGTAAATACTTGCCATCGCTCCCATGGCTCCATTTGTTGCGTGGAATTTGCCAGTTGGACCATACAATTCTCTAATAGGTCTGATAATTGCCCCGTTCTTTCCGTACCCCATGCTGTTGGCACCGTCGACTCCATGGTAGTTTTGGTTATCCCAAACTGGTGTCGGTACCATATTTTGACTCTTAAGAAGTCTATCACGAACATTAGATAATGATAAACGTGACCAGAAATCTAAATAAGTTTGTTGAGCATGTGCAACTTCATCAATCTTAGTTTTGAACTCATTACGAGTTTCTTCTGTATGTTTTCCATATTTCTCAAATGAACTATAAGCCATTGTATTATAGGTTGAAATTAAGAACATATGAGCGTCTTTGAGCGTTAGAAGTGGTAGAATCATACGTCCATGAACACCATTATCTAAACCATCGAATACACGGTGACGTTTATTAATAAAGTCAGGATTTGTAGTTTTAGGTTCTGAAACATAAACATTCTTAGCTGAGTGGATAAACCAATCATTAATGTCTTTATCCTCTGTAAACAAACGCATGTTGTATTCTAAGAAGTTACGCAAATTACCTTTACCAGTATTACCTGCGATGATTTCACGGTAAGCATCCTGAGTCCGATCCCCTTTCAAGTTCTTTTCACTTGAACCGATGTTGATGAGTCTGTCAATAACACTTGGTGTCTTACCATAAAAATCAGGTTTGAACATCATGATGTTTTTTATACTCATGTCACCGTATTTGATATCATAGTAACGATTGAGATAAGTCAGAGCCATCATGATTTTAGCTTTATTGGTTTCTACTTTCTTGAGAAGTGCGTTTATCGCAGCTTCATCACTATTCAATTGATGGTCTTCATTTTCGACCAAGGCTTTGACTAACTTATCTAGATTTTGCTTCACTTCGGCAAAGCTTTCTTCTAAGTATAGATTGCGAATATATCCATCTTTACGTGTGTTGGTATTTTCTTCAGCTTTCTGACGATTATCCATTAGCGCGCGTACTTCAGATGAAATTAAGTCAACACTTGAAAGTCTTTCTTTCACATCTGCAATCAGTTTGTCTCGATTTTTAACAACCATATTCGGTGTATAGACAACATCACCAAGACCAGATACGCTATATTCACGCACTTGTTGGACTTTAGAATCCTTGAGTGTGACCCCCATTTCTTCTTTTGTACCATCTGCATAGTGAATCATTATTTTATCGATATCCGATAAATCGGTCACGAATTGACCATCCTTCATTCCCGTAACAGAAAGGACTTCTTTCTTAGCTAAGTTTGAATCTTCTGCAAGTTTGTTACCTTGGTTGACAATCCACTCTTTGTTGTAGAACGGTTGAAGTTTTTCAATGTTACGATAAGCCAGATCTCGATCTACTTTATAGTCTTGGGTTGACTTATATTCATCTTCTCTTCTGGTTAAACGATTTAAGCGATTGACCACAGGTTCGTTGATTTCATATTTGTCAGCAGTAATATTAAAGGCTGCAATTCTCTTATTAGCTTCATCTTGACTAATTTCTTTAATTTTGTCACGAGAACGTTTGTATGAATGCTTACCTGAACTGACACCTTTGACAACAAAGTTACGCTCTAACCATCCATTTGTGAAATAACCACCATCGTAGTCCAAATCTGAAGAACCAAAGAACTCTTCACCATTTTCAACTCTCATCATTGAAATATTATCTTCCAGTTTACCAAAAGGAAGATTGCTATTGATAAATCCACCTGTTTCAAACAAAACTTTAGTCTTAATGGTTCCTTTGGTGACTGATTTACGAATTGAACCGTATTTACCAATTCCCATAGAGTCGTTGCCATTATCTGTTTTAGCAACTAAACCACCTATACGGGCTCTGTTAGCAACGATATCAGCCTCGACATATGCTTTTGCAACATTACCTCTCCAAATCTCACCGGCAATACCAGCCATATATTGACCTTTATCACCAACACCCGTGAGTTTACCGATGAAGGCTACATTTGTCAACTGACCACCACTATCGATTTTATTGACGATACCCGCAATATTGTTATTAGCAACTACACTACCAGTTACCTTAACATCTTCAACAGTTGCATTTTTCACCATATTGGCAACAGGTGCTATTCCGTCAGCCCAAGGCATATTGATATCCACATTACCTAAATTAATATTTTTCACAGAACCATTTTCAACACGGTCAAATAAGGGACGGGCAATGTTATGAATTGTATATTGTTTACCATCAACACTTGATAGATGTCCCTTAAACGTACCTGGAACATATTGTTTGTTAGGTGTTGGTACATTCGTTGCATTCAAATCTGCTCCGATTTTAAATGTACCATTTTTATTAACATTCATAGCCTCTACTAAATCTTTAAAGTTATAGTAGACATTATCTTCTTTAGGATGGGGTTTTTCTATATAATAAACATACTTATTGCGCGCCTTAGATGGATCAATGTGTTGAATCAAATCTTGAGCTTCAGCCGTAATTTTATAAAGTTTTTGACCTTCTTCAGTTACTTCCTCAATTTTATCAACTGCTAAACGTGTTACTTTATTATCACGACTAGTGATTTTTAAGTACATTTTCTTCACATCTTCATCAGAAGGTTTTTCGCTCATGAAATCACTAGGTGTTTCAGTACCATCATCATTTACCTTCACTAAATTAGTAGATGCGATATTTTTAATTTCAACTTTTTTCAACTCTAAACGTAAAGGTTTTTCATCTAATTTAGATGTTTCATCACCTTCACCACGGTTGTAAGTCATTGTTGTTGCAATTTTATAATCTTTGAATAAATCCAAACCTTGAATAGCGTCTGTCAATTTTTCTTTAGATAAATCAACTCGCTTAACAACAGTATTCCCATCTTTAATCTCAGCTATAATGCTCTTGATTTCAGCATTACCTGTATTTTCAAGAGTGTAATCCAATTTAGCTGAACGATCCATCGCATCTTCTGTAACCTTATCTAAAGTCAAAGTTGGAGCAACTTTTGACGTATATTCTGGCAACTCAGCTTGAACTTCAGGTTCGCCTTTGTCAGTTACAACAGCTTCTGGTAAGGCTGGTTGAACTTCTGGTTCTCCCTTTTCTGTGACTACTGCTTCGGGTAAGGCTGGTTGAACTTCTGGTTCTCCCTTTTCTGTGACTACTGCTTCTGGTAACGCTGGTTGAACTTCTGGTTCCCCTTTGTCAGTCACAACAGCTTCGGGTAACGCTGGTTGAACTTCTGGTTCCCCTTTGTCAGTCACAACAGCTTCTGGTAACGCTGGTTGAACTTCTGGTTCCCCTTTGTCAGTCACAACAGCTTCGGGTAAGGCTGGCTGAACTTCTGGTTCCCCTTTGTCAGTTACAACAGCTTCCGGTAATGCTGGCTGAACTTCTGGTTCCCCTTTTTCAGTTACAACAGCTTCTGGCAACGCTGGTTGAACTTCTGGTTCCCCTTTATCAGTTACAACAGCTTCTGGTAACGCTGGCTGAACTTCTGGTTCCCCTTTTTCAGTTACAACAGCTTCTGGTAAGGCTGGTTGAACTTCTGGTTCCCCTTTGTCAGTCACAACAGCTTCTGGTAATGCCGGTTGAACTTCTGGTTCCCCTTTGTCGGTCACAACAGCTTCTGGTAATGCCGGTTGAACTTCTGGTTCCCCTTTGTCCGTCACAACAGCTTCCGGTAATGCCGGTTGAACTGCTGGCTCTACAAGTTTTGTACCTATTGGTTGTCTATATTCAGGCTTCTCTGCTTTAGGAGCCTCGTCTGGAACAGTACCTACAGGTTCAGTGTACTCTGGTTTTTCATGAACTACTGATTCTACAAGGTTTGCACCTATTGGTTGCGTATAGTCAGGTTTTTCTACTTTAGGCGCCTCG
This sequence comes from Streptococcus mitis, assembly GCA_018364455.1. Lineage (GTDB taxonomy): Bacteria > Bacillota > Bacilli > Lactobacillales > Streptococcaceae > Streptococcus > Streptococcus mitis_BR. The sequence goes on along the minus strand of JAGZLW010000005.1, from coordinate 24,022 downwards.
TCTGGGACTGTACTTACAGGCTCAGTGTATGCTGGTTTTTCATGAACTTCTGGCTCTACAAGGTTTGCACCTATTGGTTGCGTATAGTCAGTTTTTTCTACTTTAGGCGCCTCGTCTGGGACTGTACTTACAGGCTCAGTGTATTTAGGTTTCTCAGCTTTAGGCGCTTCATTAGGGATACTTTGAATTTCAGATACTGGAACATTTTTTGTCCCCTCATTCTTATGTTGAATTTCTGAAATTGCAATATCATTAAGGGGTAAGTATCCAATATAACGATATCCAGCAATTTGAACTACTCCTTCATTACTTGGAGCTTTCAAAGGATTGCTTATATCGAGAGCTTGCATACTAGAAAGACTAATCAGTCCGATAGTAGTAACTAAGAACAGACTAGCAACTTTTTTCTTTTTATGAACTAAAAGAACTAAACTCCCAATAGCTAATAGACCTAAAGCTGTAAGCACAGAAGTCGATGAACTTGTTGCAGGAAGAGTTTCCTGCTGATAAATAAGAGCATAACTTGCTTCATTATCAGTAGGAATTCCTGCCTGAATCTTACTTTGTTCTTCCTTTGTAAGAGCGCTTTTTTCAACATAATGATAGGTAGAAGCATGAATTACTGACGGTGCAACCAAGACACTTCCGAGTAACACCGAACCAACAATCCCACAGATTTTTCGGATCGAAAATCGTTCTTTTTTAAATAATGACAAGCGTAATCACCTTCTTTAATTTTATTTCCTAACAGTAAACACTATTTTTTATTTTCAAAAATTGAACTTCTAAAATCATCAGTTTGGTCAAGATAAGCTTTAAAGATTGCTCTCTTCAACTTATGAACTGCACTATCTGTTTCTGGATTATAGTTATTCCAATAATAATAATTACGTTCTTCTGCATCCTGTAGAACAGCTTCATCCATTAGTTGTTGTAAATCATTTACTCTTTGAATGGTCTTGGTGGCATTACTCATCCATGATTGCGTCGGATCTTTAAAAGTAACTTTAGTTAAATGATTAAACTGAGCAATGCGCTCTTGATACATAGCTTTTTTAAAGGCTGCCCAAGATAGATACTTACCATCAAATAGCTTTTCTAAAACAAGTTTATCTGTCACCAATCCTCGTTCTTTACCATAAATAGTTATTTTTTTACCATTTTGTTTAGCAAGGTCTTCATATTGATTTGAAATATATGGTACCATACCATCTTTAAAGCCTTTAGCAGCCAAGAGTTCATAAGCCATACGACGGCCCATCAAGTCGCCAGGTGTTCCTATATCACTACTTAATGCTGCATAAATCGGCGCAAATAATTTAATAGTGAAGTAGCCATTTCTTTCATATTCTTTAGACTTGTACTCACGAGCTGATAAGATATTATGGTCAATCAAACTATCAAAGTTAGTCAATTGTTGGGCCTCTTCTTCTGTCAATGTTTTGACTACGTTAGTGGCGTAAACCTCATTTCCATCTGCTGGATCTTTCACATACTTATTCTCAATTTTTCTGAGAGCTTCCATTTTCTGATAAACATTCAGTTTCTTAACGATTGATTGTCCTTCAAGATATTCCAACATATAAACGACATCAAACATATTGTGGACATATTGCTTCAAATCATCAGAGTTTTTAAATCTCGTAGTTGGATCAAGTATTTGTAATCGTTGTCCTTCTGTACTATCAGATTTTGAATGTTTCAAGATTGAGTTAATGGTAATGGTCGCATCATCTGGATGGTCTGGTGCTTGTAATAAGCCTTTAGCAAAGAACTCTGGTCCCAAGCCACTTCTTCGACCATAGCCACCAAGATAAATTTCCCTATCAGAGTTATGTGTCATTTCATGAGTATATGTTACCGCACCAGATTTATCTAACATACGATAAGCCATGTAGTAGAATGCGTCACCCGTTGCATATGCACCATTAGCATTGTGAACAACATTATTTCCAGCAGGGCCAAAGAAGTTTTTAATAGCTGGATGATTAGTTTCAAAATTAGCTTCTTGTAACTTATTATCTTTATCATTTCCAAATCTAAATGCATCATAGACTGGGACACTTCTAAATAATTTTTCTTTATTTTCTTTATCTAGAATTTTATACCAATAATCATAATGATCTCTAAATCGTTTAGCCGCTTCTTTTGCATTATCTTCTACAAATTTATTTAATTTCTCTCCCTTAGGATGTTCAGGACTTCTATATCTATCATAAGCACCAAATCCTATAGTTGAAATATTGGCGATCATAAATATCATTTTTTCTTCTGGTAAAGTTAATAACGGTAAGACCATACTTTGATATTTCCATGATGGACTAGTTAATCTATCATAAACACCTATAGAGTGTTCTGTTCCTTGTTCTGACTGCTTAGAACTTACTTCAGGAATAGTAGATTTTTCTTCAACTATATAAGCTTTAGATTGTTTTTTAAACCAGTCGTTATTAGAAGTAGTTGGTAGAAATACTTTTCTATAACCTTCTAATGCTTTAAATAAACTTTCAGTTCCATAATTTTTCGCTAATAATACATTATAAGTAATTACATTATTTTTCGCTAATAAATTATTAAAGCCAGACTTACCTAATTCAATAACATTATCTAATGCAGAACTATTAGACTTACCGAAGAAATCTAAATGATATAATACTAAATCTTTAGCACTCGCATTATCATATTTAAAATTATACCAACGTTCTAGATAAGTTAAACCTAGAAGTAACGCTTCTTTATTATTCTTAATTTTTTCTATTACATAATTATCAATTATTGAATTACTATTTTCAGCTATTGCCGCATCAGCAGAAAGAAGTTTTGATAAACTATCTTCAATGTTTGCTTTTGTTTTGTCGAATTGTTCATCTAGATATAATTCAGTTAATTTTATGTCATTAGAAATATCTAAGACATTTCTAACTCCAGCTGAACTATATTGAACAGATTTCAGGTCATTTAAAACAGCGTTTACAATATTATCATAATTATGCAACAGCGTATTAGGTGTGTATATTAATTTTGTATTAGCTATTTCATATTCTGCTACTTTAGAGAAATCTTGTAGATATTTTATATTTAATGTTTGAGAAGTATTATCTGAATAATGAAGTAACAGCTTATTAATACTAGCTTTATGTTTATTAATATCAGAAATTACTTCTTTCTCATGCATCGGAACTACAGACACAAGCTCTTTAGTAAATAAATCATTATTAGTGTCCACTAAATTACCATATTTAACAATTGTCTCTCTATTATAGAAAGGTAATAGTTTCTCAATATTTTTATATACTTTCAACCTAGAAATATCAGCATCTTTTAAATTTCTATAATCCGTTTTATATTTAGAAGAGAAGTTAAAGTCTTCTGTTTTAATATCATTTTTATGAACAAGTTCAGCTTTTTTCTCCAGAACTTTATTATTTTCTAATACAGTTCCTCTTTGCATTTCTGAATCTCTACTTAGTACTTCATCATCTACTTGTACTACATTGACTACCTTATTATTTTTATTACTATAAGTGTTAGTTGCTCTTATTCCTTTAAAATCATAACCAGCAATAGCATTACCGTTCGTAACATTAACGTCACTTAATACATTTGTAAGTTGACCTGAGTTTCTTTCATCTGATGATTCTCTATCCCAAAGATACCCTGCAACTCCTCCAACATAACCAAAATGTTTTACATTATTAAGATTTCCTTCAACATAACTATTACTAATTGTCGCTTTTTTATCAACAACACCTGCTATACCACCAACAACCTGGTCTCCTGTATTAGCATTTGTCGCCATATCGATAGATGAAATTGATCTATCAATCAAAGCACTAACTCCTGAAAGTTTTCCTACTAAACCACCTATTTGATAAGTAGCTCTTGTATCATAAGTATTCGTTATTCTACCAGTAAAACTACTATTAGAAATTGTAGAGTTAGTTACTTGTGAAACTAAACCACCCATGCTACGTTCACCAGCAATTACACCAGATGAGTGAACATTTGTAATTGTAGTACCATTATTCGCCTCTTTAGCAATTGTGGCAGCATCTTCTTTAGAAGAAACATTTACTTCTTTTATTGAAAGATCTCGAATATTAGCATGATTTAAAACATTAAATAACGGTTTTTTCAGATTATATATAGCATAGTTCTTATCATTGTTTGAACCTATTAATGTACCACTAAATTCGTGATTAATATAACTTTCTTTACCATCTGGAAGATCTACTTCACGAGCATCTATAGTCGCCCCTAGGCGGAACGTACCATGTGGGTTACTATTCATAGCATCTACTAGATTTTTAAATGATGTATAAACTCCATTTTCACTACTTACCGTCTTAGGTAGGTAGTAAGTATAATTTTCTAAAGTACTATTGTTTTCGTATTGAATTAAATCATTAGCTTGTCCTACAATTTTATAAACATCTTGATTATCTTTTCTAACGCTCTCAATACTCTTAACTGGCAACATAACATCTTTAAAGTTCTCTGATTTTACTTTCATAAAGTAATCAGTTGGAGTAGTTGGAACACTCGCAAGTGAAGTTACATGTCGATATTTATTATTTTCTACTGTATATAATTCCACGTTTGAAACATTTCTAAGTTCTAGTTTCTTGTCGACTTGTTTTTCTTCTTTAATTTTATCTTTAGGACGTTCCGCTTCCCCATTTGTAGGACTTGCCTCATTTTCATGTTTAGTCTCTTCTGCACTTGCTTGTTCGATTTTACCAGTATATTCTTTCGGTGCTTCTACTTTCTCTGGCTCGACTATCGCTCCAGCTTGTACACCTGTGTATTCTGGCAGTGGGGCTACTTGTTCTGGTTCAACTATCGCTCCGGCTTGCACTCCTGTGTATTCTTTTTGTGCTTCTACTGTTTCTGGTTCGACTATTGCTCCGGCCTGTGGACCTGTGTATTCTGGTAGGGGGGCAATCTGCTCTGGTTCAACAATAGCGCCAGCTTGTACGCCTGTGTATTCTTTCGGTGCTTCTACCTTCTCTGGTTCTACTATCGCTCCAGCCTGTACTCCTGTATATTCTGGTAGTGGTGCTATCTGTTCAGGTTCACCTTTATCACTTACCACAGTATCTGGCGACTCTGGTTGAACCTCAGTCTCACCTTTGTCAGTCACAACCGCTTCCGGTAGCTCTGGTTGGACTGCTGGTTCGCCTTTTTCAGTTACAACTGCTTCCGGTAACGCTGGCTGAACTTCTGGTTCACCCTTGTCTGTAACAACTGCTTCGGGTAACTCTGGTTGGATTGCAGGTTCAACTACTGCCCCTGCCTGGGGACCTGTGTATTCTGGTAGTGGTGCTACCTGCTCTGGTTCAACAATAGCTCCGGCTTGTGGTCCTTTATATTCTGGAAGCGGTGCCACCTGTTCAGGTTCACCTTTATCACTTACCACAGTATCTGGCGACTCTGGTTGAACTTCTGGCTCACCCTTGTCAGTCACGACTGCCTCTGGTAACGCTGGTTGAACTTCTGGTACGCCTTTGTCGGTTACAACTGCCTCTGGTAACGCTGGCTGAACTTCTGGCTCACCTTTATCGCTTACAATTGCTTCTGGTAACTCTGGCTGAATTGCCGGTTCACCTTTATCTGTTACAACTGCTTCTGGTAATGCAGGTTGGACTACGGGTTCAACAATAGCTCCAGACTGTACCTCACCATGTTCTGCACCAGTCTTAGGTTGTTCCTTCATTACTTGAGCTTTTTTAGTACCTTTTTCGACTATTCTTAAAACAGGCGCAGTCGTTGAGGTTGAAATAATTTCTCTAGAAACTTCTTCCTTGTTTACAGAGAATATTCTAACGACTTCAACTTTCTTACCTAATTTGCCTTCTTGTTTTACTCTTACAGTTCCTTCAGCTAAATCAGGATTCTCTTGAACTTCTTCTTGAAAATCTATTTTTGTTTCTATAGTTTCATCGCGATATAAGAGTTCAGGTTTGTTCAACTGACCTGATAGAACTTCATCTTGTGGATTTAGTGTGTTTACCCCAGTCTTTTCTTTTGGAGAAACCTTCTCGTCTTTCTTCGTTTCTAGATTCTTATGTTCTGCTAATTGTACTTGAGAATCTGAAGATTGTTTCTCTTCTTTTGTTGGATTGGTTAATTCTGTAGAGAGAGGTTTTTCAACTACTTGAACTTCTGTTGGCTCAGTTGAAGAAACAGGTTTTTCTTCCTGAATAGTTTGTGCCTTTGATGGATTCTCTACAAAATTCGGTGTAACATTATAATCCACCTTTTGTTGTTTTGTAGGAGTGGCTGCTGATTTTTCTTGATTACTTACTTCAAAGTCAGAAGTCGTTTTCCCCTCTTTGATATATCCAATATATGTGTAACCTGAAATGTCTTTAGGAAGAGGTAATTTTTCTCCAGAGGTCAATTCATAGTCAGTATTGTAATTTAGCAAAAGATTATTTTCTAAAGCATGAGCTGAAACTAAGACACCATTTCCTATTCCTGCAACCAATACTAAATGTAATACTGTTTTATTCTTAACTTTTTTCTTAGAAACAGCAAAAATTAAAATCCCCAAAGCAGCTAAGCTAGTACCAGCAACTAAGGCTTGCATCTCATTCTTGCTTCCAGTATTTGGCAATTCCGCCAGTTGATTTTGGGAATTTAACTTATAAACAAGATAATAAGTTTCATCATCATTCTCCATGTATGTCGGAATATCATATACAAGCTGCATCTTCTCATCTGATGATAGCTCTGACTCTGTCACATATTTATAGTGAACCCCTGTAGTTTCTTGAGCATCCACAGATGAATTAGCTAATACAGACATAAAAAATAAACTTGAAATCGTTGCAGATACAAGTCCTACTGATAATTTTCTAAATGAAAAACGCTCTTGTTTTTCACCATAATACTTTTCCATTATTCCTCCTTGAAATAAAATTTTTAAATATGTAAGGCAAACTTTATTATATTAGCTTGTTATCTTATAAAAAAGTAGCATACTTTAATTATACTCTTAATTTACAAAAAAGTCTTAAAATTGCGTTGCGCTTTCATACTTTGTTTTATATATAAAATACCAAGCAGTAGTTTTGTAACTCCCTATTATTTTTTTGGATAAAATGTAACCTACCATGGAATTTCCACGGTAGGTGTTACTCATATCAATAATCGTTCTAAAAATGGTTTGATGCAGTTGATAAGAATCCCTTCTATCCAGCTTTCTTGTGCTGAGGATAGATGTTCTGTCTGAAGGCTTTCTTTTAAAAAGTCTCGGACTTGTTCTGGTGCGATTTCAAATTCAAAGGCTTTCATTTTATAGAAAAAGTCGATGAGATGATCTGACAGATATTCAGTTGAAAAGGGAACTTCTCCACTTTTTCGATATTCTAATAAGAGCCTAGAAAATCGGGCTTTTTCTTCTGGAAGCTCACGAAAATAGGAATTGAGGAGCCAGATCTGCTTCTGTTTTCTTTCAATTGGATCCTGACTGGCAATTCGTTGGTCTTTTTCCAACTCTTTTTGGTATTGTTTGGCCTTGATAGCCCGTTCTGTTCTATTTTTACCAAAAAGTATTTTCTCCCACTTGCGTTCTTCTTGAGTCAGGGTCTCTGTAAAGCCAAAGTAATCTTGGTAGGCACGCTCTGCTGGCCCCATGGCTAGAACCAGATTGTCTGCATACTGCTTGGCGATTTTATCTCTCTTCTTGCGCTCTTTCTCTGCCTGGATACGGAGTTCTTGTTCGTAGTCAATTTTCTCCTTACCTAGCTTGACAAGGTAGAGTTGGTCATCTGGTTTTCCAAGTAAAAAGGGTTTGACATACTTTTCAAGGACTTCTTCCATACGAGCCTTCTTCTTGGGCTCTGCCTTGGTCCAACTTCCTCCTTGAAAGACTTCTAGGAAGAGCTGGTAGTCTTTCTCAGGTGAGAACTGATTTCCACGATTGGGTTTAAAAACACCTTTTCCCCAGAGCCACTTTAGAAGACGCTCGTCAAAGTCACTTTTATTGACCTTGATTTTCTCCTTTTTCTGGGCTTTTCTGGTCAGATTTTCAACCTTTCTGAGCAGTTTTTCTTCCTCTTCCAGTTGCTGGTCAAGGGACAATCGATGAAAATGACGAACACAGTCGCTACCAATCGGAAAGAGGCGTTGGCCTGTGACACCGTTAAAGAGTTCGTAGGCGTACTTGATGGCATTCCCACAGACACAATTGCTACGGCCGATACCGTTAAAAATCAAGGAAACTTCATTCCATTCCTTGGTAGCTTGTTCCCAAGTATCAGCTTTTGAAGCCTGTAAAACCGCATCGTGCAGGGATTTTCTAACTGGAAGTGTCATGAGGTCTCCTTTCTAAATTATACTTTTACAACTTGAACTTCGTCTTTACCGAGTAAAATCAAGTATTTTTCAATATTTTCAATCGAATAGGCTCGAGATAAAGCCTCTCCGTATAGGGCTAACTGACCACGATAGCGATCTATGAGTTGACTTGGTTCATCATAGCGGTCTGTCTTGTAGTCGAAAAGAACGATTCTATCCTCATAAAGCAGATAGCCGTCCAAGATTCCACGGACAACAAAGTCTTCCTGACTCTTTTGGTCTCGTTTGAGCATGGAGAAAGGTTGCTCGCGATAAAGATGGTTGGTATTAGCGATAATTTCCTGACCGAGTGCTGTGTCAAAGAATGCAAGAATTTTCGAAAGATTAATCTTGTCTCTGACAGCTGGGCTGGTTTGAACTTGTTTGAGAGTTTCTGTCAGGCCAGCAAGCGTTGGTCGCTGACTGAGATCAATTCTCTGCATGAGTTCGTGGGTAGCACTACCAATCTCAGCTCCTGTTATCTTTTCTTTGCTTGAAAAATCTGGTAAATCAAAACTGATTTTCTTGTCTACTGACTGGCCTTGACTTGCAATCTCAACACCTTCCATATCCATAACAGGTTCGTAGAATTTCTTGATTTGACTTGGGGTTTGAACACTAGGAAGTTCAATGGCTGAGCGGTGAAGAGTATTATAAACTTCAACTTCTTTCAGCATTTCAAGAGCTTCTTTAATGGTTTCTGACTGGCGATTGTCTGCTTGGGAGCTAGCTTGGAGAGGACTTTTGTTTTCCAACTGACCAATAGCTTCTCTAGTCAGCTGATCTTCACCAACAAAACGATAGCTAAAGTTGAGATGATCCTTGGCAAATACTTTACTGATAGCCCAAATCCAATCTTGGAAATTCCTTGCTTGAAGTCTAGTGTTGCTATTTAGTTTCCCATTTTTAGCTGCTGGGTATTCTTTGGATTCCAGCTTTTCACGAGATCCCTTACCGACAAGATAGAGCTTTTTCTCAGCACGCGTCATGGCAACGTAGAGGAGACGCATTTGCTCAGAATAACTTGCCAGCTGTAATTCCTCTTCGTTCTGCCTATAGGTCAGACTAGGAATGGAGAGTTTGATGGTTTTAGGATAGTGATCTTCCACTGCTCCTGTATCCATTTTGGCAATATATTTGACACCAAGACCATTCTGACGACTGAGAATGATCTCTGACATGCTGTCTTGCTTGTTGAAATCTTGATCCATATTGAGGATAAAGACGTAAGGAAACTCCAGTCCTTTACTTTTGTGGATTGTCATGAGCTCTACTGCATCTTTTGGAGGTGCGATGGCTACGCTTGCCAAATCGTGCTGGGCTTCCAAGACTTGGTCAATCATACGAATAAAACGCGACAAACCTTTGAAATTGCTCTTTTCAAACTGATCAGCACGCAGTGCTAGGGCATAGAGATTGGCCTGTCTAGCAGGACCATTTGGCAAAGCTCCAACATAGTCATAATAAAAACGGTCGTTGTAAATCTTCCAAATCAGGTCATAGAGGGAGTGGGTTTTGGCATACAAGCGCCAAGAAGCCAAGATATCCATGAATTGCTTTAGTTTCTCAGCTAGAGCTGTTTGAATCAAGCCTTTTTGACTACTTACCAGTTTTTGAGCATTTACTAGTTTCTCATAGAAATTTTCGTGGACTTTATCCTCTGCTTTCTGAAGAGATAAACGTGCTAACTCGTCCTCATCAAAGCCAAACATAGGAGACTTCATAAGGGCAACCAAGGCATAGTCTTGAAGAGGATTGTGAATGACACGAAGGGTGTCCAGCATGACTTGCACTTCTAGGGATTGGAGATAATTGTTTTGCTCACCGTCTGTTTTGACAGGAATCCCGTACTCAGACAGGGCGAGAAGAATCTGGTCATTACGACTGCGGCTGGAGGTCAGAAGAGCAATTTCTTTAAAGGCAACACCTTTTTCCTGATGAAGTTTAAGAATCTCCTTGATAACCAAGCGCATTTCGCCTGTTAGTTTCGTTTCTGCCTGCCCCTCTTCTTCCTCACCTGTGTCGTCCTTGTCATAGAGGAGAAATTCTGCCTTGTTGTCTGGATTGGGAGTCAGTTTGCTATTGGCAAAAACAAGCTGGTGCATGTTATCATAGTTGATTTCGCCGACCTCTTGGTCCATGAGACGTTCAAATACATCATTGGTTGCTGATAGTACTTCTGAACTACTACGGAAATTTTCCTTGAGAAGAATTAGCTTGCCTTCTTGTGGATTTTGCGCATAGCGTTGGAATTTTTCATTGAAAATCTGCGGATCTGCCTGACGGAAACGATAGATAGACTGCTTGATATCTCCCACCATAAAGCGATTGTGGCCATTAGACAGCAATTCCAACATCCGTTCTTGAATATGGTTGGTATCCTGATACTCATCGACCATAACTTCGTGGAAGCGATCATGATAAGCCTCACGAACTTGCAGGAAATTCTCTAAAATCTCAATGGTGTAATGGCTGATATCAGCGAATTCAAAGGCGTTTTCCTGACGTTTACGCTGACGATAAGCTTCCACAAAGTCACTCATGAAGGCTTGGAAGGTTTTAGCTAGTTCCCATGTATCTCCATGATAACGTTCTTGATAGTCGAGAATGGTTATCTGATCTGCTAGTTGTCCTAGTTTAGCAAACTGGGTCTTTCTCTCTTCGTTGTAGGCATCGGCCAGTGGCTTCAAATCAGCCTTACGACTGGCATTAGTCAGAGCTCGGCCGTTTTTTTCTTTCGAAATGGCGACAACACGCGCAAGCACTGCTTGATAAGCCTGACTATCGGACTCTTGATTTAAGGAGCCAATTTCATCTAGAATCAACTGAACATTTTCTAAATAAGCAGCCTTGGGAAACTCCTTGGCATCGTTATCCAGATGGTAACGGAAAAAGCTCTCCAAATCCCAAAGGGCTTGCTGGATTTGCTCAGTTAGTTTTTCTTTTTCACTGGTAAAATCAGCTTTCTCAAAGCCTTTGAGGAAAGACTCACTCAGCCATTTCTGAGGATTGCTGGTGGATTGGAGGAAGTCATAGATTTTATAGACTTGCTGGCGCAGCCCCCGTTCATCCTTGCCGCGCCCAGCAAAGTTTTTCAGCAAATGACTAAAGCTCTCTTTCTGTTTGCCTTGGTAATGGGCTTCAAATACCTCATGAAAGACTTCGTTTTTGAGAAGGAGTTGCTCGCTTTGGTTTTGTAAAATACGGAAATTAGGAGCAATATCAATCAGATAGCCATGTTTACCAAGGAATTTTTGTGTGAAAGAGTCCATGGTTCCGATGGCAGCATTTGGTAGGTCTGCCAACTGGCGTCCCAAGTGTTGTTTGAGGTCAACATCGCTACTTTCTTGGATTTGTTGGCTGATTTTTTTCTCCAAACGTTCCTTAAGCTCTGTGGCAGCCTTGACGGTAAAGGTCGAGATGAAGAGTTGACTGATTTCCACACCACGCGCCAATTGATCTAGAATGCGCTCTGCCATGACAAAAGTCTTCCCAGAACCAGCCGATGCTGAAACCAGGATATTCTGACCAGAAGTGTAGATAGCTTCGATTTGCTCGGCAGTTTTCTTTTGTTCCTTGCTCGAATTTGCTTCCGCTTCTTGCAGTTTTTGAATTTCCTCCTCGGTTAAAAAGGGAATGGGCTTCATCGATTCAACTCCTCTCTTATTTTTTCAAACCAAGCTTGCTTGAGTTTTTCTCCGACCAGACGCTTGCCATCAGTTAAGTCTAACTTTTCTAGGAAACGTGCTTGTCCCAAGTGGTAATTAGCTTCAAAGCCAGTAATAGCCTGATGTTGCTGAACATACGGTGCAATACTTCTGCCATTTTCAGTATAAGGATTAATGGCGAACTGGCCTGCTAAAATCTTCTCAGCTGCTTTCTTGTAAAGTTGGGCATTGTAGTCCAGTAGGAGCTGGAATTCCTCATCTGTCAGCTGATTAGACTTGTTTTTATTGTAAAATTCGCCCAAATGACTGCTTTCTTTTTCTAAAAAGAGTCCTTGGTATTTCATAGACTTGCTGGCTTCTACTACTGCACCTGCCAGACTTTTAACCGCCATCAAAGATTGGACGGGTTCAGCCATTTCCAAGTACATGGCACCAAAAAAGTTCTGCTCCCCTTCTCTTTTTAGGGCAGCTAAATAGGTTGGCAACTGAGAATTAAGCCCATTAAAGAAATGAGGAAACTGGAACTGAGTCAGACTGGATTTGTAGTCTACCACTCCAATCGCCCCATCAGCTTTCAATCGGTCAATGCGGTCAACCTTGCCTCGTACAAAGACACTGCGTCCATTGTCCAATTGAATAAAGGCCTGCTCTTTACCGCCGAAGTTCGCCTCTTCTTTGATGGTTTCGATGGCTGGATTGTGTCGGAGAATATGTCCAGTCGTCCGCGCCACATCAAGCAGAACTTCTTTAGTAAACTGGGCTTCCAAATTTTCTTGATAAATAGCTTCAAATTCGCGTTCTTGACTGGTTTCTTGAATAGCTTGTTCTAAACGTTGGTCAAAAGAATCTTCATCAGGTAACTGCAAGGCGCGTTCAAAAATGCGGTGTAAGAAATTCCCATGACTACGGGCATCTGGACGCAGGCGCAATTCCTCCTGCAATCCTAAAACGTAGCAAAGAAAATAACTGTATTCATTGCGATAAAACTCCGTCAAACCAGAGGTAGACAGGTAAAACTCCTTGTCAGCTGGATAGAGAGCCTGCAAGGTATCCTTGGTCAACTGCTTACTGCTTGGACTGGTTGGCAGGGCTGGATTTTCCAGACCTTTTTGGTCAAGTTTTTTACCCATCACACGCGCCAGAACCTTGACAAAGGTCAAATCTTGCTCAGTATCACTCGTCTCGCCCTGCTGGTGATAGGCCACCAGACTAGACAAAAGACTGTGATATGACCCTAGTTCTTCCTTAGACAGCCCCTTGTGATTCACCCTCTTCTCTTTTCGACTAAATCCAAAATGGACTAACTCTTGAAGATAGATTGATTCCTTGCTTTCACTTTCGTTAAAAAGGCTTGGAGCCGACAAAACCAACTGCTTACGAGCAGAATTGATCAAGGAAAGCATAGTGTAGCGATTTTTCTTGAGGTTTTCACTGCTGGCAATCAGCAATTGTGACCCTTCCTCTGTCGCTTGGTTTAAGCTTTGTCTTTCTTCATCTGTCAAAAGACTGGTATTTTGCGCGATTTTTGGTAAATTGTCCTGAGTCAACCCAATGGCGTAGACAAAGTCAGCAGTCAGTGGTGCAATCAAATCGTAACTCTGCACCAGAACGGTGTCCACTGTCGCTGGAATGGTACGGTATTGAGATAGACTCATTCCAGAATGGAGCAAGGCTAGAAAGTCCTCTAGACTAACCTGTGAACCAGCAAAAACAGTCGCAAATTGTTCTAAAACATGACAGAAAGCCTTCCAAACTTCGGCTTGTCTTTCCTGTCCTACAGCTTCCATAGTGGCTGTCAAATCTTGCAGTTGCTTGGTCACCTCTCCTTCTTTTAGAAAGACATTCCACTTTTGCAAGAGGTTTTCAGCCTTTTGTTTTCGACTGGCAAAAAGAGTCTCAATAGGTGCTAAAACACGCAGACGAAGGGCATTCAAACGCTCTAAATCAAATTTTCTGTGATGGGACTTGGTGAAGGCTTGCTGAAAGGCTGGCAAGCCATTGATACCAAGATAACGGATATATTGCTCAAATGCATCAATATCAGCCTGACTGAGGTCGGTATACAAACCTGTTCTGAGAAGATTAATCAAATCCTCCTGACGGAAACGATAGCGTTTTAAAGCTAAAATAGACTCGACAAACTGTGTCAAAGGGTGGTGTGCCATGGATTCGCTTCTACCAAGATAGAAAGGAATCTGATACTGGTCAAAAATGGTTTTGAGAGATAACTGGTAAGAAGTCACATCCCCCAAGAGAATACGAAAATGCTTGTAACTCAGGTCTGAGTTCTCATGCAATTTCTGACGGATGCTACGGGCTACTAGCTCCAACTCCTCCTTTTGCGTCAAGCAAGACCAGATTTGTAAGTTGTCACGGTCCTTCTCATTGACATCCAATGTTAATTCTGAAAAGTCATAGGACGATTCCAATAAACGAGAGGCCTTATCAAAACTATCCATCTTCTCATGAGTCTGAGAACGGTCTTGAGCAGGAGTTTGGTATTTAGAGGCTAGATGATGGAGAAACTCCACACTGGCTTGATAGAGATTGCCTTCAGCGAATGGGCTAGTATAAGCTTTCTTACTAGCATAAGCCCCAATGACAATCTCAACACCCTTGCCATGAAGTAAGTCCACAATTCGCTCTTCTTCGGAAGAAAAACGGGTAAAGCCATCAATAACCAAGGCGATTTGAGTAAAATCACTACTAACTTTGTCATTCTCAATAGCCTCAATCAAATGGGACAATTGACTTCCCTGAGCCAACTGACCTTGATTGAGATAAGCCGTTACCTTCTCAAAAATCAAGAGTAAATCGGCCCTCTTGTCCTCATCCGTCAAACTCTCCAAGTCCAAAAAACTCATCTGAGCCTTGGTCATTTCGTGATACAATTCAATCAACTGCTGGATGAATTGAGTATCCTGCTTAATCGCACCATAAACACGTAAGTCTTTGGGATCAAGTTCAGCAAGACATCTGTAAAAGGCCATCCCAAGACCAATGTCATCTAGACTGGTCTTAGCTGGCAAGTCATTCAAGACTAGGTAACGAGCCATTTGAGCAAAGCGCGTGACGGTAATCGCAAAAGAAGCCTGCTGGGACAAGCATTCCAGCACGGCACGTTCCTTTTCAAAAGAAAGAGAGTTGGGAGCGATGTAGAAGACCCGCTTGCCAGCAGCAACTAGCTCTTCCGCCTCTCTGGTTAGAATTTCAGTCAAAGAAGTCCGAATATCAGTATAAAGTAATTTCATCTCTGCCTCGTTTGCTTTATCAAAGTTTCTTACTCTATTATAGCAAAGTTCGCTTCACAGTCCAAATCCAAAATTCTAGTTGACAATCATTTAACTAGCAAATCAATCATACTTCATCATCCACTTTCATATGTTGAAAAATAAGGAGGAAAAAGTCTTTGGAAACTTCAAAATGTCCATAACGAAGTCGAGAAGTATAGTCTCTCCATTCAGGATGTTGTCTGGCTATTTCTATGGAACAATCTTGGACTGGTAGATAATACTCGACATTTCGTCTAAAGGGAAAGAATCCTTCAAATTGCTCTACTTGATAGGCTTTGTCATCTATAATTTTACCTACGGCCACAAAAGCCTGTAACTTATCTTGACCATTCATATCGTATTTTGGACTATAGTATAAAAGATAGTCACCTTTTTTCATACGATTTAAGGGGCCGCCCTTTCCATGACAGACCTGACAAAAATTTCCCTCAACTCCTCTTAAAACATGGTTCTTTGAAACAACTCCGACCCAATATCTAGGCATTTTTATCCTCCAACTCTACTAACATGCGATTAAAACATTCTCTATCGTTAGATAGTTTTTCAAAAAATTCTTCATCAACGCCTTCTACTAAGGGTAAAGCTTGATTGACCTTCTCCGCGCCAGACTTCGTCACTGAGACCAGTTTTGCCCGACTATCCTTTGGATGTTGATCACGTCTAATGTAGTTCTTCTTCTCCAGTAGTCTAACAATCTGGGAAACCGTCATGACATCCATTCCGGTGAACCGAGCGATATCAACTTGCGTTACATATTCCTCTCTATTAGACAAAAACAAGAGCGAGGTTAAAACGATAAATTGAGGCAAAGTGAGACCAACTGATTTCAAGACTCTTTTTAAGTTGCTTTCCCACTTGTTGTAGACTTTGATGAACAGAAGACCTGTAGACTCTGTTTCATCATTTTTGTAAATTGAATTAAATTGATACTTTGTCATTATTTCTCCTTAAATATTAAGTATACATATTATATAAGAATTTACTTTGTTTTTCAAGAAAAGGAAAGTCAAATGTTACAATTCTGTCAGACATTTTATAGTCTATATGCTATAATAAAAGCAAAACACCTAGAAAAGGAAGTCTTATGATTAAACTACTTGCCTTGGATATGGACGGAACCCTCCTTAATGAAGCCAAGACCCCAAAAAAATCAGGTGGTTTATTTGGCCTGAACCTTACGGAGCAAGATAAATAAAAGCCAGTATTGCTACTGACTCTTACATCATTTTAATTTAACAGGATAAATTTATGCTTCTGATTTCGTCATAACTGACTCACTACCTTTTTAACAAAGCAAGTAATTTTTCTGCTTCTGCCATGATACCATTATTATCCATGGTTTGGAGACTCAGATTATTTCGTAAACCAGCTAGGCTCTCTGTCACATTGTTTTTCAAGCTAGCATCCGTTACTTTATCAAGTAAAGCTTCTACTTCTTTGAGTTTGGCTTCTACTTTTTCAGTCTCTACTTGAGGGACTTCAGCTTCGTCTGTTGTATCGTTAGCAACTCCCTCTGTCTCGTCTTCATCAGTGCTCGGTTTATAAAGATTATCTACTGAAGGGTTTAAACCTGCGTGATTCTCTTTTTCATCAGATTCAGGGCGAGTTGGCTCACTTACTTCATCATGTTCCTTATCTTCATCAGGTTTACTGTCTTCTACTTTATTTTTACGAACATGGTCGCTGGCATTTCCCCAACCATTATCTGAGTGAGGACGTTCGTTTGGATGTTCTACATAGTATTTTACAGTCGCAAAGAGATCCTCTAAACTATAGCCTTTAGGTGCCTCATAAAGTCCTTCGTCAAACCAAGCAAATTTAATGTTATGGTAATGGTCGTAATGAGGTATAATCAAGCTACCGTTTTTAACTTCAACAGTATGTTGGAGATTGTAAGGCATGTGATCAAGTGGAACCTTTTTAGCTGCTTTCACTTTATTATAGATTGCTTCTACTCCTTTAACCTCAGTATTTCCTGAACCCTGATTATCTGTTGAAGGAGGCGTCAAACCTTTCTCTTTAGCATAAGCCTGAGCTGCTGCTCTTTCAGCTTCAGACAAACTTTCTTTCTTAATCCAATGACTATGAGTCATATGCGGAGTTACATAGGCATCGCCTTCATCGCTAGTTATGTCACGAGGATCAAAGATATAGCCATCTTCTGTTGTATACTTACCTGCTAATTTCGCTAATTTAATTTCATCGTCCGTATAAGCAATTTGAGCATTTGGTTTGCCAAGTCGCTCTGGATGGGTAATTGGTGCTAGGAAGGTAAGAATATCATCAACTAACTTGACTTTATCACTTGAAACATCATTAAGACGTTCCAATAGTTTATCCAAAGCGTCAAAATCAGCTTGGCGCCCTTTATTAGAAATCAAATTTTGATGAACTTTTGCTAGTAAATCATAAACCTTGTTGTAAAATTCTTGCTCACTAGAAGGGATGGTACTTTTCTTAGCTCCTAACTCATGAGACAAACTTTCTTGTTTGGCAAGTTTATTATCAATGGCTACAACAGTTTCTGCTGAAAGTTCCTTAGCAGAAATATAACGAGAAATTCCATTCTCTTCGAAGACATAACCATCAGCTACCTTTCGAACAGCCTGTTTCACCAATTTTCCATCAATTGGATTGCTTGGAGATGATTGAGGATTTGGTACAGGTTGTGAACTTGGTACTGGGGTAGTATCTGGAGCAGGGATTGGATTTGGTTTCGATGGCAACCTATTACTTGAACTATAATGAAGTGGAATCATTCTTGCAATCTTCTGCTCTAAATCAGACATTTGTGAATAAGGAATAAAGTGATAATGGTCTCCGTGAGGCACTGCTACACCGTTAGCTGTACGTTTGATAATTTGTGCCGGATCAAAGACTAGACCATCCGATTCCACATGGCGTTCTGATAAAGGTTTGGCATACAATTCACTTAGAAGTGTTGGGATATCTTCCACTTGATTTTGATGATATGTTGGGGTGACAGTCAGGTTTGGACTCTCTGTCAAACTTGGTTGGGCTGGTTTAGCATTATCACTAATTGGTTTACTTGAGTTTGTAGAAGAATGTGAGCCCTGCTTCCCATTCCAATAGGCTTGGGCTGCAGCCAATTCTCCTGCTGATAAATCACTCTTAGGTATATAGTGGAAATGATTGCCGTGCGGTACAACAAAAGCGTCACCTGTATCATCAATTACATCTGTCGGACTAAAGACATACCCATCATCCGTTGTATAAGCGCCTCCAGTTCCTCGATTCGGTGCCGGAGTATTGAGATTAAAGTTTGGTTTAATCGGTGAACTTGGTGTTGAACTTGGTTTATCTGTACTGCTTGGCTTCGTATTATCAGCATGACTTTGAATTGGCTGACCTCCAATTGGTAGATTTCGAGCCAATTTTTCTTCCAAAGCAGACATTTGTGAATAAGGAATGAAATGGAAATGATCCCCGTGAGGCACTGCTACACCATTGGCAGTACGTTTTGTAATCTGTGCTGGATCAAATACTAATCCATCAGACTCCACATGACGTTGGCTAAGTGGCAAAGCATACAATTCTTGAAGAAGACTAGCTAAATCCTCACTTTGACTTTCAGGAGCTGTTGCAGAATCTTGAGATGTCTCAGATTGACTCGTTCTCACACTAGATCTTGTTTCAGCTCTGCTTGAACGGTATTCAACCGTACTTAATTGACCGCCTTTTCCAGATAGGAAGGCTTGGGCGGCAGCTAATTCACTAGCAGACAAGTCACTCTTAGGAATATAGTGGAAGTGATTGCCATGAGGAACAATATAAGCATCACCCGTGTCCTCAATGATATCAGATGCATTGAAGATATAACCGTCATCCGTTGTATAGCGACCTTGGGCTCTGGCTGCAGCAACAGCATTATCTGTGCTTGTATTATGATTATGACTATGTTCCTGCTTCTGACGTTTAATCTCTTCTTTTGTCCGAATATTGTCCGCATGAGCCGCATCCTTGAGGTAAACATAGTATTTCCCTTCTACCTTAATCACATAGCCACCCTTGATTTCATTGACAATGTCTGAATCCTTCAACTGATAATTCGGATCTTTCATCAGCAGTTCTTCACTGATGATAGCATCATAAGGAACCTTGCCATTATAGTAATGATAATGGTCTCCATGAGAGGTCACATAACCTTGATCCGTAATCTTGATGACAATTTGTTCGGCGTTGATTCCCTCTCTCTTACTAACTTCATCTGGTGTCAAGTTCTCTGCCTTTTGACCAGCCTGATCACCATCTATATAAGCAACTCGATTCGAATCTTTCTTAACTTGACCAGCTTGGTAACGACCAAGTTCATAGGAACAAACACTTAGGGCAAGAACTGCCACTGAACCTGCTACATATTTTTTATTGATTTTCATTCTTTCCTCACTTTAATTCTTCTGCTAGAACACTCATATTTTCTTCCAGATTTTCTAAATAAGTCTTGTCATTTTGTGGGTCTGCCTCTAAAGGATTCAGAGTTTTAAGACCCACACCTGTTGATTTGACAAGAGTTTCAGCTACTTTTGAAGAAGCATTACTTTCTGTAAAAATCGTTTTAACCTTATAGGTTTTTACAAATTCCTGAATTTCTGTAAGTTGTCGTGGACTTGGTTCTTGTTCAGGAGAGATACCTGCAATACCAAGTTGATTAAGTCCAAATCTCTTCGCTAGATAAGAAAAGGCTGTATGCTGTGTTACAAATGTTTTCTGAGTCGCTTTTTCAAATTTAGGCTGAAATTTCTTAGTCAATTCTTGAGCTTTTTTGATAAAGGCTTGAGCATTTTTCTGGTAAGTTTCTTTATGCTCACTATCCACCTCTGAAAGTTCATCAGCGATAATCTGAGCTTCTTCGCCAGCTTTTTCAGGATCTAGCCAAGTATGAGGATCATAGAGCGTTTTTTCATCAACTCCATCCCCTGCTTCCACATCTTCTAGCCCTGGGACGCGGTCTAATGTCATTCCTTCAGAAGCCTCTAAAACCTTCACTTTGGATTTTTTTAGATTTGGATCCAGACTTCCTGCCCAAGATTCGAGTGTATGAGAATGGTAAACAAAGACATCCGCGTCATAGATGGCTGCGATGTCATTCGCTGAAGGTTCAAAGGAGTGAATCCCACTACTTGACTGAATCATCCGAACGTCATTCAAGTCACCAGATACTTCCTTTACCATAGCGTAGATAGGATAGAAACTGGTTACAATTTTCATCCCTTTCCCTGTCTGGCTTTCCTTTTGACCACAAGCCCCTAAACACAAAAGAAAGACACTTAACAATACTAAAAATAAACTTTTTTTCTTCATAGATAACTCCTTAACTATTTAATTAACTGGTAAACATTCTACTCCTAAAAATTTAATCTGTCAAGCTATTTTAAGAAAAAAATTGAAATTTCTTTCAAATATAAAAATCTGCTGAGTGTCAACAACTCAACAGATTCTCACTTTATACTCAATGAAAATCAAAGAGCAAATTAGGAAGCTAGCCGCAGGTTGCTCAAAGCACTGCTTTGAGGTTGTAGATAGAACTGACGAAGTCAGCTCAAAACATGTTTTTGAGGTTGTAGATGAAACTGACGAAGTCAGCTCAAAACATGTTTTTGAGGTTGCAGATGAAACTGACGAAGTCAGTAACCATACATACGGCAAGGTGAAGCTGACGTGGTTTGAAGAGATTTTCGAAGAGTATTATTCTTCTATGGTAGAATGCTTATAACCATAAGTAAAGTAAATGATACTTCCTACTAACAATGCAACTAGGAAAGCAATCCAAGTTTCCATATTATACTGCAACATAAAGGATAGACAAATGATGATTGATAAAATCGGTAATAAGGGTACCAATGGTGTCTTAAACTCGCCCGCTATCGGCATTCCTTTTTCTTTCCGTAAGCGAATCAGCCCATAAGCCAGCATGATCAGGTAAGACAAGGTACAAATATTTAAGAAGGCTGCGATACTGGCTAATGGGAACATTCCTGCAGCAACTGCTGAGGCTAGACCTGTTAAAATAGTAGCATTCTTTGGTACCTTGCTAGTCTTCGTTAGTTCTTTAAATACAGCAGGCATTAAGCCGTCACGCGCTAAACTGTAAATCATACGCGATAGGGCATAGGTCATCGAGATACAAACTGTAATCAAGGTCAAGATAGCCACCAATGACACATAGTTGGCTGCCCAACTAATCCCAACACTACGAAGGGCAAAGGCAACGGCATCATCGACATTTAGATGGCTATAATGGACCACACCAGTTAAGACAAGCGTCACCAAGGCATAGAGAATAGTTACGATAGAAAGCGATAAGACAATCCCTCTAGGAATATTTTTTTGAGGAGTCTTGACTTCATCTACAGCCATAGAAATGGATTCAAATCCCAAAAAACCGAAGAACATCAAGGATGCACCAGCCATAATACCAGTACTAGCGCCATAGATTTGTCCAAAACCATAGGGAGCAAAATTACTCCAATTATCAAGTTTGATATGCCAAATTCCCACCAAAATAAAGAGAGCTAAAGCGGAAAATTTCAAAATAACTAGAATCGAATTAAAACGTAATGCTGCTTTAGCATTGAGTAAAACAAGTGAGGTCACCAAGACCAAGACAAGAATAGGCAATAAATCAACAAATGTCCCTGCTTGAGGATTAAAGGTTCCATTTAAAGCCTGAGGAAGGGCTATCCCGTATTGAGAGAGCAAGCCTTTAAAATAAGCTGCCCAACCCGAAGCCACACCAGATATGGCTGTCATGAACTCCATCATGGTTAACCAGCCAGCCAACCAGGCTGGGAATTCTCCTAAAATAGCATAGAGATAACTGTAGGCACCACCTGTAGCGGGTACTCGTGAAGCAAATTCTGCAAAAAAGAGGGCTGATAATCCTACACACAAGGCAGAAATGACAATTGAAATCACTAGGGCTGGACCAGCTAGAGTTGCGGCTGCAGTACCTGTTATTGTAAAGACACCTGTCCCTACCATGGCTCCGATCCCCAGCAAAATCAAATCCCATAACTTCAAATGCCTGTGCATCTCCGTTTTATCCAAACTTACATTCTTTGTTCTAAATATATTCATCTTTAACTCCAAAATAAAATGATGATTCTATTTTACCATAAATATAGGAGATTTGTGAATATTTATAAAACATTTTTCTGAAAAAATCTGACTACCTTTTTGTAATAGCTTATACTCAATGAAAATCAAAGAGCAAACTAGGAAACTAGCCACAGGCTGTACTTGAGTACGGCAAGGCGACGTTGACGTGGTTTGAATTTGATTTTCGAAGAGTATTAAGAACCAAAACTATTGAAGAAGTTAACAATGGCTTGCCAGAGGGAGCTTAGGAAATTACCGCCGTCTTCTAGCGCCTTATCAGCATCAAAGTTAAGGTTGATATTTTTAAAACTGTCGCCAGCTTGTGATACGATACTTTGTTTCAGGTCATCCAAGGTTTTAGTGAAGTCAGCATTGCTGAGGATATCACTTTTTGAAAGATTTAAAGCAAAATTGATGATAATATTGATCTGGTTTCCTGTTATAACCTGATCAAGTTTATAATTTTTCAAGGTATCTTCAACAATTTTACGGACATCTTCCTCTGTCAGATTTCCCTTGCTTTCTTTCGCTTTGGCAAGTCCTGACTTAATATCTGCTAAGGCAACGTTTAATTTATTAGCATCATAGCCTGTTTTGTCCTTGTTTTCAGCATTGATATCTGACAAAGCCTTTAGCTCTTCTTGAGCCAAATCTTTATTGGCTTGCGGCACCTTGGCTCCATTAGCCTCTAGCGAATAATAAATCCCTGCTAAAGCACTCTCACCTGTAACTGGAATGGGCGCTGCTACAGTGATTTTGGCGTGTTCCACACCCAAAGTTACGGCCGCGTTTCGGTACATATCCTGAGTCACCTTAGTAATGTTTTCTGGTGTTTCAATCTTGACCTCAAGTGGTGATTTGTCCCCTAGCTTTTGAATCTTGGCTGATGAATACAATTGTAAGCTAGAGTCATTGGCCACATTCATAATCTTAGAATAGACATCAGGTGTCATGGTCTTGAGTTCTTTGGTGTCTGTTGAGGCATTGTAGCCTAATTTCTTAAGAGTTTGATTTTTTTGGTCTTCAGACAATGATGAACCTAGGACATATTCAGGTTGGACATAGGTTTCATCGATGACTTTTTGAACATTTGTTGCTGCATGGGCGCTATTCATAGCTGTTACTGCCCACAAGACCGCAGCACTGGTCAGAAAGAGTTTCTTTCTCATAGGGAATTTCCTCCTTTACCTTTCTAGAGTAATATATCTATCTTAAAGAAAACTTATAACAAAAACACCTGGGCTAGCCAGATGTTGAAAAGAGAGTGAAACATTTGATGATGTATAGGTTGAGTTGCACCTGTCTAGAATAATAATAGTTTCCTCCATTTACATAGAGTTCGGCTCCATGAAAAATGGAAATGGGGTGAATATAACTATAAGTCTTTCCAGTGGTATTACCAAGCAAGGGAGCAACAGTATCACGAGAGTACTGTTTGGCCAGAGCCAAGGTATTTTCCTTGCCATTTTGGACGATAAAATCGATATAGGCAGGTCCAAAATTATAGGCTTGAACAGCTGTCCAGACATCAACACCCTTCTTCTGCGCCAGATAGAGATTATCTGTCAGAGTTTGAACACCTTGCCGAATGCTAGAAGC
>JAGZLW010000025.1 GCA_018364455.1 Streptococcus mitis | reverse complement strand
GAAACGATCGTCAACTCATCACAGATTTGATAAGCTGAGTACAAAGTGAGAAGTAAAATTTGCCACCATTGTATCATAACAATGACCTCCTAAAAATTTTTTCCTATTTTAATAAGCTCAAAAAGTCTGAAATTGGATCATTTGGAACCATTTGAGCAGTAAGTTTAACACCTTTTTCTGCCAGTTTGTGGAAGTCTTCCACATCCTTGTCTACTACGTTGATAGAACGTGTGATGGCGCGAGTTTCTGGTGTTTGAGACATATTCCCAACATTAAGGGTTTCAAGTGGTACACCTGCTTCTACCAAACCAAGGAAGCGGTCTGGTTTACGAGCCACGATAAAGAGACGTTGGCTATCGTATTTTCCAGCAAGAATATTGGCTGCCGCTTTTTCAATTGGCAAAATACTCAATTTCACACCTGGTGGTGTCGCAAGTTTCAAACCACTCTTTTCAACGTCGTTGTTGACAACTTCGTCATCTACAACCATAATACGTGAAACATTTAGTTTTCCAGCCCATAGATTGGCTACTTGTCCGTGGATCAAACGTCCATCGATACGGCATCCTACAATTGTCATAAGTTTTCCCCCTTTATGTGTTTTAGTGTAGGTTTTCGAGTTAAATGAATCTCTTCTTTATATTCACCTTCTGTTTCAAAGATGATGATGCGGTTATCACCTTCCTTGAGATAGCTATGAGGGATATAAAGTGAGAGGGTCGGGCCGACGTTCCAAAAACGTCCTAGATTCTGCCCATTGACAAAGGCAACTCCCTTACCAAACTCAGACAAGTCTAGGTAAGTATCTTTTGGCTCTTCGATTGTAAAATCATAAGCATAAAATGCTGGTTGTCCTTCTGTCCATCCTCTTGAAAAATCAATTTTCTCAGGATTGTCTAGTGGGAGTGGATAGTGTTTCCAGTTTAGTAAGAAGTGCAAATCCTTACAAACCCCTGTCCGAATTCCCTTACGTTGCGTATCTGCTAAGAACTTATGTCCATAGTTGACACGCCCCATATTTTCTACCAAGATATCCAATCTAGACAGCGCTTTCTTTTCACCTTGATAAAAAATATCTTCCCCAATCTCTGTCTGATATTGGGTTTTGACCCATTGACCATCGACATAAAGCTGAGCCCTATCTCGACCATCAATGATACGAAGTCTTTCTTCTTCTGCATCCCAGTTTGTTTCTGTTCGATAGAGTAGATAGCCATAGCTTTGTCCCAACTCCTCCATCTTTTTAGGATAGAGGCTTTCTACAGGACTTGACAGACTATCCAAGGTTTCAAACAAGGAAACTTTTTCAACTAGTGGAATAGCATCCAACTCCATACTCTCTTTGTAGAGTGGTTCCAACTGCGGATACTCTGGAAAATGTGTTGCCATCATCTTCTTGACTGCCAAGTATTTGGCAGTTGGATTTCCTTCTTCATCCAGAAGCGCATCGTAATCATAAGACGTAACTTGTGGCAAGTCCAGAGTCCCTCGAGCCGAGCAACCATTCATGAAACCAAAGTTTGTACCACCATGGAACATGTAAAGATTGATGGAGCCTTGTTCCAAAACCTCTCGAACTGCATCTGCCAACTCTCTTGGATCCCGTGTGATAATCGGTTCCTTCCAACGATTGAACCAGCCATCCCAGAACTCCATACACATGAGTGGCCATTTTTTGCCATGTTCATCAAAGAATTCCTGCATCTGTGAAAAGTTATAAGGTGCCTTAGAACCAAAGTTCCCTGTCACAAAGAGGTTATCTTCGATTAAGGTTCCAGCTTTCAGAGTAGCTCGCCATGGACCATCTGATGTAAAGAGAGGACAGGTTATGCCACGCTCTTCCATTAGCTGTCGAATTGCTCTCAGATAAGCCTTATCTTCTCCATAGGAACCATACTCATTTTCAACCTGCATCATGAGGATATTGCCACCATTGTCCAACAAATGTGGAACCAATCGTGACAAGAGCTGGTCATAGTAGCGACCAACAGCTTCAATATAAGCAGGATCTGAGGAACGAATCCTCATGTCTTTGGTTAAGAGCCAAGCTGGTAAGCCACCGAATTCCCACTCCGCACAGATGAAGGGTGACGGACGAACGATAGCGTAGAGACCCAAATCTTGCGCTGTCTGGAGAAATCGCTCCAAATCCAGAGCTCCTTCAAAGTGAAACTCACCCTCACGAGGCTCGTGTAAATTCCAAGCAACATAAGTCTCTACCGTATTAAAGCCAAGGGCTTTCAAGTTGTAGAGTGAATGATACCAATCTTCTGGAGGAATCCTAAAATAATGAATGGCTCCGGACAAAATCTTGAACGGTTTCCCATCTAAATAGAAATCGTCTCGTATCTCAAATCGTGTCATATTCTTACTTCTTGACATTTTAAGTTTACGCTTTCATTTGTTGATATATTGAATATAACTCAATATATCACATTTGTCAATAGCTTTTCACAATTTTTTTCATTTTTCCCCAACTTTTACACAAAAAACTTATAAAGATATAGAATTTACAGACATATAGCTTCAAACAGGTAGCATGTATAAAAATGTATAAAATCTCCTATTTTTTATGTAAATTAACCTTATAGCCTATTATTCTAATTTTTTTATTCAAAAGACTACTATTCTTTCCGGTTTTATGGTAAAATCTTTAACGGAGAAGGAAAATCGAGGTGAAATTATGGCAATTCCAAAGTATCAATATATAAAAGATGAATTAAAGAACAAAATCATTTCTGGCCAATTCGCTAGTGGAGATAAATTTTACACTGAAGCTGAATTGATCGCTATGTATGATGTAAGTTCTATCACAGTTGTCCGCGCCTTAAACGACCTTGCCAAAGATGGCTATATTGTCCGCCAACAAGGAAAGGGTACATTCGTTTCACGCGCACGCAAACACAAACTCGTAGAGTTTTCTGATGTAGAAGTTTTTGAAACTAAAGATGATAAAGTGACCGTCCTTTCTATTGAGCGTGGAAACAAACTAAGCTACTTAGAAAAACTTGGACTACGCGGTAACCAATTCTACTACAAGATTGAACGTGTACGCGAAACAAATGGTGTCGTATACATCTATCACACATCTTATATTCCAGAACAATACATCAACGCAAATTATCCAAATCTTGAATACTATAGCTCTATCTATAACCGTTTCAAATTGGATTATCACATCCACATGAATGATGAACATTTTGAAGAAATCAATGAAATAGCATTTCCAACTCCAGAACATGCGGCTTCAGTCCTCGGAGTCGATGAACAATTCCCTAGCGTTTTACAAACCAAAACTACTAAATTAGAGTCTACTGGTCAGGTTCTCGCTTACAGCGAAACTTATAAACGAGCGGATTACTACAAAATCAAATTCATTTCATGTGACCGTGATCACTAAGAAGAAAGCCTGAGCCTAATCGCTTGGGCTTTTTTCTATGATTATTATATCCCATCAAAACTGTATTTTCTATATGTCAATGAAGATCGATTAAATTAGTTGAAATTTTACTAAAATATTGGGAATCTTTTTAGCAAAAAAGCTTTAATAAACAAGAAAAACCGAAGTTCTTCTACTCCAGTAAATAGAGTAATAGAACTTCGATTTTATTTTAATTATCCTAAACCAAGACGTTCAAAGATATCATCCACTCGTTTGGTGTAGTAAAGAGGGTTGAAAATTTCGTCAATTTCTTCTTGTGTGAGTCGTGATGTTACTTCTGGATCTGCTTCAAGAAGTGGTTTAAAATCTACTTGGTTGTCCCAAGAGTAGGCTGTTTTTGGTTGTACCAAGTCATAGGCTTGCTCACGGGTCATCCCTTTTTCAATCAAGGTCAACATGGCACGTTGGCTAAAGATAAGACCAAACGTAGAGTTCATGTTGCGGATCATATTTTCTGGGAAGACTGTCAAGTTCTTGACGATATTTCCAAAACGGTTGAGCATGTAGTCAATCAAGATAGTTGTATCTGGTGTGATGATGCGCTCAGCTGATGAGTGAGAGATGTCACGTTCGTGCCAGAGAGCCACGTTCTCATAGGCTGTCATCATGTGACCACGGATAACACGTGCAAGACCAGTCATATTTTCAGAACCGATAGGGTTGCGTTTGTGAGGCATTGCAGATGAACCTTTTTGCCCTTTAGCAAAGAATTCTTCCACTTCGCGTTGTTCTGATTTTTGCAAACCACGGATTTCAGTAGCCATACGCTCGATAGAAGTCGCGATGCTGGCAAGAACCGCAAAGTACTCAGCGTGAAGGTCACGAGGAAGCACCTGTGTAGAGATTTCTTGAGCACGGATACCCAATTTGTCGCAGACGTATTTTTCAACAAATGGTGGAATGTTTGCAAAGTTCCCAACCGCACCAGAAATCTTGCCAGCTTCCACACCAGCAGCCGCATGCTCGAAACGCTCGATGTTGCGTTTCATTTCGCTGTACCAAGTTGCCAATTTAAGACCAAAAGTTGTCGGCTCAGCATGCACACCATGGGTACGCCCCATCATGATGGTGAACTTGTGCTCCTTAGCCTTATCAGCGATGATGTTGGTGAAGTTTTCAAGGTCACGACGGATGATGTCGTTGGCTTGCTTGTAGAGGTAGCCGTAGGCCGTATCCACCACGTCAGTAGAAGTCAATCCATAGTGGACCCACTTGCGCTCTTCACCAAGAGTCTCAGAAACCGCACGTGTGAAAGCCACCACATCGTGACGAGTCTCTTGCTCGATCTCCAAAATGCGGTCGATGTCAAAGTCCGCCTTTTCACGAATCAAAGCCACATCTTCCTTAGGGATTTCTCCCAACTCAGCCCATGCCTCATCAGCCAAGATTTCCACCTCAAGCCAAGCACGGTATTTATTTTCTTCACTCCAAATATTCGCCATCTCAGGGCGAGAATAACGGTCGATCATTTTTTTCTCCTTGTAACCATTAATAATAAAAATTTTAGCAGAGTTTATTGTTTAAATAATCCTCTAATTTTTTAGGTGTGTCCGCTTGATTTGTAAATAAACTCATAACATTTTTTTCAGTGACTTGAAATTCTGGTTTAAGTATTCCCGAATGCTTTTGTGTAAGTGTTTGTAAAAAACGGACCAAGAAACAAATTATAAATTTACCTCTAAAATAATATTCAATATTTGTTCTATAATACTTACTTTTATTATCAAAAAAATCTCTGATATTTTCTTTTTTTAAAATATATTCAGAGTAATCATATTCATATTTAGCATCAGAGTTTTTGTGTTGTAATAACTTTTTCTCATACAATTCTATAAAATAATCGAAGTTAAGTTCATTCTTCTGTTGGATCT
Source organism: Streptococcus mitis (assembly GCA_018364455.1). GTDB lineage: Bacteria > Bacillota > Bacilli > Lactobacillales > Streptococcaceae > Streptococcus > Streptococcus mitis_BR. The sequence continues at coordinate 21,228 of JAGZLW010000025.1, read as the reverse complement.
CTTTATAGCTAATATCAATAATATTATAGGGATTTTCTTTTACTCTTATAAGATCGAAATTAATAATAAAATCTACTGATTTACAAGCAATTGCCCATAAATTAAGTTCCATTAGTATAGAAATAAATTCTTCATATCTGTCATCAAATAATTTCATTATTTTAATAGAGGCTTCTGATTTTGGATTAAGCCCAAAATGGAATCTTAATATCTTTTCCATTGCTTTATGACTTACATAATAGTTTTCAATTGAATACTTCTGTGTAACATAAATATGAGAATCATATACTTTATCTTTTCGTTCATAATCTTTATCAATAAAGAAGAGAGTGTTTTTTAATGATTTTTCCCCATCTTCTCGCTTTATTTTTTCAAACACAGCTAAAACTTTTGCCTTATTTCCAGCAATATAAGCATTAAAATTTGATGTTTTAGAATTTATTCTTACATCGTAATATTGCCTATCTTTTCCTTCATAAAAGACAAAATACATATCAGGATTATGCCTACAATCATTTTTATACTCAGACCATACAACCGAAGGCTCCTCTTTGGATTTTTGGAGATTTTCTAAATTAACTCTTTCCATAATCTTCTCCATTAGCTAAAATGTATCGTCATCAAAAGCTGATTCATCCCAAAATGAAGAGATTCCTTCTGATTCATCAATAGTTTTATCAGTCTCGGTAATAAATTTATCAATATCTCTAGCAAATTTGAATAATTGATCATAAATAAATGGAGAATGAGTAACAACTAATAAAAATTTACATGTCCCGGCTTGAGAGATATCATAGATAAATTCTTTCTGCCACGGTACAGAAAGAGATAATTCTGGCTCATCAAACAATATAAGTAACTTTTTCTCATCCTCTAAAAAAATTTTTGAAAATGCTGAAACTAGCTGTTTTTCACCCGATGATAGACTTTCTAACTTGATTACTTCTTCTACTTCTTTACCGAAGAAGTCCCTATGAGTTTTTATTTCGCCCTCTGAATTTGTTCTTTTTATTTCCAGTTTCAATGACTCAGCATCATAGAAAAATTTTTTGTTAAATAAATATTTATTTACTTTCTCTGTGAAATCATCAATTCTACTATCTATCTCTTCTAATTTTTTATAATTTTTTACAATACTTGAAACAAGATAGTTCAAATACTTATCCTCTATAAGCGTGTTATTCTCGATTTTTTTCAGAATAGTGTCTTTAGACTTTTTAGTAACTTTATTTCCTAATCGTGAGAGTGCTATTATAACAGTATCTCTATCAAATGGTTCAAAAGATACATCTAAATTTCCTTCTGCAAATTTATTTAATAAACCGCCAGTCATTGTGTTGTAACTTTCATTTGTTTCTTTACTAATTTTATTAAGTAAATTTTCTATTTTTTGTTCAACATCCTCCATACCAAAATGAATTAGCTCACCATTTGATTTATTTATAATTCTTTCATCCCTTGTTTCCAAATCTAACTGAGCCAAATTTTCTTCAATTCTTCGATATGTTGGGAAATAGAGAATTTTATAATTTGTTTTTATATCTTCTATCTTATCTATTAGTAATTTATACGACGGCGGATTAAGACGATAAGATAGTTCTGAAAAAATATCTTCTCTAAAACGAATTGCAGATTGCCCAAATCCTCTTTTTTTACGTAATATATTCATTACTTCTATATAGGAGTTAGAATTATCTGCACCTGAAACTATTATTCTTTTTATGTCTTCAGACAATTCAGGGTCTTCTTCAATTACTCTTATAAAATTGTCTATCTCTATCCGATATCTTGGGTGACGCCTGCCTATTTTACCACGGTCCAATCGCTCTAGTTCCTCTCTTATATCACGTTTTGTAATTTTTAGAGGGCTAGAGTTTTTAAAGGTCAACTCTATACTATCAAAAGTAAATCGAAGTAATTCTGTATAATTTAAATCTAATAAATAATATAAAATTGATAGTATTGTTGTTTTACCAATACCATTTTCACCAATAAATATTGTTTTATTATTTTCAAAAATTAAATCAACGTTATAATCCTGGTTGAGAGCATTAATTTTAAATTCAGTTAATAACAATGTAATTCTCCTATCTATAAGCAACTGAAAGAAATATAGTACCTATCTATAGTTCTCCAATCCTATCTGGTTCATCACTAAACAAAGTCACATGTCCCATCTTGCGGTTATGCTTTGCTTCTATTTTACCATACATGTGGAGGTGGGCGCTTGGATTTTCTGTGACATATTTTTCAGCATCCTCGACATGCTGGCCGAGGACATTGAGCATAACGGCTGGAGCATGTAATTTAATTTCTGGCAATGATGCTCCCAGAACACCTAAAATGTGGGTATCAAACTGGGAGAAGTCGCAGGCTTCAATTGAATAATGCCCAGAGTTGTGTGGTCGTGGAGCAATCTCGTTGACAATGATGTCGTCAGCTGTCGCAAACATTTCCACGCAAAGGGTTCCAGATAGATTAAGCTGCTCAGCAATTCGCACGGCCATAGCTTTGGCTTTCTCAGCTAAACTTTCTGAAATGCGAGCAGGCACAATAGTTTTTGAAAGGATGTTGTTTCGGTGAATATTTTCCTGAACTGGGAAAACTGTCACGTCCTTGCCATTTCCTGACACGATGACAGAAATTTCAAGGTCAAAGTTCACAAATTCTTCCAAAACACAGTCTGTAGAATCAGCTAGTACATAGGCCTCTTCTAAATCTTCTGCTGAGCAAATGACCTTTTGACCATGTCCATCGTAGCCACCAGTTGCAGTCTTGAGGACATAGGTTTTCGACAGGTCAATATCTGCCAAGTCTTGGCTAGAAGTCACAACCTTGTAAGGTGCCACCGTTACTTGAGCCTTATTTGAGAGAAAGTCCTTTTCAAAGATGCGATTTTGGGAAATGCGGAGCAGGTCTGTCCCTTGAGGGAGCTGACCATCCTTAATGACAGCATCCAAACCATCGGCATCGACATTTTCAAACTCATAGGTCAAGATATCGCAACGCTCAGCCAACTGACGCAGAGCATCCACGTCATTATAAGGCGCCACAATGATTTCCGCGACGCGAGAGGCCGGGCAATCCGCTACCGGATCCAGCGCAATGACCTTGTGCCCCATGTAAATAGCAGAAATGGCCATCATCTGACCAAGCTGACCACCACCGATAATTCCGATTGTTTTAGATGAGCTCATTTGTCGACTCCTCTGCGATTTTTCCTTGTTCTTCTGCAAAATCTGCCAATGCTGTCGCGATAGCCTGATCCTCTACTGATAGGAGACGAAGGGCAAAGAGGGCCGCATTGGTCGCACCTGCCTCACCGATAGCCATTGTCGCAACAGGCACACCGCCCGGCATCTGAACGATAGAGTAGAGCGAGTCCACGCCACTAAGAGCACGAGACTTGACGGGTACCCCGATGACTGGAAGGGTTGTTTTAGCTGCTACCATACCTGGCAAATGGGCTGCGCCACCAGCACCTGCGATGATGACCTTTATGCCACGGCTACGAGCTTCTTCAGCATGTCTGAACATGAGGTCTGGTGTCCGGTGGGCTGAAACAACTTTCTTTTCGTAAGTAACGCCGAAACGGTCCAGGACTTCGGCTGTTTTTTGCATGGTTGCCCAGTCGGATTTGGAGCCCATGATAATGGAAATAATCGGTTTCATATTTTCTTAATTTCTCTCTTTTTAAACTAATTTATTATAATCTTTTGATAGTTGAAGCTGATAATATTTCTTAAATTCCCCGTTAAAGCTTTTAGAAGCCTGTATCAACTCATCCAATCTTCTACTTCTTTCGTCCAAATTCATTTTATCAAAATCTGATAAAAATTGATTACGCTCTTTTTCAAGATTATTTTGAAGAATATTGAGGTTATCTGAAATTTCTTTATCCATTAAAAATTTAATATTATCATAAACACTAAATATATAATTCAATGTGTTGATTGTATCTGTCGAAGACAAAAAATTTAATTTTTCTTTTCTTGAGATATACTCCATATAATAGACGTATAATTTTTCATATCTCATTTTTTTGACATCGTATTTACGTGTCTCATTAAATGATTTTATTGTGAACCAACTGTTCCATACCGCAACTAAGGCTGTTAGCAACGATATTATAATACTTAATTTTTCAATCATATTCATACTCCCTTGCTTCCGATATCGGTTCGGTAGAAGAGGCCTTCTGTTTTTTGTTGAGCGAGTTCTTGGTAGATGGTATTTTGGGCTTCTTTGACGGTGTTTGCTGTGGTGACGAGCATATAGACACGTCCACCGTTTGAGAGCAGTGCTCTGCTATTTTCCGCAAACTTAGCACCTGCATAGTAGGTGATGATGTCTCCTTCTGTCTTGGCTGGCAACTCGACACCTTTTTCATAGTCTAGCGGGTAACCCTTGGATGCGACAACCACACCCAGAGTCACACCCTTGTCCGTCCAGGTAATGTTTGGCTCCTTACCATCCAGAATATCTGTGATATTTTGTGCAAAATCAGAGGTCAGACGAGGCAAGATAATCTGAGTTTCTGGATCTCCGAAGCGAGCATTAAACTCGATGACCTTAGGTCCATCAGCTGTCAGGATAAGCCCTGCGTAAAGGATACCCAGATAAGGACGACCTTCTTGAATCATGCCCTCAAGGACTGGCTTGACAATGGTGTCAACCGCTGTATCAACCACACTCTGTGGTAAGTGTGGAACTGGTGCATAGGCACCCATACCCCCCGTGTTAGGCCCCTTATCGCCATTATAGGCACGTTTGTGGTCCTGAGCTGTTGGCATGATGTAGAACTTATCACCATTGACAAAGGCAAAGAGTGAAAATTCCTCTCCTTCAAGGAATTCCTCAATAACCACACGCGCACCTGAGTCACCAAATTTATTGTCCAAAAGCATCTCGTGAGCTGCTTCGACTGCTTGCTCAACCGTCTCCGCAACGACGACACCCTTCCCAAGCGCCAAGCCATCTGCCTTGACTACGATAGGCGCACCCTGCTTTTCGATATAGGCCTTGGCTTCCTCGAAATCTGAAAATGTGCCATATATTGCTGTCGGAACGCCGTATTTGACCATGATTTCCTTGGCAAAATCCTTGGACCATTCCAGCTCCGCTGCCAATCTTGTCGGACCAAAGGCTTTGAGACCAGCTGCATGGAAATCATCCACAATACCAGCCGCAAGGGCATCATCTGGCCCGATAAATGACCAAGCAATATCGTTGGCTTTTACAAACTCAATCAATTTATAATGTTCGGAAATAGAGATATTTACCAATTCCAAACCATCCAGAGTCATCCCATCATTCCCAGGAGCAACAAAAACCTTTTCTACCTCTTTTGACTCAAGCAACTTCTTAGCAATCGCATGTTCACGACCACCCGAACCGACAACAAGTAGTTTCATCTCACAACCTCTTTTGCGAATTATTTACTAACATTATACCACAAACGTTCGTTTTAATCTTGTTTCATTAAGCTTTTTAAAGTAAAAAAGGAAAGAAACTGTTTTCTTTCCTTTAGGTTCTTAATGTCTAAAATGTCTCACACCTGTGAAGATCATGGTCAAGCCATATTTATCCGCAGCTTCGATAGACTCTTGGTCACGGACGGACCCACCTGGCTGGATGATAGCCTTGATACCTGCTTTAGCGATTTCTTCCACATTATCCGCAAATGGGAAGAAGGCATCGGAAGCAAGCACAGCTCCGTCAAGACGATTTTTAGCTTGTTCAATGGCAATACGCACAGAGGCCACACGATTGGTTTGACCCGGGCCAACACCAAGTGTCATGTGGTCGTTGGTCACAATGATACCGTTTGATTTCACGTACTTGATGGCCTTCCAAGCAAATTCAAGAGCAGTTGCTTCTGTCTCAGTTGGTTGGCGTTTGGTCACCACTTGCCAGTCAGCTGGACTTTCTTTGATAACGTCTTGGTTTTGCACCAGAAGTCCACCAACTACACCTGTGTATTCTGCTTCCACTTCACTGGCCTCTTGAGCATCAAATGGCAAGGCAAGGATACGCAAGTTTTTCTTTTTATTAGTCAAAATGGCTAGCGCTTCATCCGTATAGCTTGGTGCAATGATGATTTCAAGGAAAACGCCGTGCATCTTCTCAGCTGTCGCAGCATCCACCTCACGGTTAAGAACAACGATACCACCAAAGATAGACACTGGGTCAGACTCATAAGCGTAGTCCCAAGCAGTCTCAATGTTATCAGCCTGACCGATTCCACATGGGTTCATGTGTTTGAGAGCCACAACAGTTGGACGGTCTTTGAAGTCACGGATAATACGAATGGCAGCATCCGCATCACGGATATTGTTGAAGGACAAGTCTTTACCGTTTAGCTGTTTGGCTGATGCAATGGAGTAATCAGTCGGCAAAGCTTTCTGGTAGAAGTCCGCATCCTGCTGAGGATTTTCCCCATAACGCATAGCTTGTTTGAGGTCATAGGTCAAGGTCAACTTTTCTGGTTTGCTTTCGCCCACTTGAGCTGTGAAGTATTCTGCAATCAAGGCATCATAAGCCGCTGTGTGACGAAATACTTTGGCTGCCAAACGTTGGCGAGTTTCATAAGAGGTTTCGCCGTTTGCTGCCAATTCGTCCAAAACCACAGCGTAGTCAGCAGGATCTACCACAACTGTAACACTGGCATGGTTTTTAGCTGCTGAACGAAGCATAGATGGCCCACCGATATCGATGTTCTCAACCGCATCAGCATAAGTCACGTCTGGTTTGAGGATGGTTTCCTTAAATGGGTAAAGGTTAACTACAACAAGGTCGATAAGCTCAATCTGGTTCTCCTTAGCTGCTTCCAAGTGACTATCCAAGTCACGACGAGCGAGAAGCCCACCGTGGATATTTGGATGAAGGGTCTTGACACGACCGTCCATCATTTCTGGAAAACCAGTCACATCATCAATCGCAATGGTGTCCACCCCAGCAGTATCAAGGGCAACCTTGGTTCCACCAGTCGAGATAATCTCCCAACCAAGTTTTTTAAGTTCTTGGGCAAATTCAACAATGCCCACTTTGTCTGAGACGCTGATTAAGGCGCGTTTAGTCATTATATTCTCCTTTTTAATCATTAGTTAAACACCAATTAAATGCAGTAACAGTAAAACAAAATAAGCAAAACCAAGGCTAAGCATACCTAAGATATTGACCCATTTTCTAGTCTGTGATTTGAACACTCTTATAAAAATTTGATAAATCAGTAAGCCTACACAAACACCTAGCGTATTTAAAGCCAAATCCGTTATATCTGTTATACCTATTGCTAAAATATACTGTAAGCACTCAAACAATAAACTAATCAAGAAACCTGTCCCGACTATTTTTAAATTAGATAAATTAGTTTTTATCAGAGGGAAACAAACACCTAATGGAATAAAGGAAATCAGATTAAATAACATTTCAGCAAAAACAATTTTTCCATCTACTATTAGTGGTTCTGAAAATGGAATCCAATTGATGTACCTTGGAGCTAAGAAAAATGCTATAAATTCAGGATTGGTCTCAAACTTAAATAAGATTCCCCAAGTTAATAACATCAGATAGACATAAAATACATATCGAGTTGTTTTTTTAGATTCTAACATTACAAATACCTCCGTTTGAAGCCATCTTCAACAATCACTGACTCCAATTTTGAATCAAAGATATCATATGAATCATCAATGGCAATGGTGCTCACCCCAGCATTATCAAGGGCAACCTTGGTTCCACCTGTTGAGATGGTGTCCCAACCGAGTTTTTTTAAGTTCTTGGGCAAATTCAACAATGCCCTCTTTGTTTGAGACACTGATTAAAGCTTTTTTCGTCATTCTATTCCTCTTTCTTTAGGTCCAAGCGCATAGCGACTTCGTTATTTTCTTCTATAAATCCTGTTTCCTGAAAACCCAAACTAGTCAGCAGGTGCTTCATTTTTTCATTTCCAACCACATAATCTGCAATAATATGATTGCAAGCGATATCCATCTGAGCCTTTTTGATTAGAACTTCCAAGGCTTTTCGACCATGACCTCTTCCTTGGTACTGCTGGCCAATCATTATCCGCCAGATAAAGTATTCCGCTTCATCCTTATCTATTTCCAACAGGAGAAAACCAACTACAAGCTCATTCCAATAAATTGCCATTGGAAACACATCCCCATTCTCTCTGTAGAGCCATGCGTCAGCTAAAGAGCGTACATTTGGAGACACGAAACGTGCTCGTTCATCAGCTTCAGATATTTTCAAATCCAGCACTGCCTGAAAACTGCTCTCATCTACTAATTTTATCTCAATCATTTCTTCTCCTAGCAAAATTGCACAATCAAAATTTGATTTACTTCTTATCTTCTCCCTACTCCCAAACTATCCAGAACCTCTGGATACAACTTGTACTCTGCCTCATGAATCCGAGTTTCAAAACTGTCAATCGTATCATCAGCTAGTCGCGGTACACGGACTTGTTTGATAACCTTTCCAGTATCCACACCGGAATCCACCCAGTGAATGGTCACACCACTCTCAGCAACGCCAGCATTCCAAGCATCCTCAATCCCATGAGCTCCTGGAAATTCTGGCAGGTAAGCTGGATGGATATTGATGATTCGACCTTCATAAGCCGCCAATAAGGTTGGCCCAACGATTTTCATGTAGCCTGCTAGACAAACCCAGTCAATCTGGTGCTCTTCCAAGAGTTCGACAAGGGCTGCTTCGTAGTCTGCCTTGTTGTCAAACTCCTTGAGTTCAAAAGCATAGGATAGAACGCCGAGCTTGTCTGCACGTTCGAGCACATAGGCGTCACGATGGTCTGAAAAGACAAACTCTACTGGAAATTGTTCCGCTATCACCTGAAAATTTGAGCCATTACCAGAGGCAAAAACCGCTATTTTTTTCATTTGATGATGACACTTTCGTTTTCTTTCTTGACGATACGACCGATTTCATAGACTGGTTCATCCAACAATTCCTTGACACGACTTACATTTTCAGGGCTAACTGCCAGCATAAGTCCCACACCCATATTGAAGATTTCAAACATCTCTTCATGTTTGATTTTACCATATTTTTCAAGAGCTTTGAAAATAGGAAGCACGGGAACCTTGTCTTCTTCAATCTCAGCAGCCAAGTCAGCTGCAAACATACGAGGGACATTCTCAATAAAGCCACCACCTGTGATGTGGGCAATACCATTTACCAAGCTTTCCTTGATAAGTGGTAAAACAGCCTTGACATAGATACGAGTCGGCTCAAGAAGGACTTCTTTGAGTTGCTTGCCTTCCAATTCTGGCAGGACTTCCTCACCTGTGAAATCCGCAAAAACACGACGGACGAGAGAGTAACCATTGGAATGAATCCCACTTGAAGCAAGTCCGAGCAGAATATCTCCCTCTGCCACCTTTGAGCCGTCAATAATTTGAGATTTTTCAGCCACCCCGACCGCAAAACCAGCCAAGTCATAGTCATCTTCGCCGTACATGCCCGGCATTTCAGCTGTTTCCCCACCGATGAGGGCAGCGCCTGCCTGCACACAACCTTCTGCCACACCAGCAACCACTTGTTCTAGCTTAGCTGGTTCATTCTTCCCTGTCGCCACATAGTCGAGGAAATAGAGAGGCTCCGCACCTGCAGCGATGATATCATTGACACACATGGCCACACAGTCCTGCCCAATCGTGTCATGCTTGTCGTACTTGATAGCCAACATGAGCTTGGTTCCGACACCATCAGTTCCTGAAATCAAGACGGGTTCTTTAACCCCAGTCTTTGAAAGGTCAAACATACCACCAAAGCCACCCAGAGCTCCCATGACACCTTCACGCTCCGTACGAGCCACGTGCTTTTTAATCCGTTCAACAACTTCATAACCCGCTTCAACATCCACACCAGATTGAGCGTACGCATTTTTATTTGCCATTTTGTCTCCTCTTCCTTTCCTTTAATGGAGAATCTATTGTCTATTTGTAAAAACTGGTCTTTTCTTCCAAACTTCTACGATAGTCTTCTTCGTAGTCGTAGAGAGGTGTTGGATAGTCACCATCAAAATAAGCGACACAGAGACCGCCATTTGGCGCATCCGTTTCAATCCCAATTGACTCAATCAAGCCCTCAACAGAAAGATAAGTCAGACTGTCTGCACCAATGATTTGGCGAGTTTCTTCGACCGTATGATTAGCTGCAATCAGCTCCTGACGGGTCTGGATATCAATTCCATAGAAGCATGGATAAGCTAGCGCTGGACTGCCAATAGCAACGTGAACCTCAGTTGCACCCGCTTCTTTTAAGAGTTGAACAATACGACGAGAGGTCGTTCCACGTACAATAGAGTCATCAATCATAACCACACGCTTGCCTTTTACAACGCCTGAAACAGCAGACAGTTTCATCCGCACCCCTTGCTCCCGCAATTCTTGAGTCGGTTGGATAAAGGTACGTTGGGTGTATTGGTTCTTGATGAGGCCCATTTCATTTGGTAGCCCGGACTCTTCCGCAAATCCCATAGCCGCGCTGAGGGAAGAATTGGGCACACCGACCACGATATCCGCCTCGTGCTTGAATTCACGCGCCAATTGGGCACCCATACGTTTACGAGCCGTATGGACATTGACACCATGAATGTTAGAATCAGGGCGGGCAAAATAGATATACTCCATAGAACAGATTGCTAACTGAGTATCATCTGTATAGCTATCATACTGGATTCCCTTGTCATCAATGATCACAATCTCACCTGGCTTCAAATCACGAATCCATTCAGCACCAATAACCTCAAAAGCACAGGTTTCAGAGGAAACCACCACCGCTCCGTTGGCCATTTTCCCGATAGAAAGGGGACGGAAACCATTGGGGTCAAGAGCCGCAATCAACTTGTCCTCAAACAGCAAGATATAGGCAAAACCACCTTTGACAAGGCTGAGCGCTTCCTTGATTTTGCCCATCAGACTAGGATTGTGACTGCGACGAATGAGGTGAGCCAAGATTTCCGAGTCCGAAGTCGCGCTGAAAATCGCTCCTCTTTGTTCTAATTCTTTCTTGAGAGAGGCAGCATTGGTCAGATTTCCATTATGAGCCAACCCAAACTGCATATCGTGAAAACGGAAGAGGAAGGGCTGGATGTTATCTACAGAAGCTTCGCCAGCAGTCGCATAACGCACATGCCCAATCGCACCAGTTCCTGTCAATTTATCTAAGTTAGCAGGATTTCTGAAGACTTCTGATAGAAGACCCATATCGCGATGCCGCTTTAGTTTCCCTTGGTCATTGGAGAGGATTCCTGCCCCCTCCTGACCACGGTGTTGAAGACTGTGGAGACCAAAATAGGTCAATTTAGCAGCATCTGGATGTCCCCAGATACCGAAAACACCACATTCTTCATTAAGAGATTTTACTTCGTATGTCATTTTATATACCTAATTTTTATTTGTGTAGCACCAAGAGCTAAATCTACATGACTTTTACATTACTGATACTATCTATTAGAAAATCTGCAAGTCTTATTTTCCAGTAAAGTATTTAACCGCTGACGCGAACAGGTGCTGGTCTTTATTTCCTGGGATATTTTGGAAAAGACCTTCCTCATAACGTTCTGAGTGGCCCATCTTACCGATGATTTGACCATTCTTGCTGGTAATTCCTTCGATGGCATGGACAGAACCATTCGGATTGTACTTAGAGTCCATACTTGGTTTGCCGTCAAAGTCAACGTATTGGCTAAAGATTTGACCATTGTCACGGAGCTCCACAAATTCCTCAGCCGTCACGACAAACTTCCCTTCACCGTGCGAAACAGGAATAGCGTGGATATCGCCCACTTCTACTCCAGCCAACCATGGCGAGTTGGTATTGACAATCCGAGTTTCCACCATCTTGGCCACGTGTTGGTTGGCATCATTATAGAAGAGGGTTGGGCTAGTACTGCTGGCATCTTCGAAGTTCCCGTATGGAAGAAGACCTGATTTGACCAAGGCCTGGAATCCATTACAGATACCGATAATCAAGCCACCACGAGCGATAAAGCTATCAATAGCAGCACGCACTTTTTCATTGAGCAGGATGTTGACGATAAACTTAGCTGAACCATCTGGCTCATCCGCAGCTGAGAATCCACCTGCAAAGAAGAGAATGTTAGCCTTGCCGATATTGTCAACCATGGTTTCAACTGACTTGACAATGGCTTCTTCATGCAAGGTCACGAATGGTACCAAGTTAACCTCTGCACCTTCTTTTTCGAAGGCCTTAGCTGAGTCATATTCTGAGTTGGTGCCCGGGAATACTGGGATATAGACCACCGGTTTTTCAACCTTTTCTTTTGCTTTAATCACAACATCTGATACCACAACTGGTACTTCAGCAAGTTCTTTAGCTTGAGTAAATTCTGTTGGGTAAACTTTCTCCAGTTTACCTTGGAAGGCACTGTCAAGCTTGTGTCCATCTAGCTTCACACCGTTGACAAGAAGTGTAAAGTCTGCACTTGTTTGACCGATTTTCTCTACTCCAGCAATTTCTTCAGGAGAAGTAAAGACAAATCCACCTAATTGTGCTGTCAAAGCCGTTTCTAGTTCAGGCAAGGTTACCTCTGCACCGATATGATTTCCAAAAGTAGCAAGTGCCAAACTTTCAAGCACACCGCCGTATTTAACAGCTGAAGCTGCTGTTACTTTGTGAGCCTTTTGAAGGGCTTCAAACTGAGCAAAGTTAGACTTAATCAAGTCAAAATCAATCTCTGCTGAGAGTGCTTGGCCTGGGATGTAGTAGATGTTTTCACCAGCAACTTTAAATTCTGGAGAGAGCACCTTACGGCTATCTGCCGTCGTCACCCCAAAGGCTACCAAGGTTGGCGGTACTGTCAATTCTTCAAAAGTACCAGACATGGAGTCTTTACCACCGATAGATGGCAAACCAAGTTGAATCTGAGCTTCAATAGATCCAAGAAGAGCTGCTACAGGCTGACCAAAACGCTCAGCTTGTTTGTCCATGCGCTCGAAGTACTCTTGGTAAGAGAAGCGAGCCTTAGACCAGTTGGCACCAGCAGCTACCAAACGAGCAGTTGCTTCAATCACCGCATAGGCAGCACCGTGGTATGGAGACCATTCAGCTAGATAAGGGTTGAAACCTTGAGCCATGACTGACGCAGTATGAGTCACACCGTGTTGAACTGGTAATTTCTGCACAGATGCCTCAGTTGGTGTGAGTTGGTAACGACCACCAAGTGGGTGATTAACCGTAGAGCGTCCAACAGAGCAGTCAAAGATAGTCTGTAATCCTTTTTGACTGGCATGGTTGAGGTCAGATAGAACCGTAAGGGTATCTGCTTCAAGTGTGTCAGCAGATGTTTGACGTTCTTCTGGAAGCTTGACATCCTTGTCCACAACCTTGGCATCAACAACGACACGCACACCGTTGGTATCTAGGAAACGACGTTCCAAGTCGACAATCGTTTCACCATTCCAGTGCATGACTAGATTTGGTTTTTCAGTTACTGTCGCAACCACAACAGCGTCAATATTTTCTTTGTTACATTCAACAACGAAGGCATCTACATCCTCAGGACGAACCACGACTGCCATCCGTTCTTGAGATTCAGAGATAGCAATTTCTGTGCCATTCAAGCCCTGGTATTTAAGAGGCACCTTGTTAAGGTCAATTTCCAGACCGTCTGCTAATTCACCGATAGCCACACAGACTCCACCAGCACCAAAGTCATTAGATTTCTTGATAAGACGAGTGACATTGCCATTACGGAAGAGGCGCTGAATCTTACGTTCTTCGATGGCATTCCCTTTTTGAACCTCAGCTCCAGCAGTTTCCACAGACTCAACCGTTTGAACCTTAGAAGAGCCCGTCGCACCACCGACACCATCACGTCCAGTCTTACCTCCAAGGAGGATAATGACATCACCCGCTTCCGGTTTTTCACGGACAACATTGCCCTTAGGAGCCGCTCCGACAACAGCACCAAGCTCCATGCGTTTAGCTACAAAGCCTGGGTGGAAGTATTCACGAACGTAGGTTGTTGCAAGCCCAATCTGGTTTCCGTAAGAAGAATAACCATGAGCAGCTGTCTTAGAAATGACCTGTTGTGGTAATTTCCCAGCACGCGTTTCCGAAATCGGTGCGGTAATATCACCGGCACCTGAGATACGCATAGCTTGGTAGACATATGAGCGACCTGACAATGGGTCACGAATGGCTCCACCGATACAAGTAGCCGCCCCACCAAATGGCTCAATCTCAGTTGGGTGATTGTGGGTTTCGTTTTTAAACATGAGGAGCCATGGTTCTTTCACACCATCAACGTCCACTTCAATTTCGACTGAGCAAGCATTGATTTCGTCTGACACTTCCATATCATCCAAACGTCCATTAGCACGCTCATAACGACCAAAAATAGTGGCCATGTCCATCAAGGTTTGTGGCTTTTCAGAACGCCCCAACTCATCACGCATGGCAATATATTTTTCATAGGTTGACTGCAATTGCTTTTGGAATTTCGATGCGGAGAAATCAATCTGTTTCAACTCTGTCTCAAAAGTCGTGTGACGGCAATGATCAGACCAGTAAGTGTCCAAAACCTTGAGTTCAGTCTCAGTTGGTACACGCCCGATTGACTTAAAGTAGTCCTGGATAAAGAGCAAATCATCCACTTCCATAGCCATCCCTTGCTCGGCCTTGTAGCGGGCAAAGTCTTCTGCCCTATAGCTTTCAAAGAAAGTCAATTTAGGAATGGTCTTGTCTGACTCAGAAAATTCCTGCTTGGCAATCCCTGTCGTGATATCCTTGAAACGAGAATCAACTGGGTTGAGCAAGTAGTTCTTGACTGCTTCCAACTCAGTCACATCAATATCTTTATTGACTAAGTAAAGTTGAGCGGTATTGACTGTTACATCACTCGAACTTCCTAGTAAAAGCAAGGCTTCCTGTGAAGATGCTGCGCGCTGGTCAAACTGCCCTGGTAGGCTTTCAATGGCAAAGAAAGCATAGTTGGCAAGATCCGCCTGCACAGCCGCTTCGTCCAAGACATGGTCTGTCACCTGCTCAGAGAAGATGTGTTTCTCTGCAGGTGCAAACAAACCCTCTGCCAAATCAAAGACATCATACACTTGCACAATACGAATACTTTTCAAGCTTGAAAGTCCCAAGTTATGCTGAAGTTCTCTAACTAAACTTTCTGATTTGACCTGAAAATCAGCCTTTTTTTCAACAAAAATACGTTTATCCATCAATTCTTATTCCTTTATTTCAGCTCTTGCAATGTTCCAACGACCTTGAGGTTGTTATTTCAACCCCTGCAACTTTTCCCAAACAATCTCGTAAACGTCGGTTAGTTCTCCCAATCCTCTACGGAGTGAAAAGGTCTGGGGAACCTTTTCAGCCTGAGTCCTTTTAGTTGAGAGACGAAGGTTTTCCGTTGCAAACAGATTATTTCAACCCCTGTAACTTTTCCCAAACAATCTCATAAACGTCGGTTAGTTCTCCCAATCCTCTACGGAAAACATCCTTATCCATGTGGTTGCCATCCGCATCCCACAAACGGCAGTTATCTGGTGAAAATTCATCTGCTAAGATAATCTTGCCATCCTTGTCAAAACCGAACTCTAGTTTAAAGTCAATCAACTTAAGCCCAATCTCAGCAAACCAGCCCTTCAAAAGTTCATTGATACGACGGGTTTCCTCCTTCAAGTAGGCAATCTGCTGGTCATTCGCAATCTGTAGGAATTTCACATGCTCATCATTGATGAATGGATCATCCAAATCATCATTTTTATAGTAAAATTCAACAATCGGAGTCTCAAATGCGATTCCTTCGTCTACGCCAAAACGTTTTGAAAAGGAACCAGCCGTGTAGTTGCGGAGCACGACTTCCAAAGGAATAATCTTAACCTTTTTATTGAGTTGTTCCGTGTCCGAAAGCTTCTCCACAAAGTGAGTCGCCACACCAGCCGCATTTAATTTCTCAAAAATAAAAGATGAAATCTGATTATTCAACACTCCCTTACCTGCAATCTGCTCCTTCTTGACACCATTGAAAGCAGTCGCCTGGTCCTTGTAAGTTGAAATAATAAGATTTTCATCCTCAGTTGTATAGATATCTTTAGCTTTTCCCGAATAGATCAATTGTTTTGACATTTTAAAGTTCGCCTTTCGTATTACTTGAGCACATTCTACCACAAAAAACCCAAAAAAACAAGAATTTAACCGAATAAATATCGAATACACCTCAAAAATTGTAAAGAAAAAACTGCAAGAAAAAGATTTCTCACAGTTTTAAAATCATTTAACTCTAAAAACACGAACATTACTCTTTGTTCAAAAATTGATCCAAATAATAACGCAGGTAACTTTTCTTACCTGTAATCATCTGTAGGCGACCCTCCACCCCATATCGAAGTTTTTCAGTCTGCTCCGAAGTTAGATTAGTCTCCGCCTCAATTTTAAAGAAATTCCCTTTTTCAGCCTTAGTAGCTGTCGCATCAATACTTGTAATAGTAGAATCTAGGAAAAGTTGATTCTTGGCATCATAAGTCGTCGTATAGCGAACAGAGTCACCGACCTTGATCCTTGCTACATCTTTTGAACTTAGATAAGCTGTAAGTTTGGCTTTCCCTTCTTTTTCCAAGGACGGATAGAGTTGGGCTAGTAAGGCACCTTCTGCTACCATAGTAGAATCACTAGTCTCAGGATTAAGGTGAAGCACCCCATCCTCACTCGCCGTAATTTTCCCCTTGTCTAAAAGATTTCCCTGAACCTTCTTACCTGACTCCACCTCCAAGATTTTCTGGTCTAGAAGGGTCAATTCCTGACCAACCTTAGCCAAATGTTGGGATTTAAGAGACTCTAATTGACTGCTTAAGCCTGACGCATAGGCTTGCTGGGTACCTGAACCTGCATACTGGACACGGTAAGTAGCAAGACTGGATTCTAACTGAGAAAGCTGTACTTCAACCTGAGCAACAGCCTGAGCTTTAGCTTGCGGATTTTCCTCACCCTGAGACTTGTAGGACTGGTAGAGAGAGTAGGCTAGATTCTGATTGCCCAAGGAAGCACCTGTTTCAATAGCTGACTTAGCTGTCTGGTAATCGCGAATTTTAGCCTCTGTTTGGCTGATGAGGTTACCGATTTCGGCTTGAGTTTGACTAGCTGCTGTATTCTGGGACGCGATGGTCTCATTTTGTTGCGATGTACTAGCCCTAAGACTGCCCGCTTGGCTGATGTAGTCGCGAAAGGTGGCTTGGTAACCAAATTTATCCTCCTCTGGAAAGTGGTTCTCCCCTTCTTGCAGACTCTTTTGCAAATACTCCAATTGCTTTTTTTGATCCTTGAGCATGTCCAACTGACTGGCATAGGACTCTACTTGAACACCCTCTGCCCCTTCCTGATATTGAACCAGAAGATCTCCCTTTTTAACCAGCTTATTTTCTTCCAAATAATTGACAAGAATACGATTGTTACTAGTTGACTGGATATTTGCAAGGATTCGACTAGGCTCGACAGTCGCTCTAGTAGACAAACTCATCTCCTTCTCTGCAAATGTTGCAAATCCCAGCAAAAACACGAGCAGAAGGGACATGGGTACAATCACCCGACTGGAAAAATTATGGTAACGACGATTATAAAACTCCGCACTTTCTAAAAATTCTGGTTTCATCCTCTCCTCTTTCTAGCTATTGACCAAATGGGCGTAAAAGCCACCCTGTGCAAGCAAATCAGCATGATTTCCTTCTTCAACAATCTTTCCTTGATTCAAGACAACAACCTTCTCTGTCCGCTCAGCAATGGTCAAGCGGTGAGCGATGAAAATCAAGGTCTTGTCTAAAGCCATGAGATTATCGACAATTCGCTTCTCTGTCAAGATATCCAAACTGCTGGTCGCCTCATCCAAAATCAAGACCGGCGCATCTGTCAAGAGAGCACGCGCCAGAGCAATTCTCTGACGCTGCCCACCTGAGATTCCTGCCCCATCCGAAGTCAATTCTGTCTGGTAATTCAGTGGCATACGCTCGATATCCTCCCGAATCTCTGCCAATTCGACCGCCCGTAAGATATCTTCCTGTGTCGTCCCCTCCTTAGCTCCCAAAAGAAGATTCTCCAAAATCGTTCCGTTAAAGACATAGGGCTGTTGAGGCAGATAGTTGATATACTGGCGCAAGGCCTTTTTATCAATCTGATTGAGATTGACACCACCCAGACTAATCTCCCCTTGACTTGGGTCGTAAAAATTAACCATCATCTTGGCCAAGGTCGTCTTACCTGACCCCGAAATCCCCACAAAAGCCACCTTAGAACCCTGCGGAATAGTCAAATTGATATCTGACAAGACATCTCGACCATAGCCATACTTGTAGGAAACCTGCTTGAAGGTCATATCTCCCTTCATCAAGCTCAAATCCTCAACTGTTTTCTTCTCCTCAAACTCAGAAGCTACCAGATAAACCTCATTTAGACGGTTATTGGCAACCTGCGCTGTCTGAAGTTTGGTTTGCAGATTGATGATATTTTCCAAAGGATTGGTAAAGTAAACCAGCAAGGTATTATAGGTAATCAACTGCCCCAAACTCATCTTGCCATCCATGACCAGAACAGCCCCCATCCAGAGAATGCCGACATTGAGCAAGAGATGGGCAACTTTTTTCAGAGCCTTTTGCTGACTCTCTGCCCTACTATAGGTAAAGGTTTTTTTCAGATAATCCACAAATTCCTTGTCAATTTTTTGGTAACGCTGACTCTCACTGGTCAAGGACTTAATAGTCTCAATACCGTTGATGTCCTCAATGATAGAAGAAGACAGAACTGCATTGGCTTCCATGGTATCCCGATTCATCTTTTCAAACGGCTTCATAAAAGCAAAGATAATCACTGTATAGATAGGAAGTGCCAATAAGGTCATGAAAAAGAGATTGGTATTTTGTGAAAATAAAACAAGGGAAATAATGACAACCGTTGACACATCTAGGAAAATCGAAAGAATGGTCGAAGCCAGCGCATCAATGATACTATTAGCATCTGTAAAACGAGACACGATTTCCCCTGTCCTGCGTGTCGCAAAAAAGGACATAGGCAGGTGAAAAACATGCTTGATATAGGACAAAATCACATCAATCGATAAGCGTTGCCCCAAAACAAGTAAGAGATACTCCTGAGCGTAAGACAAGATTTGCTGGAGGATATAGACGATAACCAGCCCAATAGAAATAATCCCCAGTGTCGAACGCATCTGATCTGGCACATAGGTATCAATAATAGACTGCAGATAATAAGAACCCACAATGTTAATCAAGGTTACCAAGAGTGTTGCCAAAACGATATTAGCAATCAAGCCACGCTGCTTCACTAATATAGGGATAAAAGAGAGCAAACCATTCTTTTGATCCTTATGAGGCTTGTAGTCTGGACTAGGTGCCATAAACAGAGTCACTCCTGTCCATTCTTCCGCAAAACGCTCACGTGGCAGTTTGGTCAATTTCACCCCAGGATCTGGATCGGCAATATGAATGCTATCCTTATCCTGCCCAGTCACCACATAGTAGTGGAGTAATTTTCCTTCCTTAAGCACATGAGCAACAAAAGGAAAAGTCAAATCTGGCAAGTCAAAGAGCGTCATATCCGCCTTAATTGCTCGCGTCTCAAAACCAATCTCCTCTGCCACCTTGACCAAGCCCAAAGCCGTTGTCCCATCCATGGTTGTCTTGGCCAATTCTCGCAAGTGAGCCAAAGAATAATAGCTACCATAGTAGCCAAAAACCATGGCTAATGAAGCTACACCGCAGTCCATCTGATCCACTTGCGGACGATAATGACGTTTCCCAAATTTCATATTCATCTCCTTTTTCCTAATACTCAATGAAAATCAAAGAGCAAACTAGGAAACTAGCCGCAGGTTGCTCAAAACACTGTTTTGAGGTTGCAGATAGAACTGACAAAGTCAGTAACATCTATACGGCAAGGCGACGTTGACGTGGTTTGAATTTGATTTTCGAAGAGTATAAACTCATCTGATAACAACTATCTTACCCCAATCCCCAAACAAAAACTGGACTTCCTCCCCAAATGCGCCTATCTCCCTCCCAAATGCACTTTTTGGATAAAAAATAGGCAGAACAAACGTCCTACCTAAAATATATATTTATTTCTTTTTCTTCATAATTCTTTTGTCAATCATGTACAAAACAATAATCGAAAACAGCGGTGGTACAATATAACTCTTTTCACTCATTGTCAGCTGAAATCCCAGAGTTGCTAGTATCTTAAAGATGAAAATATTCATCAAAAATAGAAACACAAATACTAATAAATATCTTAAAACCTTCTTCATTCCTTTTCTTCAACTCTCCTAATTTCTATACCTATTTTATCAAAAATATATGTAAAACTCCAAATAAACATCTCAACTGCACTTTTTTTGGCAAAAAATAGGCAGAACAAACGTCCTACCTACTAAAAATATGGTATGAAAGGAAATTGATGTTTTACTGTCATCCTAGGCAAGCTTGGAACAAATAAACCATTGATAGTAAACTTTACGACATCCTATTTAAAGTTACTTCAATTTTTAATGTCCCTGCTATTTCTAAGCCACCTCTGGTATAATCTATTCATAGTCAGAATAGATTATACCGTTCTAAATTACGATTCATAGTTACTCCTTTTTTTGATTCGTTACTATAAGACACCTATTCCCTATAGAGCATCTACTGCTTCAAATTTATCTATTCTTTTTTTCTTTACTTCTGTATAAAAGAATGAAGGCCATCATAAATAATGCAATCGTTGGTATATTGAAACTATCAAACCAAGTAGGTAAAGATACTTCATTCATATCAGCTACTAATCTGATGATGATATAAGACATTGAACTAAGTAATACCATGATTTCAGGCCAAACTTTCAGTATTGATTTAACAAATTTCATATTAAACTCCAATGTGATGCATTCTTAGATTCTACCCTAGCCATTTTCAGCTCAGACTAACAAGTCATTCTTAGCTGCTTACTCTACTTGCTTTTTATTGACCTTATATCCTAGATAAAAGAGCCCAAATAAAACAGGGTAAATTTCTGGATAAAATAGGGTATTGATCGGATTTTTCAAAATCAAATACGTTGCGATGTAGATTATGAGCGATACGGTAAAATAACCCTCAGCAAAACCTAATAAGAATTGTTTCATAAGAAACTCCTAATTACCTGACAAGAGTGCTCGAGTTGTCAGAATAGCTCCACCAGTAT
>JAGZLW010000077.1 GCA_018364455.1 Streptococcus mitis | reverse complement strand
CATTAACATTCTGGCAATAGCTACACGTTGAGCCTGCCCTCCAGACAATTCATATATTTTTTGATGTAAATAGTCACTTGACAGTCCTACTTTTTCAAGTACATCAGTTATTGTTTTTTTGTCTTTAGTGATAAGTTTCAAATTATCATATACTGTTTTGTTATCTATTAAAGAATAATTCTGAAATACATATCCAACAGTATTTTTAAAAAAAGTTCTTTCTTTTATCTTCCAAATATCTTGTTTATCAACTAAAACATTCCCACTGTCAATTTTTTCTAATCTTCCTATAATATTAAGAAGGGTACTTTTACCAGAGCCAGAACCTCCAATCAATGCATAACTTTTTCCAGATTCAAATTTTAAATTTAAGTCTGTAAAGATCTTTTTTGAGCCGAAACTTTTTGAAACGTTCAAAAGGTCAATTGTCATGTTTCATCTCCTTTTAAAATTTTAGTGTAGCTTTCAGATAATTTTCTAAAACTCATGATTATTGACAACATCAAAACGAGCAGAGAAGCAAGACCAATATATAGCAACTCTATTTGACCTGTCATAAGAAATGTAAATAGGATAACGATTGTAATAGTCATCATAAAATACTTGAGACTTGAAATTGCTATATATGTTTTTGACAGACCTAAAATGATTTTCTTCACATATTCATTCTGTTTTAGGGTAATATAAAGTTGGACATATTGATAAATGAGTATAAAGACAATACTGTAAATTATCTTCTGCAAAATTTGTGAAAGTAGAATTTGGTGCTCTAAGGACTGGATCTTTAATTTCACAATTTGGTAAACATCTACTGGATTCATTGAAACATTCAACTGGGTAGCCATTTCATTTATTTTATTTACCGCCTCAGGACTAAAAAGAGACTTAGTTGTTATATTACTAGCCAAAGAAAACTTGTTGTTTTCAATCATTTTGTCCGTATCTAACACAACAACAATGTTATCTGTGCTATCTGCTACACTTGCCATTGGTAAAAGCTCTTTCATTTTATGATTATCATCAGCATCTTCATTGAAATAAAAAATTTTATCACCATCAGGAATTATTTGTACTGCAATTTCTTCTTTTGTATAGTTTGTTCCAATAAATTGTTCTGCTACAACTGTATTCTCAATAGATTTCTGATTTTCTTTCCATTTCTCAGGAATATAAATGGTTGCTATCTTATTATCTAAAAGATGATAGTTTGTTCCATTCACTTTATTTTGTAGGTTAGCACCTGTTTGATTGATATAAATCAACTCTTTATTTATTTCTGGATTCGTTATTCCGTCATTTTCTAATTGTTTAGAAAAATTTTCCATAACATGTGAAGTTTTCATGAAATCTGGAACATATGCTGAGGATCGATCTATATATAAATAATCTAAGTTTTTTAAGGAAGCAGCTATCTGTAGATACTGACCATCCGAATCATTAACTTCTCCATTTTTAGTAGAGTTACTTTCAATTCCAAGGAACTCAATCCTTCTCCAGTCTTTTACTGTGTCCCATGGTACTAAATTCTGTATCTGAATGTTAATACTGGATTGACTACTCTTTGTTTCTTGTAAAAAAACTCCTGAGATAAGGATAATAATCGAAATAATGGCAAGCCATACGACAAAAATAAGTTTATTTTTTGCCTTGTTTTTAATAATTTCAATAGGCTTTTCAACCTGAATCGTCAACCAAAATAAAACAAAGGTGATGAGATCAATGATTTGAAATAGTATAAAATTCGTTAAAATCAGAGAGAAAAATAACTTAGAACTATAGGTGAAGAAACCATTTCCCAAAAAAGAACTGTAAGAAATCATCAATAAAGCCATCATAATCAGTTCAAAAATAAGAGAAATACCATAATCTCTTCTTAGATCGTATACAGGCAATCCCAAAGAACGTCGTATCACTCCTTCTTTAATCTGCTTCGTTCTAACAACAAATAACACAACTAATAAAGTTAAGTAAATTGAACCCATTAACAGTATTCTTAAAGTTCCAGTAAATTGTAAGATTCCTCCTATATACCAAGGATAAGCCATATATACTGTTTGCAACCCCGTCATCGTAAGTGGTTTCAAACTATCTATATCCATTTTCCCAAGGGTGTAATACATCCCTATTATTGGTGTTGACTTTAATTGTTCATTATTTACATCATCAAAATTTACATACCTCAACTGACCCGAACTCTGAACGATGGGCTTGTAAATGGTAACCTTTTCCGATTTTGATAAATCACGAACCATTTCGTATATTTCGTTATTTGAAAGATTGCTTTTTCCTTGAATAGAAAAAGCACCATCAATTGGTAAAGGTATGGGCATTTCTGTATCGCTAATAGTGACCCAACCAATTGCAGCAATCAAACAGAAGAAGAATCCAATGATACATAATTTTAATTTCATAAGCAATTACCATATTACAAGAGACCCTATTTTATAATTGGGTCTCTTGTTTTCATAAATTATTTTTAAAATCTATAATAATCCCAATATGCATTTAATCGAACATCGCTCCAAGATTTTGTAGCACTTGAATATGCCCATCCATAATCTTGTTTATCCTGAGCTTTAACTGTTCCCCAAAAATTCGTTACTGAAGATTTTGAACCAATATTATCTGGAGAACTAACAAAGTAATTCGAATAACCAGAGTTATCATTTACACCATATTCCCATACATCAATAATGGGACTTGGAGCAGGGTGTGCTGTAGTTGCACTAACAATACTAGCTACAGTAGCAAAGCTAAAACTTAAAACACTTGCGACTAGAAAAACAGATGCTTTCTTGTTAATTCTTTTTTTCATTTTACTTCTTCTTTAATTAAAATATTTGATGAAGAATAAGCAACAGTCCCCTTTTTAGTCCATCCATATTACTTTAATATGAATTGATTATATTTAGGTTTTTAATCACCGTTATTGTATCTAGAGTCGTTAAAATATCTCATAACTACCCCTCCTTTTAAAATTGAACACATATAAATGTATCCGTTTACATTTATTAATGTAGCACTTATTTTTTAGTTTGTCAAGTATTTATAGTATATTTTTTATGTATAAAATGGGATTATCTATATATAAAACTGATTTACAAATCGATAAAAAACAATTATCAAATTTCTCTTGTCAATCAAATCGGCCGTTACAGTTTTTTGTTACCCATGTTACTTAAATAGGTTGACAATAGTGTTGATTTAAGTATAATAGTTACTATATATCAGAAAAGAGGTTAACTATTTTGAAAAAAGCTCACGTTTATGCCATCCCTGCTATTGGGGCTGCTCTCATTGCTGTATTGGCACAAATCACCCTTCCAATTGGACCTGTTCCCTTCACTCTGCAAAACTTTGCAATCGGCTTGATTGCTACTGTCTTTAGACCGAGAGAGGCTGTACTTTCTGTCGGACTCTATCTTCTTCTAGGTGCTATCGGTCTTCCTGTCTTTGCAGGAGGTGGAGCTGGATTGCAGGCGTTGGTTGGTCCTACTGCAGGTTATCTTTGGTTTTATCTTGTCTACTCTGGACTTACTTCTTCCCTAACTAACAGCAAGAGTGGTGTTGTCAAGATTTTTCTTGCAAACCTCTTGGGTGATGCCCTTGTCTTTGTCGGAGGGATTCTCAGCTTGCATTTCCTAGCTGGAATGGCATTTGAAAAAACTCTTGTTGTGGGGGTTCTTCCCTTTATCATTCCAGACCTTGCTAAACTTCTGGCTATTAGTTTTATTAGCCGTTCGCTACTTCAACGCCTTAAAAATCAAGCTTACTTTGCTAACTAAAAAAGGATATCGAGTTGTCATGACTCAATATCCTTTTCTTTCATTTTGAAAACTTAGTTGATTTTAAAGGCATCCACCATTGTTTGAAATTCTTCATTTGAGAGAGTAATTCCTTTGCCCATTTTAGTATGATCTGGGCTCCAAGCACGAATATCAAACTTTGCAGGAGCACCATTAAAGCTCACACGGTTGATTTCCTTGGTCCAACCTTTTTCGTTTTCAGAGAGAGTCAACAAGTGCTCTTCGATTTCAAATGTAAATTCTGCCATTTTCTTCTCCTTTTTTAGCTTTCATTTGATTATTCGTAAAATCTTGTAGATTTTAGGAAAATTTTATATAATATTGATATAAAAGAAGGGAGGCCAATATGAGACATAAATTCCAGCAAGTTCTAGATAAAATACATGACTTTTTAAATGGACATGAAGAACCAGACCAGACTGAAACCAACTCCCTTACAGCCACTATTGAAGAGGCTATCCAGAAACAAACCGCTGTTCACCTTATCTTATCTGAGACAAGTTTTACAGGTGATATCATCAAATACGATCAGCAACGCCAGCAAATTATCGTGAAAAATTTTGCTAAAAATGTAAGCCGTATTATCCGCATAAGCGATATTCAACGCCTGCGATTTGTCCCTTCAACCGTCCAAACAGCCCAAAAAAATAGATTTAAGAAAGAGTGAGATGTCTTCCTTCATCCCACTCTTTTTTCTCAGCGAACTTGTTCAAAATGTAAATGAACAGCGATATGGTCTCCATAACCACTTCTTTCCAAGTCACGTTGTAGACGATAGGAAATGTAGTGTTCTGCAATGGTAATGTAACCTGCACCCAGTAAACGATGTTCAACCATAGACTGAATCATGCTGATGGTAGCACGTTCCACCTTGGCTTCTTCCAAATCCAAAACCACTTTCTTAGTGACTTGTGCAAGGTTTTGACGCAAATCATCTGTCAATACATAGACAGTCTGAGCTGCCTTTAAGATGGCTTGGTAAATCTTGTCTGGATTAAATTCAGCAATTTCTCCATCACGTTTGATTACTTGCATAGGTATCTCCTTTATTCTTTGTTTTCTTTGATTTCTGCCAGCATTTTTTCTTCTTCTGCTGTCAGTTGATAATGTTCAAGCAAATCCGGTCTGCGCTCGTAGGTTTTCTTTAAACTCTCATACAGGCGCCACTGACGAATCTTTTCATGGTGCCCGCTCATCAGAACATCTGGGACAACCATGCCTCGATAATCATAGGGACGTGTGTACTGAGGATACTCGAGAAGCCCAGAAGAAAAACTATCATCTTGGTGGCTAGACTCCTTGCTAATCACTTCTGGAATCAGGCGAACCGTAGCATCAATCATGGTCATAGCCGCCAATTCTCCTCCAGTCAAGACATAGTCGCCCAAGGAAATCTCATCTGTCACCAAAGTCTTAATGCGCTCGTCATACCCCTCGTAGTGACCACAGATAAATATCAGTTCCTCTTCTTTGGCCAAATCCTCAGCATAAGCCTGATCAAACTGCTTTCCAGCTGGATCGAGGAGAATAACGCGCGGATTCTTCTTTTCTATAGCGTCAAAGGCATCGAAAATA
>JAGZLW010000024.1 GCA_018364455.1 Streptococcus mitis | reverse complement strand
CCCCCCCCGAAATTGTCAATGATTTTTATATTAAGTTTTCATTACATTTTCTTTACATAGTCCCTATTTTCCTAAGAGATTAAACCTGACAGCTCAAAAATAATACTGATATAATATAGCGTACTATCCTAGATCCAAGCCGCTATATTTTTAAACAAAGAAAAACCCACCAACCTGAGTTGATGAGTTCTTAATCTATTTTCTAAATTTCCACTGGCTATAAATCCCGAAACCGATAATCCAGATAGCTGAGCCGATTGCTCCTACAAATGTAGACTCTTGTAAAAAGAGGGTTACAAAGACAAAGGTAAAGAAGAGCATGGTTAAGGGATTTAGGAAACGATAATGGGGCATGAGATAGCCATCCGCCATAAAGTCTGGTGACTTGCGGTATTTAAGGTGAGCCACCATGATTAAGATATAAATGGCAATATAGACACCAGATGATGAAGCCGTAATCAAGGCAAAAGCATCGGAAACACCTGGCAAGACGTTGATAAAGGCTGCTAGGGCAATCAAGATTGCTGAAGCAATAATAGCATTTTGTGGCACATTGTGGCGAGAAAGAGTATCCGCCTTAATCGCCTTTAAGAATGGGTTTGGCGAATCATGAGCAATCTGGTACAAATGACGCCCTGTTGAGTAGAGGGTTGAGTTGAGAGCAGATGCTGCTGAGGTCAAAACAACGAAGTTAATCAAGGCTGCTGCCCACTTGATACCTGCCAATTCAAATACTGTAACAAAAGGAGAATCAGCCGAAGCAAGTTCACGCCACGGAATGATAGCCATGATGGCTAAGAGGGCACCACCGTAGAAAAAGGCGATTCGCAAAGGAATTTCCTTAACGGCTTTTGGCAAGACCTGACGTGGATTTTTGGTTTCAGAAGTTGTTACTCCAATAAACTCAATCATTAGATAAGCAAAGAAAACCATCTGAAAGGCCATGACAAAGTTCACTCCACCATTTGGGAAGAGGGAGAAATTGTCGGCGATATTGGCCAAACTTGCTACTCCATGTGGTGTCTTAAAGCCTGTCAAGACCATAAAGACTCCTGTGGCAATCATAGCTAAAATAGCCACAATCTTGACCATAGCAAACCAAAACTCAACTTCTCCAAAGAGCTTCACCGCAATCAGATTGACCAAGGCTAGAATGGTCAAAAATCCAATCTCAATCATCCAACTTGGCCAAGTTGGGAACCAAAATTGCACATAATGTGCGATAGCAGTGATTTCCGCCATACCGATAAAAACAACGGATAGCCAATAGGACCAAACTGAGAAATAACCCCAGCCCTTACCTAAATGGCGCGTGATAAAGTTGATAAAGGTATGTTGCTCAGGATCTTGGTAGAGCATTTCCCCAACCGCACGCATCATGAGGAACATAAAGGCCCCTGTAATCATATAAATCAGCACAATGGAAGGACCTGTTAGGCTAATAGAGCGACCTGCTCCCAAAAAGAGTCCTGTTCCAATTGTTCCCGCAATGGCCATAACCTGCACGTGACGATTGGTCAGACCACGCTCCATCTTATTTTTTTTCTTCTTTGAACTCATATCGTCTCCAATTCAATTTAAAATGGAAAAAGGAGTGAGTGAAGCGCACAGCCTCCCCACTCCTTTTTTTGTTTTTAGGCTGTTTTTTCAACCTTTAAGATTTTTACATCATAGCTACCAACAGGTGTTTCAATGGTTGCTGTATCACCTGTTTTCTTACCAATCAAGGCTTGTCCAATTGGGCTTTCATTTGAAACCTTACCTGCAAAGGCATCCGCACCTGCTGAACCTACGATAATATAAACTTCTTCTTCGTCCTCACCAATTTCTTGGATAGTAACTGTTTTCCCAATCGCTACTTCGTCTTGGGCAACTGAGTCACTATTGACGATTTCAGCATAACGGATTTTTGTTTCCAAGCTAGAGATTTGTCCTTCAACAAAGGCTTGTTCATCCTTAGCTGCTTCGTATTCACTGTTTTCTGAAAGGTCACCGTATGAACGAGCAATCTTAATACGTTCTACCACTTCTGGTCGGCGGACCAATTTCAATTCTTCTAATTCTTTTTCAAGTTTTTCCTTTTCCGCAAGGGTCATAGGATATGTTTTTTCTGCCATTTTTCTCAACTTTCTTCTGATGATATTTTCTAAAGAAAATTATGTGAAGTATCACATAATTTTAGTTTGTTTGGTTTAATTTGCTGTTGACATGTTCGGCAACATTCCGATCATGTTCTTCTTTATTGCTAGCATAGTAGACCTTACCATCTGTCACGTCTGCAACAAAGTAAAGGTTATCACTCTTAGTCTGATTGATACTTGACTCGATAGCATCCAAGCTTGGACTATCTACCGGACCAGGCATGAGGCCTAGATTTGTATAAACATTGTATGGTGAATTAATCGATGTATCAATTCCAGCATCGTCGGCAAGACTAATCTTCTGACCAAGTTTTCCTTGGGCATACAAGATGGCAATATTGCTTTGAAGTGGCATACCAAGATTCAAGCGATTGTAGAATACACCTGCAATCAACTTACGGTCTTCCGTCTTAGCACCTTCTTTTTCGACCAGTGAAGCAATGGTCAGCAATTCATTGACCGTCAAATTCTTAGACTTAATCGTACTGTAATGAGGTGCTAAAGTCTTGTCCATAGCTGCCAACATCTCATCAATCAAGCTTTCAACAGTTGTGCTTTCCTTGATAGAGTAAGTAGCTGGGAAGAGGAAACCTTCTAAACGATAACGAACGCCACTTTCCTTTGTAGGTAAGCTTTCAAGTAGACTAGGATATTTGGCAACTTCTTGACTAATAAAGTTGTCATCTTGCACTTTAGCTAAGAAAACTTCCGCTGTCAAAGGCTCTTTGAAGTCACCTTGCAATTGACCTACCGCTTGTGCAATTTGATCAATCGTATAACCTTCTGGAATTGTTAAATTCGCAAGCGCAGGTTCTTGAGCTTCATCTGTTCCACCTTTTTGCAATTCATGGATGATATCTTCTGTACTCATACTCTTTTGCAAATTGTAATAGCCAGACTTCAAATCTGAATAATTTTTATATTTCGCATAAAAAGCAAAAATCACTCCGTGTTTAATCAAACCAGACTTTTCAAGAGTTGAACCAATTGTTTGAACATTAGCTCCTTCTGGGATTTGCACTGTCACATATTGTTTAGATGAAGCATCCACAGGCTGTAAAGATGACTGAACATACTGATAACCGAAGTAAGCACCTGCTGAAATCAAACCTAGGAAAATGAGTAGAGAAATGAAGAAGGCCTTAAATCCTGATTTTTTCTTCTTGGGTGACTTAACCGTCTCACGACGGCTACGACGTGGAGTTGCAGGCATTTCTTCTACAACTTTCTTTTCCTCTACTGGTTTTGAAGTAGGAACTTCTCTTTTTACCTCTCTCTGAGCTTCTGTCTTATAAGAAACAGCTACCCTCGTTGGGATTTCATTAAATTCCTTTTCTACTTTTCTAGGACTAACAGGTCCTGGAGTTGGTCTTGATACTCCCTCCGCTGATGGAGTAGAAGGTCCTTCTTGACTCGGATGACTAGGAGCAAGTGGAGCTTGTCTTACAGCCTCTTCTGCGGGAGAAGAAGGCACATCTTGACTTGGATGACTTGGAACAGTAAGAGTTTCTCTTTTAATCTCATCTGATGGAGAAGCCGGTACATCTTGACTTGGGTGAGTAGGCACGGTAGGAGCTTTTCTCATAATCTCCTCTACAGCTGATAGAGAATCTTCCATTAGCTCTTCTATCGACTGGTCATTTTTAGAAGAAAATTGGGGTTTTATTGAAGCTAAATCAACTTCCTCCTGATCTTCTTCATGTTTTTTAACTCGTTCTAAATCTCGTAAAATTTGCTCTTTAAAGCTTAATTTTTCTTCTTCTCTTGACTTTTCACTCAAAAGTTTTTCCTCCTCGTTGACAATCCATAATATTATATCTTAAAAGTCTAGGAAAAGCAACCTATGATGCCTTGTCTTGCCTATTTTTTAGCTTCCCAGACCATATCATACCAAGTTTCCCCTGCAAAGGTTGACTGGGACAAGCCTTCGTTGACAAATCCGTGTTTTTCATAGTAGGCGATGAGATAGTCATGACAGGTTAGGTTAATGCCTTCTCTCTCATCTTCAAGAGCAACTTCTTTCAAGGCTGTTAGCAATTTCTGACCTAGTCCTATTCCCTGTGCCTCCTTGGCAATAGACAGACAGGTCACAGAGATATAGCCACCAGGCTCATGACTATAGTCTTTTATGTCTTCTGTAAAAGACTGGTCTTGTAGATAGCGGTGAGGGGCAACTGGCCCTTCGATATAACCAATAATCTTACCTTCTTTTTCCGCAACCAGAAACGAGGTCTGAATTTCTCTCAAATGCGCCTCAAAAACAGAGTGAGGAATGGCTTCTTCAATCGAGAAATTTTCTAGTTCAATCTCAACGATACGATCCAAATCTTCTAATTTTGCTTGTCTGATTTCCATTGTGCCTCCAGATAAAAGGGATTAAACCAAATCATACTATAGCCCTGGCTAGTTACATAAAGGGAGGTTTCTTCATCAATAAAACCGTTCATTTCAAAATAGGAAAGCAGCTCATCAGGACTCTCCAAACGAATCCCCTTGTACTCCAGCTCAACTGCCACCTCTTTCAAAGCTGCAAGAAGAAGTGTTCCCAATCCCTGTCTCTGATGGTCAGACTCAATGACTAAAGAAAGTACTTTTAGACATTGCGGATTGTCTGACTGAGGACTTGATAGAATATAGCCTAAAAGTTGATTTTCATCCCTAGCTAGAAGAAAGGTATCCGCACACTTACGGATACTTTCTTCTAAGATATGGGAAGGTTGCTGCTTTTCAGATGGATAAGACGAAGTTTGAAGTGCCTCTATCTCAGTCAAATCAGACTTACTTGCCTGGATGATCTTAATTGGAATTTCCATAAGAATATCCTACTGAACATTGCTTGTCAAGTTTGACAAGAGACGCTCAAATGAGTATTCATAGGTTTGGATGTCTCCTGCTCCCATAAAGACATAGACAGCATTGTCATGATCAAGGAGTGGAGAAACATTTTCAACAGTGATAACTTGGTGTTTTTTGTTGATTTTTTGGGCTAGGTCTTCTACCTTAACGTCACCATGATCTACTTCACGAGCTGACCCATAAATTTGCGCTAGGTAAACAGCATCCGCTTGGTTCAAAGCGTGAGCAAATTCGTCCAACAAGGCGATGGTTCTTGTAAAAGTATGCGGTTGGAAGACTGCTACAATTTCCTTGCTTGGGTATTTCTGACGAGCCGCATCCAAGGTCGCAATAATTTCTGTTGGATGGTGGGCAAAGTCATCGATAATCACTGTGTCATTGACAATTTTCTCAGTGAAACGACGCTTAACACCGGCAAATGTTTTCAAGTGCTCACGCACCAAGTTCAAATCAAATCCTGCTGTGTAAAGAAGACCAATAACGGCTGTCGCATTCATGATATTGTGACGACCAAAGGTTGGGATGTGGAATTGACCCAATTCTTGTCCACGGAAGTGAACGGTGAAGGTTGAACCAGTTGTTGAACGAAGAAGCTCACTAGCTACAAAGTCATTACCTGCTGCTTCAAAACCATAATAATAAATTGGTGCATCAGACGTAATTTTACGCAATTCTGCATCTTCACCATAGACAAAAAGACCCTTGGTAATTTGTTTGGCATAGTCGTTAAAGGCATTGAAAACATCCTCGAGACTTGTGAAATAGTCTGGATGGTCAAAGTCAATGTTGGTAATAATAGAGTATTCTGGGTGGTAAGGCATAAAGTGGCGTTCATATTCGTCAGATTCAAAGACAAAATATTTGGCATTGGCCGAACCACGACCTGTCCCATCCCCGATCAAGAAGCTAGTGTCTGTGATGTGAGACAAGACATGAGACAACATACCTGTCGTTGAAGTTTTTCCATGCGCTCCAGCTACTCCCATGCTAACAAAGTCACGCATAAAGCTACCTAGAAATTCATGGTAACGTTTGTAGCTGATACCATTTTGGTCTGCATAGGCAATTTCGACGTTGTTATCTGGACGAAAGGCATTTCCAGCGATAATTTCCATATCACCGTCTAGGTTCTTTTCATCAAAAGGAAGAATAGTAATTCCTGCCTGCTCAAGACCACGTTGAGTAAAGTAGTACTTTTCAACATCTGATCCTTGAACCTTGTGCCCCATTTGGTGCAACATCAAGGCCAAGGCACTCATCCCTGATCCCTTAATTCCGATAAAATGATATGTCTTTGGCATGTTTTCTCCCCTATTCTGTAATTCTGGTCAGATTTAACTCTTGGGCAACCCGACGTTCTTGTTCTGTTTGTTTACTTTTTTTATTGTAGATTTGGCTCTTCTTTAGAAAATCATAGTTGTTTTTCTTTGGAGCAGGTGCTGACACTTCTTCATTCTTGGTAGGGATAGAATGAACTTCTTCCGCCAAGATATAATGAGACTGGGTCAATTTTTGGCTATATTTGACAAATTCACCAGGATTTTCCTTTTGGAAAGGAGCTGTCGGTTGGTTACCCTGTCTAAGAAGGCCTGATTTAGAATGACGTCTCGCACGGCTGAAATCCTGAGTTAGATAGTTAGCAGAGCGTTTCTTTTTCAAGTCTGCACGCGCTTCTTCACGCGCCACCTCTGCATAGCTCTTTCCTTCTTTTTTAACCCCTAAAGGAGCTTTTTTAAGTTTCTCGACTTGCTTTTCAATTGGTTTTACTGGTTTTTCTTCAGTAATAGGAGCCCATTCTAAATAATTTTTATCTCGATACTCACCCTTGATATTACTGATCAGATCAGACTCATCATACAAGTTCATGACTGGCATTTCAGTCAACATGACCTCGTCATCTGACACCAATGGAAATCGTTCTTGTTTCATTTTCTATTTCCTTTCAACACTTCATTATAGCGTATTGTCTTGATTTTTCAAGTGCTGGCTTCAGAAATTCCCAAAATTTCTCTAATTTCTGCTAGGGTCAGACTGCCACGTGACTCTGTGCCATCCAATACTTGTGACACCAGATGTTTCTTCTGTTCTTGGAGTTCCTGAATTTTTTCTTCAATGGTTCCCCTGGTCACTAAGCGATAAACCTCAACCGTTTCTTCCTGACCCATCCGATGGGCACGGCCAATGGCTTGCGCCTCCACCGCAGGATTCCACCAAAGGTCAACCAAAATAACCGTATCAGCACCTGTCAGATTTAGACCGACACCACCAGCCTTGAGGGAAATCAGAAAGGCATCTCTTTCCCCTTGGTTAAAGGCCTTGGTCATGTCTTGTCTTTCCTTGGCTGGGGTTGAACCCGTAATTTTAAAGGAAGTCAAGCCCAAGTCTGGCAATTCTTGTTCTATTTTCTCCAACATTCCCTTGAACTGAGAGAAAATCAAGACACGGTGTCCACCGTCTGCCACCTGTACCAGCAGGTCTCGGAGACTATCCAGTTTGCCACTGGCACCCTGATAATCTTCCATAAAGAGGGCAGGGGTATCACAGATTTGGCGCAAGCGCATCAGACCAGATAAAATTTCCACTCGGCTTCGTTGGAATTCCTGGTCTGAAACTTGAGCCAGACGGTCTCGCATCTGTTGCAACTGGGCTAGGTAGATAGCCTTTTGCTGGTCTTCCAGTTCATTCTTATAAACTACTTCGATTAAGTCTGGTAATTCAGTCAGCACTTCTTCTTTCTTGCGCCTCATAACGAAAGGTTTGATAAACTGAGCCACTCGCTCAGCTGGCAATTTCATAAATTCTTTCTTGCTTGGCAAAAGTCCTGGCATGACGATTTGAAAAATAGACCACAACTCACCCAGATGATTTTCAATAGGAGTTCCTGACAAGGCAAAAACTGACGGCACCACAAATTGTCTCAAGGTCTGAGCAATCTTGGTCTGGGCATTTTTCATGACCTGAGCTTCATCTAAGAAAAGGAAGTCAAAGGCCATCCCCTGATAAAGCTCACTGTCCTGACGGAAGGTAGCATAACTAGTCACATAGATTTGATGGCTTCCAGCAAGAATCTCTTCACGACTAGCTTTCAAACCATGAACAACAGCCATATCCAACTGTGGGGCAAATTTCTGAAACTCATCTGCCCAGTTGTAAATCAAACCTGACGGCGCTAAAATCAAAACCCGACTTTCTTTTGTCACTTGACTGGTCAAAAAAGCAATAGTCTGCAGGGTTTTACCAAGTCCCATATCATCAGCCAAAATTCCACCAAAACCATAGTGATGGAGCATTTGCAGCCAGCCGATTCCCTTTTCCTGATAATCTCGCAAATCAGCCTGAACCTGAGTTGCTTGTCGAGGAAAGTCCTCTGGATGCGTCAAATCTTGAGCCAGATTCTGGAATTCTTGTGAAAAAGAAACACGGTCACGCCCTTCAAAGAGATGAGCTAAACTGTAGGCCAAGGATTTCCGAGCCTGCAAGGAGCCATCTTTTAATTCGAATTGTCCTAGTTCCTGTAAATTTTGGCGAATTTTCTTGGTTTCTTCATCAAAAAAGTAGACTTGATTAGACGAATCAATGTAAAAATCCTTGTTGGCAACCAAGGCCTGCATGGCTTGGTCGATTTCCTCTTGAGCAATATCTTGAAAATCAAATTGGATTTCCAAGAGGCCTCCCTTGGAAGCAATCTGCACTTGAGGGCTTGCTAGGTTATAGAGTTCTTCTAACTTGTCTGATAAATCAACATTCCCGAGTTTTTCAAAGACTGGAATGATTTCGTGGAAGAAATGATAAACAGACTCTGCTTTTAGGGCCTGACGCCAAGATTGAAAATCGGCTTCAAAGCCCGCAGTCAAACAGACTTGGAAAATTCTTTCTTCTAAGTCCGCATCACTCGAAAATGGTAATTCTTCTAGCTCTTGTCGGCTAGATACCTGTCTATCTCCATAATCAAACTGAATTTCTAAACGAATCCGATTATCCTCTTCCCTATCAAAATAAAAAGAGGGTTCAAAAGTTTTAATTTGTAGACGTTCTGGAGCTGAAACGCTGCCCATCTGGCCAAAGAGCGCTAGACAAGAAGCCAACTTATCTCGGTCACTGCTATCAAATTGCAGGTATTTCTTGCCATGCTGATCCAAAGGCAGCGCTTTGATTTCCTTGAGAAGACGCATCTGCTGGTCTGTTAGAAAATAAACCTGTCCTTTATGGAAAAGCACAGCTCCCTGATAAAAGACATTGACCCTAGGACTCTCACTGATTTCCATTTCAAAATAATCCGAGTATTCTGTTACTGTAAAGGCAAATAGATTGGCATCAGCATGCATATCCTGAAAAAGCAGAGTCTGGTAGCTATCCACTTGATGGTCAAATTGAAAATGGGGCAAGGTCATCAATAAATTCACACCCTGCTCAAAAAAAGTCAGAGGGAAAAAGAGGTGCCGACCTTGATTTTGGAAAAAGAGATCTGGAGCCAGTCCTTCCTCCGTTAATCCGCGCAAGAAAGTCAGAAGTTCTTGGCTGGCCTCATCAAAGGATTCCCAAGACAAGGATTCCTCATAGG
Organism: Streptococcus mitis; assembly: GCA_018364455.1. GTDB lineage: Bacteria > Bacillota > Bacilli > Lactobacillales > Streptococcaceae > Streptococcus > Streptococcus mitis_BR. The sequence continues at coordinate 17,915 of JAGZLW010000024.1, read as the reverse complement.
TCTTGCCAATCATATACGACTTTCTCTGCTCGACAATTCTTAAAAAGAGTGGAATATCCCGAATGACGTAGTATTTTTGGCTATTGATTTGGCCGATTCTCAGAGTCCACAAGATATGATTGGTTCCTGCTTCCACCTGCCCCACAGCCGATAATTCATAGGCACGTTCTGATTTTGGAGATAAGATTCGGTCCAAAAATTTGCCACCCAAGGTCACCTTGGTTTCAACAGCCTCTTTTTCTTCATGACCTTCTTCCAGACTCTGCAAGATTTCCTGACCACGCTCATCATTTTTTAGAAAATGCTCCAGCGCTGCCAAATGCACACAGTAGCCCCTCTTTTGGAAAAAATCGCAGGCACAAAAAACCAAATCATCCTCTAAACTATAGCGCAGTTCTTCTTCTGCAACGCGAGCATAGAGCCGATTATTCTTTTCCTTGATGATGTCAACTTTACCAGTTTCATAAAGGGCAACGCCTTCGATACGGACTTTCCCCGGAATCAATTTAGCCATATTTTTACCTTTACCTTATCTTTTTATTATACCATATTTTCCCCTATGAAAATAGCCTTCTAGGAAGACTTTTCTCCTAGAAGGCTGGATTTTTAACGTTTGGCAAAAGTCGTCACAATCCGCTGACACACTTCTTGCAGCAGAGATTTAGGCATGGCTACATTGAGACGGGCATGGAGACTTCCTTCCTCTCCAAAATCCAAACCACGGTTGAGGATAACCTTGGCTTCATTTCTCAAAAGCTCTTGCAATCTTTCATCAGTCAGGTCATAGGCTGAAAAATCAAGCCAAATCAAGTAGGTTCCTTGCGGTTTCATGACCTTGATTTTAGTCTCTTTTCCAAATAGATCCACCACATAATTGATGTGGTCTTCAAAGACTTGCTTGAGTTCCTCTAACCAATCCTTCCCATAGCGATAAGCAGCTTCTGTCGCTAAATAGCCCAAGCCTGAAATTTCATGCTGGTTATTGGTCAACTGGCGTTTCTGGTAAGCCACTCGCAACTTAGGATTTTCAATAACTGCATATGAATTTTTTGTCCCAGCAATATTAAATGTTTTAGTGGCACTGCTTAAGACGATAGCAAATTCTTTAAAGTCAGGGTTGACGGTATTGAAAGACTGGTGTTTGTGACCAAAGAGAGCCAAATCTTGGTGAATCTCATCCGAAACCAAGAAAACACCATATTTTTGACAGAGTTGGCCAATCTTCTCCAACACTTCCTTTTCCCAAACACGTCCACCAGGATTGTGAGGGTTGCAGAGGATATAGAGTTTGACATTCTCTTCTACCAGATCCTTTTCAAGTTTGTCAAAGTCAATCTCAAATATACCATCCTTTTCCAGCAAAGAATTGGTAATCAAACTGCGGTTATTTAACTTGACACTGCGAGCAAAAGGTGGATAGACAGGTGTATTAATCAGAACCGCTTCGCCTTCTTTTGTGAAAGCTTGAATAGCTGTTGAGATGGCTGGTACCACACCCTCGATAAAGACAAGGGCTTCTTTGTCAAAGTGGTAACCATGTTGTGTGGCTTCCCACTTTTGAACTTCCTTAATTAACTCTTCACTGGCATAGGTATAGCCATAAACCAGTTGATCAGCATAAGTCTGCACGGCTTGGCGGATTTCAGGCAAGACTACAAAGTCCATATCCGCTATCCAAGCTGGTAGGACTTGACTATCCGTTTCTGCTTCTTTCCATTTATAGGTATGGTGCCCTAAACGATTGGGCAGGCTTGTAAAATCATATTTCCCCATCTTTGTCTTATCCTTCCAAGGCTTGGCGCAAATCTGCAATCAAATCTCTAGCATCCTCAATCCCAATTGACAAGCGCAAGAGGTCATCTGTCAAACCATAAGAATGGCGCACTTCTGCTGGAATATCAGCGTGAGTTTGCGTCGTTGGATAAGTAATGAGACTTTCTACCCCACCCAAACTTTCCGCAAAAGAGAAGACCTTAAGACTGTTCAAAACATGAGGAATGCGTGTTTCATCCGCTACTTTAAAGGAAATCATGCCTCCACGACCAGTGTAGAGAACTTCCTTAACTGCTGGAGAATCCTTCAAAAAGGAAACCACTTCTTGAGCGTTGGCTGTTGAGCGCTCCATACGAAGAGACAAGGTCTTGAGACCACGAATCAATTGATAACTGTCAAATGGTGACAAGACTGCCCCTGTCGTATTGAGATTGTAGAAAAGCTTCTCGTATAGTTCTAAACTATTGGTCACAACCACTCCAGCCAAGACATCATTGTGCCCTGCTAGATACTTGGTTGCTGAATGAAGAACGATATCTGCTCCATCTTCAATCGGACGTTGGTAGATAGGGCTGTAGAAGGTATTGTCCACCACCACTTTTGCACCCTTAGCATGAGCCAATTTTGCTAGTTTTTCGATATCAAATTCCAACATCAAGGGATTGGTTGGCGTTTCGATATAGAGAACATCCACGTCCTTCTCCAACTCGGCAATCAACTCTTCTTCTGTATTGGCATAGGTAAAATGGAACCGGCCTTCCTGCTCCACTTGGTTAAACCAACGGAAAGAACCACCATAAAGGTCACGGACAGCCAAGACCTTACTTCCTACTGGAAAGACGCTAAAGGCTAATACAATTGCTGACATCCCTGAGCTAGTAGCTAGGGCATAGTCTGCGGACTCAATAGCCGCCAAGACTTCTTCAGCCTTGCTACGAGTCGGGTTTTTAGTACGCGTATAGTCAAAGCCAGTAGATTTACCAAACTCTGGATGCTGATAGGTCGTTGAAAAATGAAGCGGTGTCACCAAAGCTCCTGTCGCTTCATCTGATTTAATGCCCGCCTGGGCCAAAATTGTGTTGATGTGTAATTCCTTGCTCATACAATACCTCCAAATCTATAGTAACTATTGTACCACTTATTTTCATCAACTCATTTTCTTCTTTTCAAGAGCTAGTTATAGTTTTAAACTATAGACTTATACTCTTCGAAAATCTCTTCAAACCACGTCAGCGTCGCCTTACCGTAGGTATATGTTACTGACTTCGTCAGTTCTATCTGCAACCTCAAAACAGTGTTTTGAGCTGACTTCGTCAGTTCTATCTGCAACCTCAAAACAGTGTTTTGAGCTGACTTCGTCAGTATTATCTACAACCTCAAAACAGTGTTTTGAGCAACCTGCGGCTAGCTTCCTAGTTTGCTCTTTGATTTTCATTGAGTATTAGCTAGTAAAGCTAAAAAGAATCCAGAAAACCTTCCAGATTCTTTTGTGAAAATGATTGCTAGGGCTTACTTATACTGAAAGAAATCCTGTTGGGCTAAATAGTCATAATGATCTTTGTTAAATTGATATTGGCCCACATGCTGACTAATCTGACCGACATCCACGGAAAAAATGTAGACTTCATTTTGATAATACCAATTAAGTCTAACTGTATTCAAGACTGGCTTATAAGTAAAATCTTGAACTTGATTCCAAGGCATCTCTACGACTTGATTAGAATGATTTTCTGTTACATCACTGATGTCCATCAAGTAAATCCCCTTAGGTGTGAATGCTATAAGCTTAGGCTTCACACTTGACTGAACATAGTAGGAACCACCTATAATGAAAAAATCAATAAAGGATTTCAGCCATGTCTTTTTCTTGAAAGCTATCAGAAAATTCCTTTGTCCCTCGATATGACAAGTTGAAAGAAATGATTCAATCTGTTTTTCTGTTGCAAACTCCATAATAGCGCCCATGATGTTACCTCCATAACGATTAGTAAATAGGCAGATAAGAACTCTTCACATAAAAGAAGAACTTATCACTAGTTGCATTTTATCTTACTTTTCCAGCAGATGGCATCCCTCCTATAAAATCATCCTAGCAAGTGCATACTTTAGTTAACACTGGAGGAGGATTTAAAAAATAGCTTCTTACAACTTTTATTATATTCATTATATCATAGTTCCGATAAACAAATAAGAAAATGCAAGATTTTTCTTCCAAATTTACCATCATTCTATTAAAAAACGACAGCTTCTTTCGAAACCATCGTTTTTCTTGAAAAATTCTTATTTGACATGTTTTGCCAACTCTTCTTGAGCTTTTTTATTAGATTCTTCTTTTTCTTTCAACCATTTTTCTTTAGCTTTTTCATATTCGTCTTTTGTAACTGTCTTATCTTGTAATTTGAGGTATTTATAGGATTCGACCCCTTTATTACCAGCCAATGAATATGGTGTTGAGAAAGGAACAATTTTTCTCAATGTTGGTGTTCCGCCTAGTGAAACATTTGGAATTGCTAGAGAGCTATCTACTAACCAAGCTTGGGCATCTGCATATTTTTCATAACGTTTAGCTGGATCTTGCTCCTTATTAGCTTCTTCCAACATTTGAGTGTAGACATCCAATCCAACAGCCTTGGCCTTGTCATTGGCTTCACCTGGCTCTATACCTAGATTTTGCATCAAACCACCAGAATTAACGTTAAATACATCAAGATAGGTTGAAGGGTCTTGATAGTCTGCACTCCAACCACCGTTGTAAAGATCATAATCTTTCTGAGCTGCAGTTTGAGCTAGATAACCTGAACTATCATAGTCCTCTGTAGAAAGTTGATGAACATCAATCACAACATTATCTGCACCTAAGACAGATTCTATTGATTGCTTCATGGAATTGATTCCTTGAATTTCAGCCTTATTAGCCAAATCTATAGTTTTATCTAAGTGTATAGGGAATTGGACTCCTTTGGCTTGGAGTTCTTTCTTAGCTTCAGCAAATTTAGCTTTAGCTTTTTCTGGATTGTAGTATGGATCCTGGGCATCTGCAAAGTTGATTCCTTGCCACTCCTTGCCATAGTTGACCATCTTAGAGGCTACTACTTCACCAAAGTCTTTTCCCTTGATACTTACGAAGTTTGGAGGAACGACGAGGTTACGCAAAATCTTAGTTGCCCCCTCTTCTCCTTGAGATTGGGCCCCGTAAGCTGTACGGTCATAGGCAAAATTAATGGCTTGACGGAAGTTCTTGTTAAGAACCGCTTCTTGAGTCGATTTCTTTTCAGCATCACTTGTCTTGGAAGTGAATTTATAAGATTTTCTATCCAAGTTGAAGTTTAAGAAGTAAGATGTAGCATCTTGCATGCTATAGATGATATTGTCCTTATTCTTTTCTTTGATCCCTTCAAAACTTGAACTGTTCGGATAGAGACGAGCATAGCTATAAACACCTTCGGTAAAATTACGTGCTAACGCATCTTGGTCACTACCATCAAAATAAGTCAATTTGACATCATCTACAAAGACATTTTTAGCATCCCAGTAGTTAGGATTTTTCTTGTATTCGATGACAGATTTTGAAACAAAGGATTTCATCAAGAAAGGTCCATTGTACAAAATGCTAGATGGCTCTACCTTGCCAAAATCATCTCCTTTTGATTTCAAGAAATCCGCATTGACTGGAAAAAGAATCGTTGAGGTTGTTTTTGAGTTCCAGTAAGGTTCTGGTCGTGCCAAGGTATATTGAACGGTTTGGTCATCAAGAGCCTTGACTCCGACAGTTGAAAAGTCGCTTGTTTTACCAGTGATATAGTCATCTAAACCAGCAACGGATTCTTGCACTAAGTACAAGGCTTCTGATTTTTTATCAGCCGCATATTTCAAACCAGTGACAAAATCTTGGGCAGTTACAGGAGCATATTCATCTCCATCTGCAGTATACCATTTAGCATCTTTACGCAGTTTGTAGGTATAGGTCAAACCGTCCTTAGAAACACTCCAATCCTCTGCCAAAGATGGAACATAGTTACCATATTGGTCGTTTTCCATGAGACCATCTACCAAATTGGTCACAATATCAGTAGTCGTTGCACGGTTTTCTGCTAGATAGTTCAAACTAGATGGATCACTTGAATAAACATAATTGTATGTTTTTAATCCTGTGCTGGAATTTCCACAAGCGCTCAATAAAATACCTGCACTTAACACGACACCTGCAAGTGCTGCATACTTGGCCTTAGACTTTTTCATCTCCAGAACCTCCTGATTTAAATATTTGTTTTATTATACAACTCGTATTTTATTTAGTCAATGGGTTTTTTAAAAAAATTAATCATTACATCTACAAACTATAGAAATTATTCTACAAAATAATAAAAAAGAGAATAATTCAAGCATTTCATGATAGAAATGTTCAAATTATCCCTTTTATTTATAAAAAATTATTGAGAAATTCTAAATTTTACTCGCAGGCGATCTGCTTGGGCTTTTCCAATCACCTTATCCAATAAACGAGTACGGAGACTCATGACTCCGTATACTCCTCCACCCATGGCACCGACAAGAGCTACATAAAGGAAGCTCCACAAACGTCCACTTGGTTGGAATACAAATCCTAAAATCCACTGGATGGCACCTACACCGATGAACATAACAAGGGTCAACAAACTGATTAAAATGGTTCGCTTCAAAATCACCTTGCGCTTAACACCAGTTACCTTACAAATATCCCGATACATCAAGACGTTAGGAATGATGAGACCGATGGTTGTAGAAATCAAAGGCCCGTAACTGTGAAAGAGAGCAATGGTTGGTAGTTGTAAGACCAGCTTGGCAATGGAACCATAGATAAAATAGAGAACGGCCTTGCGGTTGCGGAACATGGCCTGAAGCATTGGAGACAAGACCATGTACAAGCCTAAAATAGTAGACTGCAAAACTGCAAAGACAAACAAGCCCATAGCCAAACTATCTGGCTTGCCATAGAAGACTGTATAAAGAGGTTCCCCTACCATGACCACTCCAACTGTTGCTGGTATCAGGAATACGAAAAGCATGGTAATGCTGTCCTGAACAAGACGAGAAGCTGCCTTCAAGTCCCCCTTGACATAGTTTTCAGTCAAAAGTGGCAAACCGACACCCCCAATTGAAACCCCTACAGAAATCAAAATCATCGTGATTTTATTAGGATTGGCTGAGAAATAAGAAAACATGACAACCAAGTCTTCATTACTATAATTAGTAAACCAACTCATACTATTGATAAAGGTCATCTGGTCCAGAATCTGAAACAGCTGGATAGCAGACCCAGTCAGGATAAAAGGAATGGCTTCCTTAATGGTATCGATCAAGAGACTCTTGCTATTAATCTTATCCCTCGTTTCAAAGACTCTTTTGAGTAACCCTTCTTGAGCAAGGAAATAGACCAAAACTGCAAAACTGGCTACCATACCGACAAAGGCCGCAAAGGTCGATTGGGTAACGGCTGCTAGGTAATCTCCTGAACCAAGTTTCATAATGATAAAGGTTGCTAAGAGCATCCAGATAACACGAATGACCTGCTCAGCGATTTGACTCATGGCATAAGGTTTGAGGTTATTCATCCCTTGGAAAAATCCTCGGATAACACTCATAGACGGGAAAATCAAGACTCCCCAAGCCAAGCTTTGCATGATTGGGATCAAATCTTTGCCCACGCCAGATAAGTCTGCTAGCCAAGGAGCAAAAACATACAAGATTAAAGCAAAAACCAAACCTAGTCCTGTCATAAATCCTAGAAAGCTCCGAATCAGGGCAAAGCTATGCTCCTCTTCTCGCATGGTATTATACTTGGCAACTTGCTTGGCCACCGCAACTGGAATCCCTGCTGTTGAAACCAGCAAGAACCAGGCATAGATATTGTAACCCATGGTAAAGAGACCATTTGCCGTAGCTGCATAAGACCCCATCCAGATGTACCAAGGGATAATATAGATGGCCCCAAGTAAGCGACTGATAAAGTTACTAGCCGTTAACCAAGCAGTCCCCCGTAACATCTGGGCCTGCTGGTGATTGTTTTCGTGCGACATAGATTCCTCATTCAATTTTGATAACTAGGAAAAACTCCTTATCTTCCATTATAAACTTTTCCTTGTTACTTGTAAATTTACGACTTTCGGTTTACAATAGAAAGTATGATTAAGATTGAAACCGTATTAGATATATTAAAGAAAGATGGTCTCTTCCGCGAGATTATCGACCAAGGACACTATCACTACAACTACAGCCATGTCGTGTTTAACACCATCTGCTATGACAGTCGTAAAGCCAAAGAAAAGAGTCTCTTTTTCGTCAAGGGTGCTGCCTTTAAGAAGGAATTTCTTCTTTCAGCAATCTCTCAAGGACTCGGTTGGTATGTGGCTGAAAAAGATTATGAGGTTGGTATTCCTGCCATTATTGTCAGCGATATCAAGAAAGCCATGAGTTTGATTGCCATGGAGTTTTATGGCAATCCACAGAAAAAACTCAAACTTCTTGCCTTTACTGGTACTAAGGGTAAGACAACAGCAGCCTATTTCGCCTATAACATTTTATCTCAAGGGCACCGACCTGCTATGCTCTCGACTATGAATACAACTTTAGATGGCAAGACTTTCTTTAAGTCTGCATTGACAACTCCTGAGAGCATTGACCTCTTTGACATGATGAATCAAGCTGTGAAAAATAACCGTACCCACCTCATCATGGAAGTCTCCAGTCAAGCCTATCTGGTCAAACGTGTCTATGGTCTAACCTTTGATGTGGGAGTTTTCCTCAATATCAGCCCCGACCATATCGGCCCGATTGAACACCCTAGCTTTGAAGACTACTTCTACCACAAACGTCTCTTGATGGAAAATAGCCGAGCAGTCATCGTTAACAGTGACATGGACCACTTTTCTGTCTTGAAAGAACAAGTGGCAGATCAAGACCATGATTTCTATGGTAGCCAGTCTGATAATCAAATCGAGAATTCCAAAGCCTTTAGCTTTTCAGCTACGGGTAAACTCGCTGGAGACTATGATATCCAACTGATTGGTCACTTCAACCAAGAAAATGCCGTTGCTGCTGGACTTGCTTGTCTCCGTCTCGGAGCAAGTCTTGAGGACATCAAAAAAGGAATCGCTGCAACCCGCGTTCCTGGTCGTATGGAAGTCTTGACTCAGAAAAATGGAGCCAAGGTCTTCATCGATTACGCCCACAATGGGGATAGTCTGAAAAAACTCATCAATGTGGTTGAAACTCATCAAACTGGAAAAATTGCTCTGGTTCTGGGTTCGACAGGAAATAAGGGAGAAAGTCGTCGCAAAGACTTTGGCCTTCTCCTTAACCAACATCCTGAGATTCAAGTCTTTCTAACTGCTGATGACTCCAACTATGAGGACCCAATGGCCATTGCAGATGAAATCAGTATCTACATCAATCATCCTGTTGAAAAAATTGCGGATCGCCAAGAAGCCATCAAGGCAGCGATGGCTATCACAAATCACGAATTAGATGCAGTTATTATTGCTGGTAAGGGAGCAGATTGCTACCAAATCGTCCAAGGAAAAAAAGAAGCCTATCCTGGAGATGCCGCCGTAGCAGAAAATTATTTATAAGATAGTAAAAAAATCAAGGGAAACGAAACCCTTGATTTTTTCTATCTTTATTTAAAAGCGTTTTTCAAACCTTCAACGGCACCTTCTACAGCACCTTTAGCATCTTCAACTACTTCTTTTGCCTTAGCAACTGTCTTTTCAACAGCTCCTTCAAGTTCTGTCTTGCTATCCCCAGTAACCTTACCAAATCCTTCTTTGATAGCGCCTGTTGCTTGTTCCAATTTGTTTTCAAGTGACATATGATTGTCTCCTTTAGTTTATTCCGATATGTGTTACCGGTTACATATAGTTTATACCGAATACTAAGGAAAGTCAAACAATGTGCTCAGAAACAAGAAATCACGCCAAGTAGAAAGTCAATCTGTCCTTATCAAAATCGATAGCCAACTCATACTTTCCATCTTCATTTTGAATAATATAACCTAGTACAACTAAACTGTCCACAAAGATATCACGGCGTTTCTGCATAAGCTGGTCTTTTTTGAGAAATTTCAACAAAAAAGTCGTCATATATTTGAGAGCATACTCAGGATTGACATCTCCCAAAATGTCATAGAGCTCCTGCTGTTTTTCTGTCAAAGGATACTGATGTTTGACCTTGTAGAAATAATTAGAAAATGTCATTTTTGTTCTCGCAAAGTCCGTCATTTCAACTAAAATAGCTGCATTAGTTTGATTGCGCAACTCCGTCTCAAAACTCTGCTCCAACAAGGCTTGATAGGCCGGACTATCTTCACTGACAAAAATCTCTTGATCCAGTTCGAGACTATCAAGGGACTCAAGCATAGGAAGATTGAGGTAATAGCGCTTATTTTCCCGTAGAATCAAGCCAGCCTTTATATACTCTTCCATGAGTTTATCAACTGCTACATCTGGAAACTTGGCCTTAATTTCCCGTAGAATCACATCATCATGCTGGTCCAGATAGCGGATCAATTCTCCAAAAAATGGCTGTCTCGTCAAACGAGATGGATTAAAAATCTGAATCATGAAGATTCCTTTCTTTACATTCTAACAGAGGCGATGCTGCCAACTGACTGGGATTGGTCCCAGTTTGGTTCAGAGGAACAGGCAAACCTAGTTCTCTATAATACTCTCTCCAAAAATCACTAATGTCCTGCTTCCCATCCCCAAATTTCATGGGAATGGTTTCAAAAATCGGTAGGATTTCTGCTATATACTGGGAACAGTAAAAACCATGTCCATCTGGATAGAAAGAAGCATTGTAGGGTGCTCCTAGATGTTTGCAAGCTTTTTCCTTCACCGAATGGATATCCATTTCTGGGTAAACATAGAGGTCGTACAAGTGATTGGACTCAAAGAAGTCTGCTGGTTCCTGACAGACCACACCAAATTCTCCACTAGCATGGTAAATCATCCCATCCAAATAAATAGCAACATGATTATAGTTGCCTGTGGAAATCTGGATGTCCTGTCCCATGTCTAACACATCTCTCACAAAATCATACTCTTCGAAAATCTCTTCAAACCACGTCAGCGTCGCCTTACCGTACTCAAGTACAGCTTGTGGCTAGCTTCCTAGTTTGCTCTCTGATTTTCATTGAATATCAAATCGCCATTTTCTAACATGCTTCACTCCTAGAAAAAAAAGAGCCGAAACTCCTTTCGATATAAGGCAAACTAGCCTTTCCGATTTTGCACTGAAACCCAAAATCTTACGCATTAAAACTTTCAGTCAATTGAGGTACCACTTGTTTCTTACGTGAAACGGCACCAGCAAGGAAGGCGTGGTTGTCTGCAAGTTTAAAGTTGAAGGCTGCTTCAACCTTGTCCATATTGGCACCAAGAGCCAAGATTTCTGAGTTTGAGTTGACGATATCTGTAATCATCAAGACAAAGTCAGAGTAGCCATTTGCTGTGTTGGCAGCTTGCATTGCAGCTTCGATTTCTGCTTGGCGTTCCAATACTTCAGCGATGTCCACTGTGTTTACTTGGGCAACACGGACATTATTTCCGTTCAATTCAAAAGTCTTAGCATCGATGTCAATCAATTCGTCAGCAGATTTGCTAGCCAAGTTGGTACCAGCTTTCAACATAGCCAAACCATATTCTTCCAAGTTTACACCAGCTAATTCAGCCAATTCAGGAGCAATGACTTTATCTGTTGGGTGTGTTGTTGGTGATTTCAAAAGAAGAGTATCTGAAATCAAACCTGAAAGCATCAAACCAGCAAGCTCTTTAGGCACAGCTACACCATGTTCTTTGAACATACGGTAAACGATTGAAGACGCTGATCCAACTGGCTCCAAACGCATGTAGAGTGGGCTTGCAGTTTCAAAGTTAGCCACACGGTGATGGTCCACAACACCATAAACTTCTACTTCAGCGATATCTGATACAGATTGTTGGAATTCATTGTGGTCAGTCAGGATAACTTGCTCTGCGCCTTCTGCTTTAGCAGAAGTGATAACACGCGGTGCTTCCACACCAAAATAGTTCAAGACAAAGGCTGTTTCTTCATTTGGAGTTCCAAGAGCAACAGCTTCCGTATCCAAACCATAAGCTTCTTTTGCAAGGTAGGCAAAGGCTACAGATGACCCGATGGCATCTGAGTCTGGATTTTGGTGACCAAATACTAGAATCTTAGACATGATAATACCTCATTTTGTTTATTCTCTTTATTGTAGCATTTTTTTCGCTTTTTGACAAAAGTAAGAGGAGTCAAAGGACTCCTCACGATTCTTCAAAATAACTGAGTAAATTTCTATCTTGATTTTCAGATAAAAATTCTTCCTTCTGTGACCTCTTCTTACGCTTGAGAAGGGCTTCTGCTGACATGGCTTCTTCCTTACTGGCAAAACCTTGAGCATAGATAAGTTTGACTGGCAAGCGTGCTCGTGTGTATTTGGCTCCCTTCCCACTATTGTGAACAGCGAGGCGTCTTCTCACATCAGTCGTATAGCCTGTATAGTAGGATCCGTCACGGCACTCCAGCACATACATATAAGCCTTATGATCCATAATAAATCTCTTCAAGTTCAGGCGTATAAGAGCCATCATCATTGTGAACAATGAGAGGTGGTAAAACCTTAAAGCCGCTTGTCGAGCCATCCTTGATAGCCTCAATCAAAAGCATATTAGCTTCCTTTTCCTTTTTTGGATAGACAAATTGCAGGCGCTTAGGCGCTAGATTATGCCGTTGTAACGTATCTAAAATATCCAGAAGTCGATCAGGACGATGAACCATGGCCAAACGCCCATTAGATTTGAGAATACTCTGGGCACTACGACAGATTTCCTGCAAATTGGTCGTGATTTCATGGCGCGCCAAGAGATAATGTTCGCTCTCGTTCAGGTTTGAATGAGGATCCACCTTGAAATAGGGCGGATTACACAAAATCATATCCACCTTACTCCCCTGAATGTGAGCAGGCATATTTTTCAAATCATCACAGATGACCTGCATCTGCTCTTCCAAACCATTCAAACGGACAGAGCGTTCAGCCATATCCGCCAAACGCTCCTGAATCTCAACAGCCAAAATCTGTGCCTGGGTACGAGTGCTGGCAAAAAGCCCTACTGCTCCATTCCCAGCACAGAAATCCACAATCAATCCCTTCTTAGGGAAACGTGGAAAGCGTGACAAGAGAACACTATCCACCGAATAGCTAAAAACCTCTCTATTTTGAATGATTTTAATATCTGTCGAAAAGAGCTGGTTAATACGCTCTCCTGATTTTAATAATTGTTCTTCTTCCATGGTTCTATTATAGCAAATTTATATTAACATTACAAAAGATAGAGATTTCTAACTAGTGCTTCTGCTTCTTCAAATGTTGAAGGGCTTCCTTGGTCCAAATTGGCATCATTCGTTTAAGAGGCGCAAAGCCGTAGTTAAAACGGTCGCTTGAAAAGCGTCTCCGTCTAGGAAACTGGTGCTTTTCCTCCTCTAAAGTGCGGATAGAAAGACTAGCTTTTCCTGTAAATTCATCTAAATCCACTACTTGAACTTGAACTTCTTCATCGACTTTCAAGGCGTCATGAATATTTTCAATAAATCCTGTTCGAATCTCTGAAATGTGAATCAGCCCCGTATCACCCGTTTCTAGCTCAACAAAGGCACCGTAGGGCTGAATCCCTGTAATACGGCCCTTTAGCTTATCACCGATTTTCATCTTAGTCCTCGATTTCAATTGTTTCAATCACGACATCTTCAACTGGCTTGTCCATAGCCCCTGTCTCAACAGCAGCAATAGCGTCCAAAACAGCGTAAGAAGCTTCATCAGCTAGCTGACCAAATACAGTGTGACGGCGGTCTAGGTGAGGAGTTCCACCTTGCTCTGCATAGATTTCTGCGATCGGTTCTGGCCAACCACCACGAGCAATTTCTTTCTTAGAGTATGGCAAGTGTTGATTTTGGACGATAAAGAACTGGCTGCCGTTGGTATTTGGACCAGCATTGGCCATGGAAAGAGCACCGCGAATATTGTAAAGTTCTTCTGAGAATTCATCTTCAAATGATTCGCCGTAGATTGACTCGCCACCCATACCAGTTCCAGTTGGGTCTCCACCTTGGATCATAAAGTCCTTGATAATACGATGGAAAATGACTCCATCATAGTAGCCATCTTTTGAAAGAGCAACAAAGTTAGCAACTGTTTTAGGAGCATGTTCAGGGAAGAGCTTGATACGCAAGTCTCCGTGATTGGTCTTAATGGTCGCAAGAGGACCTTCTACTGTTTCAATGTCTACTTGTGGGAAATGCAATTCTTTTTCTACCATACCAAATCCTTCTAAGGCATCAAAAATGCCATCTTCTTCTAATGTTTTTGTAATATAATCTGCTTTTTCTTTGATGTTATCATGAGAAATTCCCATTGCAACGCTGATTCCAGCATAATCAAAGAGTTCTAAGTCGTTGAGGCCATCTCCAAAAACCATGACGTTCTCTGGTTTCAAGCCAAGGTGTTCCACAACCTTTTCCACACCCGTCGCTTTGGAGCCTGAAATCGGCACAATATCAGACGAATGTTGATGCCAACGAACCATGCGAAGTTTATCTGAGAGACTGTCAGGCAAGTGCAAGTCATCTCCCTTATCTTCAAAAGTCCACATCTGATAGATATCTTCTTTTTCATGGAAATCTGGATCCACATCCAAATCGGGATAAATTGGATCAATAGCCTCACTGATCATCTCAGTTCGAGCGGAGAGTTTGGCAGCATGACTTCCAACTAAACCATACTCAATTCCCTCTTGCTTAGCCCAAGAGATATACTCCTCAACATCTGATTTCTCAATCTGATGTTGATAAATGACCTGACCTTTTTTATCTTCGATATAAGCTCCATTTAAGGTCACAAAAAAGTCAGGATTGAGATCACGAATCTCTGGCACGACACCAAAAATCCCTCGTCCAGAAGCAATACCTGTCAAAATTCCTTTCTCACGTAATTGCTTAAAAACAGTTGGGATTGAAGCTGGAATAAAACCTGTCTTTGAATTCCTCAATGTATCATCAATATCAAAAAAGACAATCTTGATCTTCTTTGCCTTGTATCTTAATTTGGCATCCATCTCACTACCTCTTTCAATCTAACTCTTTCCATTATACCATAAAGTAGCTAAATCCCCTATTTTCAAAGAAATTCGCTATCTCTTATTCGAACTTCTTGGATAAGTACAGAACTAAATCATCATTATTTTGAATAGTAGCATTCATTTCCAAGGGTTGATTTCGATACCAGACACCTGTCCCATCTGGAATGTAGCCCCGTCTGATATACAATCTCTGGGCAGGGCCATAGCCTAAGTGCAAACCTACACCAAGAGTGACCTTACTCGAAACAACCTTGACTCGTTTTTCTGCTTCTTCTAGCAGTTGATTCCCAATCCCTTGATTTCGAAAAGGCTCAAACACATTAAAATCTGATAATTCTGGATAGACTTCTGCAAAAGGACCATGTTTAGCAGAGGGCAAAATGGTAACGTAGCCCGCTACAGCACCATCAATCTCTGCAACTAAGACTTCTCTCTCCCCACTTTCCTGTTCCTTAAAGTATCGAGTTAAAATCTCCTCTCTACTTGGCCAACCTTGGCTGATAAATCCTCGAGATAGATCTTTAATGTCAGATTCTTGCATTTTTCTAATTGAACATGTCGTCTTCATAAGTTGCTCCTTTAAAGCTTTCTCCTACCATTATAGCACGCCAAGGTCAGAAAAAAACTATCTCGTGAAAAAAGACCCAACTGGGTCTGAAAAAGAGGTCCACCCGGACCAAACTCTCTCTCTCATTTCAAGGCTCGTGAAAAAAAGACCCGACCGGGTCTTTTCTTTAATCTTCGTTTACGAAAGGCATCAAAGCCATTACGCGAGCGCGTTTGATAGCTGTTGTTACTTTACGTTGGTTTTTAGCTGAAGTTCCTGTTACACGACGAGGAAGGATTTTCCCACGTTCTGAAACGAAACGGCTAAGAAGCTCAGTATCTTTATAATCAACATATTCAATTTTGTTTGCTGCGATGTAATCAACTTTTTTACGGCGTTTGAATCCGCCACGACGTTGTTGAGCCATGTTTTTTCTCCTTTATAATTTTACTTGTCCATTAGAATGGTAAATCATCATCTGAAATATCCAATGGATTTGTTGCTCCAAATGGATTTTCATCACGTGAAAAGTCTGGTACTGAATTTGTAGGCGCTGAATAGTTTGCAGTTGGTGCAGAATAAGCTCCACCTGTGTGACCCTCACGCACACTACGGCTTTCCAACATTTGGAAATTCTCAGCCACGACCTCTGTCACGTAGACACGTTGTCCTTGCTGGTTATCGTAACTACGAGTCTGGATACGACCTGTCACCCCGATAAGTGAGCCTTTTTTAGCCCAGTTAGCAAGGTTTTCAGCCTGTTGGCGCCACATAACGACATTAATAAAATCAGCCTCACGTTCGCCATTTTGACTCTTAAATGTACGGTTTACTGCAAGAGTAAAAGTCGCAACTGCTACATTTGATGGGGTATAACGCAACTCAGCGTCACGTGTCATACGCCCTACAAGTACAACATTGTTAATCATAGTTTACCTTCTTACGCGTCAGTTTTGACGATCATGTGACGAAGAATGTCAGCGTTGATTTTTGAAAGACGGTCAAACTCTTTAAGAGCTGCATCGTCGTTTGCTTCAACGTTAACGATGTGGTAAAGTCCTTCACGGAAATCTTTGATTTCGTATGCAAGACGACGTTTTTCCCAAGATTTTGATTCAACAACAGTTGCACCGTTGTCAGTCAAAATAGAGTCAAAACGTGCTACCAAAGCGTTTTTAGCTTCTTCTTCAATGTTTGGACGAATGATATAAAGAATTTCGTATTTAGCCATTGATATGTTCCTCCTTTTGGTCTAATGACCCCAAGACTTTGCAAGGGGTAAGTGAGGTTCGCTCACAATAAACTATTATACTAGAAAACAATTTTTTACGCAAGTAAAAACACCGAAATAAAAAAAGAAGATGACGAATCATCTTCTCAAAAACTATGAGCTTTTAGTCTTCTTTTTTCTTGCGAGAAAGAAGTCCAAATCCACTAAGGGCTCCAAGAAGTCCAAGTGCTGCTAGGCCTGCATGGGCTTCTGTACCTGTGTTAGGCAATTCTTTTTGACCTTCAACATATGCTGGTTGTTTTGGTTGCTCAGGTACTGTTGGCATTTCTGGAGTCACTGGTTGCTCTGGGGTCTCTGGCTCTTGTGGAAAAACTGGTTGTACTGGTTGTTTTGGTTCAACCGGTGTTGGAGTTGGCATCTCAACTTTGCGGAAGATATGTCTGATATTTCCATTTGAATCTGTCACAGTCTTCACATATTCGTAACCTGGAATTGTTCCTGGTTCTTTAGAACCTGGTTCAGTTGGTTTCAATGGATTTCCATTCTCATCAGTCCAAGTAGTTGTATTTTGCTTACCTGGATTTGGTTGAGGAACAGGTGAAGGTGTTGGAGCTGGTGGTGTTACTTTTTCGTAAACATGTTCGATGTCACCATTTGGCAGTTTCTTCGTTTCTACGAATCTGTATTCTGGAATATCTTTCTTATCTACTGTTCCTGGCTCACTTGGATATTTCGGAATCTCGTTTCCTTCTTTATCTTTGAAGAATGTATTTACTTTTTCGTAGACATGTTCTGTGTCTCCATTTGGTAGTTTTTTACTTTCTACGAATCTGTATTCTGGAATGTCTTTCTTATCTACTGTTCCTGGCTCACTTGGATAGTTCGGAATCTCATTGCCTCCTTTATCTTTGAAGAAGGTATTCACTTTTTCGTAGACATGTTCTGTATCTCCATTTGGTAGTTTCTTCGTTTCTACGAATCTGTACTCTGGAATGTCTTTCTTATCTACTGTGCCCGGCTCACTTGGATATTTTGGAATCTCGTTACCTTCTTTATCTTTGAAGAAGGTATTCACTTTTTCATAGACATGTTCTGTATCTCCATTTGGTAGTTTCTTCGTTTCTACGAATCTGTACTCTGGAATGTCTTTCTTATCTACTGTGCCTGGCTCACTTGGATAGTTCGGAATCTCATT
>JAGZLW010000023.1 GCA_018364455.1 Streptococcus mitis | reverse complement strand
TTCGAAAATCAAATTCAAACCACGTCAACGTCGCCTTGCCGTACTCAAGTACAGCCTGCGGCTAGTTTCCTAGTTTGCTCTTTGATTTTCATTGAGTATCAACTAACATCCTTACATGATAAAACGCATCCTATCAGTACACTCAAACCTGATAGGATGCGTTTTTATCATTTCACTAAAATAATTTTGCCCAACCTCATTCCCCTTCTTGATTCCGTTTGAGGGAAAAGTGGTCTGGGACGGGGTCCTTACCTGTTTTCGACCAGGGATGGCAACGTAAAATCCGAGCCAAGCCCATCAAAACACCCTTGAAGCCATGTTTTTCAATAGCCTGAATCATATAGTTGGAACAAGTCGGCTCAAAGCGACAAGAGGGTGGAAAGGCTGGTGAGATAAACCGTTGGTAAAAGCGTACTGGCGCTATTAAGATTCGTTTCATTATTTCTTGGTTACAGCCATGGTGTGTAGTTGGCTGATTTCTTTTTTATTAAGACGACGGGATTCTCCGGGACGGAGTCCTGTCAAGTCTAGATGTCCAAAACGGGTCCGTGACAACTTGTCCACTTGGAGACCGACAGCTTCAAACATCTTTTTAACCTGGTGGTTACGCCCTTCATGGATGGTCAACTGCACCACAGAGCGGTTTTTAACTGGGTCCACTTTGAGAATCTCATAGACAGCTGGTTTGGTTTTCTTGCCATCAATCTCAAGTCCACGGGTCAAGGGACGAAGATTGTCCTTATTGGCCACACCTTTAACACGCGCGACATAAACCTTGTCAATCTCATTACGAGGGTGAATCATTTCATCCGTAAAATCCCCATCATTGGTCAAAATCAAGACTCCTGATGTATCCCAGTCCAAACGACCTACAGGGTAGATGCGCTCCTTCACGTTGGGCAAGAGATCGACAACCGTCTTGCGGCCCTTGTCATCTGTCACACTGGAAATGACACCACGTGGTTTATTGAGCAGATAGTAGACCTTCTCTTCGTTGTAGATGGGTTGGCCTTCTACTTCGACCTTGTCACCTGACTTGATGGTCGTTGCTAGTTCACGTACCACTTGGCCGTTAACCGTCACCAAGCCTTGCTTGATCAACTCTTCTGCTTTTCTCCTACTGGCCACACCTGCGTGGGCAATATACTTATTGATTCTCATCTTCTTCTATCCTTTCACCAAATAATTGGCTTTCTTGGGCTTGAATCTCAAGCTCATCAATCACTGGTAATTCTTCCAAATGATTTATCCCCATGTAATCTAGGAAATAATCCGTAGTCACATAGAGGTTGGGGCGCCCCAATACTTCCTTTTTTCCGTCTTCCTTTATCAAGTCAAAGGCCTGCAACTTTGCCAAGGCCCCACTCGAGTTGACCCCACGGATGGCATCAATCTCTATCCGTGTGATGGGCTGTTTGTAGGCAATGATGGACAAGGTCTCAAGGGCAGCCCGAGATAAACTCTGATTGATAGGTGCCTTAGAGTATTCCTTCAAAATCTCTGAAAACTGAGGCTTGGTCACCAATCTATAAGCACCACCTGTCTCAATCAGGGCCAAACTGGAATCTGGGTCCTTTTCATACTTCTGGGCTAATTTTTCTAAACTCTGTTGGATGCCTGTCGGTGGCAGAGAGAGGAGTTCAGCTAACTGGCGGACTCTAATCCCATCTTCACCCGCTACAAACAAGAGCGCTTCTATTTTTGCTAAAGTACTCATCTTTCCTCTCTATCAAGTCTAGCTTTGGGCCACTTGACTTTCTTCCTTCTTTTCCATGAGATAAATATCTCCGAAACTTTCCTCTTGCACGAGGATCAGCTCCTGAGTTTTGATTAACTCTAGGGTTGCCAAAAAGAGGGTGATGACCTCTTGGAGATTCTGGGCTTCCTTGAACAAATCCTGCAAGCGCAATTGATCTCGTCCAATCAAGGACTCTTTCACGATAATCATCATGTCCTCAATCTTATACTCATCCCGCAAGATAGTCGTGTGGTTCTGTGCAAACTCCTCTTTTTTCTTAGCTAAGATATTGGAAAAAGCCAAAAATAGGTCAATGGTCGTCTTGTCATGCACAAGCTCCGCATCTTCATAAATCAACTCTGTCGGCGCTTTGGAATAATACTGGGCCCGATCTTGGTGCTTGGCTTCCAAATGCTCACCCAAGAGCTTGAACTTGCGGTATTCTTCGATTTGAGAGAGAAGATCCTGCTCCAGATCATCCTCCAAGTCTGTCACTTCTGCTACCTTTGGAAGGAGTTTACGGCTCTTGATTAGCATAAGCTGACTGGCCATAACCATGTACTCCCCCGTCACTTCCAGACGCATGGCCTGCAGGGTTGAGACATAAGCTAGATACTGTTCGATGACTTCCGTAATGGGCACATCGTAGATATCCATCTGATACTTAGAAACCAGATGCAAGAGTAAGTCCAGGGGCCCTTCAAAATCTTTTAATTTAATATCCATTATCTATATTTTTCTAAGGTCAGGACTGTTTTTAATCCTAATTTTTTTGCAATTTCGTACAAATCGACCTTGTTTTCAATTTGTCGTAGAATGAACTGTTCCCTCAAGGCTTGAGCGGATAAGGTTGAGAAACCTTTCTCCTTGACAAAGGACTCTAGCTGACGAAAGGCCCACTGACGAGAATAGGCTTTCCCTCCCCTTTCAAAGAGATAGGTCTGGCCCATCAAGGATTCCAACTCTGAAAGCAAGGTCGTAGGAATGGTTACAATCCTCTGTTGGGAAGCCTTCTTGATTCGCAACACCTGAAAATCCAGATTGATATCCTCAACCTTGAGAGCTAAAATCTCACTGGGCAAAAGCCCCATTTCCAAGATAAGAAGAGCTAGCAAGCGACCCTCTGGATAATTACTTTCCTGCCAAAAAGAGTCTAGGTCTAACAGTTCTGGCTTTTCGGTCTTCTTTTCAGCTTGTTTAGCTAATTCCAAACGGTAAAAGCTATCCACTTCTCCTTTTTGATAGAGAAAGTAGAGAAATTGGTTACAGGCCGAAATCTTTCGCTTCTGGGCGCTGATTTTTAGATTGGCTAGCTGGGCTTGGTAAATCTTGAGACTGGTCTCAGAAATCCGCTCGCCCACGACGTCTAAAAATTGCTCCAAATCATACTTATAGGACTGCTTGGAATTGGCAGATAAGCCCTGCTTTTCCTCTAAAAAGGCTGAAATCCTGTCTCTCATTTGCATCGAATCTCATATTCCTTACTAAAGTCATGCAAGAGGGCATTGACTGCCTTGAGGATGGACTTGCGCGTGATAATTCCTTGGAAAATACCAGACGCATCCACAACCGGTAAGAAAGACTCATCTACCAACTTATGCAAGACCTCCGTAATGGTAAAATCAGGCGAGACGACCGCTACGTCCGTTCTCGTCATATGAACGATATCCGTATCTGCCATGATTTCTTGACTCAAGTCATGCTCCATCTGATAAGCCATAATATCTCTGAGCCCAATCGTCCCAACAAACTGTTTTTCATCTGTCACAACAGGAACACGGGTATAGGTCATCTGACTGAGCAAGAGGGTCGCGTGATCCGCATTGTGGGTATCAATCAACACAGCTAGATTTTTAGCAGGAGTCAAAAAAGTTTCTTCTTGCCCCAACAAGAAAGTCTCAAACTCCTTGGCAATCATCGGCTAAACTCCTTGGACAAGCCCGGATACACCTCATGCTCTCGTGTCAAAAAGTCCACTTTGAAATAACTGTCATCAATCTCCACACGAGCATAGAGACATTCTCTGATGGTCCCACGTGGTTGACTGATGGAGCCTGGATTTAGAAAAAGAGTCCTTCCTTCCATCCAAGCATTTGGCACATGCAAGTGACCATAGAGACAGATATCGGCCTCTTCTTCCTGAGCCCAGTAGTCCAACTTTTGAAAGTTGAAATTGATGTCAAACAAGTGACCATGGGTTTGGATAATCTTGGTCGAACCAAGCTCAGTCACCAAACGTTCTGGGTAGCCGGCGTAAAAGTCCATGTTCCCTTTAACAACGCGGATGCCTTCCCAAAGGGGAGAATCAGGACGCAGTTCAGAATCGCCGTTATGAAAAACGGCATCAACTTTGCCCACATAGCGATCACGGATTTCTTCCACAATCAAGCTATCGCCATGAGAATCGCTCATTACAATGATGGTTTGCTTTGCCATGATGGAAATACCTCCAAAAGTTTCTTAACGGCTAAGGCACGGTGAGATTGACTATTTTTTTCTTCAAGGGTTAATTCAGCTGAGGACTTACCTGTCTCTCCTACAAGGAAGAGAGGATCGTAACCAAATCCATTTTCACCCTTAGGTTCAAAGTTAATGTAGCCAGGCCAGTCTGCTTCAACAACCAAACTTTCCTTGTTTGGACTGGCTACGACTAGGGTTGTATGGAATTGAGCCGAGCGGTCCTTGAGTTCAAAGACCATGGCCAATTCGTGCAAGAGTTTGGCATTGTTTTCACGGTCAGTAGCTCCCACTCCTGCGAAACGAGCTGACCAGACACCTGGCAAGCCACCAAGGACATCGACTTTGAGACCTGAGTCATCTGCCAAAACCATCTTGCCCGTTAATTGAGAAATGGTTTCTGCCTTGAGACGGGCATTTTCTTCGAAGGTCATGCCTGTTTCAGCTACTTCAGGCAAGTCAGGGTAGTCATTGAGATTTTCTACATCGTAGCCTAGCTTGTCAAAGATCGCTCGGAATTCCTTGGTCTTGCCTTCGTTTCGAGTCGCAATCAATAAGGTTTCTCTGACCTTGTTTGTCTCAAAGAATGCTTCTACATCAACCCCTTCTTTAGGCAATTCTACATGCAGGAGTTGCCCATTTTCAACTAAGAGAAAAGCCCCCTGACGTTGGATGACTTCCACATTTCGTCCCATTTCTTGGTTGAGGATATCTACCACAAAAGACAATAAACGGTAGAGAGAACCATAGCGTAAAACAGTAACAGAAACAGGAAAACCTCGATCCTCATCTCGAAATCTTTGGGCAAACTCCAATAGAGGAAAATCCAAGTCATCATCCGTCAACGTCCGGACGCCACCAAAAATACCATAGGACCCGACATACCAGTCCTGTTCATCCTTATATTCAT
Organism: Streptococcus mitis; assembly: GCA_018364455.1. Taxonomy (GTDB): domain Bacteria; phylum Bacillota; class Bacilli; order Lactobacillales; family Streptococcaceae; genus Streptococcus; species Streptococcus mitis_BR. Next base: position 22,691 of record JAGZLW010000023.1, on the reverse strand, counting down.
AAATTTTATTTGTCATAATTCTACATGCTCCACATGAATCTCTTTTTCCAGCCATTCTTCACCAATTTGTGCAAAACTTTGGCTGCTGGCTGTTGTGTAAAAACGGTGATGGAGTGGTCCAGCATCGCGACCACGATTGATTTCAAAATAATTAAGTAAGACTGAGATATCCCGTACGCACTCTGCCCCACTATCGATAAGTTGAACCTTGGGCCCCATGACATTCTGGATGATAGGGCGAAGGAGTGGATAATGAGTACAACCCAAAATCAGGCTATCCACCTTTCCAACCAAGGGACGCAGAGTTTCATAGACCACTTTCTTGCTGACACTGGTTGACAGGGCACCAGACTCCACCAAGGGAGCAAACTTAGGACAAGCCAAACTCTCCACCTGTAAATCCGGATCCAAATCATGGATTTTCTGACGGTAGATGTCTGATTGTACCGTCATGGGTGTTCCAATCACTCCGATTTTCCCACCTTGGCTGGACTTAATGGCTGCCGAAGCTCCTGGCAAAATTACACCCAAGACAGGAATATCTAGTTGAGCCTTGATTTCTTCCCAGACGACCGCAGTCGCAGTATTACAAGCAATGACAATCATTTTGACATCCTTGGTCAAAAGAAAGTTGACCAACTGCCAAGTATATTCACGAATTTGCTCAGCAGGACGGGGCCCATAAGGCGCCCGTGCTGAATCTCCAATATAGACGATTTCTTCATGGGGAAGCTGGCGCATGAGCTCGCGCACAACGGTCAAGCCCCCGACACCCGAATCCAAAAAACCAATTGGTCGATTATCCATACAGTCTTCTTTCTAGTCTTTTTCTGATTGATAGTTCATTATGATTACCGTTTCTTATGAACTGAATAATGACAGCCTAATCAACAACTATCTCTCTTAATCATAATCAAATATCAATAGAATGCAAGGAAAAAGTCTCATCCCTAAACATAACCAACATAGTGAGAAGTCTGGAACTTTCATCCCAGACTTTTCCTTATTTATTTTTTCTTTTTATTGTTAGCAAGGGCTGCTTTTTGTTGGCGGATGATTTGGTGGTAAACTTGTTGTACCTTAGCTTCGCTTGGTTTTTGACCATTTGCACTCAAAAGAGTACGAACTGCTTCAGCATTCAAACGTGGGTTATCAGCAAATTCTTTTTCAATTTGCTTACGAACCAAGTACATTCCTCCAAGAGCTCCTCCTAGAAAAGCTAGCACAATCAATACAATTGCTAATAGTAAATCCATCATTTTTCTCCTGTTTCTTTTTGAGTCTCTTTCATTATACCACAAACTAGCCACCCTGACCAGTTTGTTTTACGCTTTCAAGGATGGAATAGACAGCAAAAAGAACCCTGCTTTTCTGCGAAAGAGGGCTCCTTACTGAGTTTAATTTACATAGATAGCCAGTGTTTGATAGGGTTCGAGTAGAATTTTTTCAGACACTCCTGCATCTTCATAGTTTGAAAGCAAAATTTGTCCTTTTGGGTAGGCTAGAGGTAAGTCCATTTCCACTTCTGTAGCATAAAAATTATTGAGGACCAGTAACTTTTCATCCTCATACTGACGTTCAAAAGCGTAGACTTGATTGCTATCCTCAAAGGCTGGTTTGTAGCTTCCTTCTGAGATGATAGGCATTTCTTTACGAAGTCGAATCAAGTCTTGTTAGAAGGTGAAAATCGGACCTTGGATTTCATTTTCTACATTGATGTGAGGGTAGGATTTTCCTGCCTTGAGACAAGGAATGTCTACTGTGAATCCTGCATTTTCCAAAGCATCCCACTGCATAGAAATTCGTGAATTATCACGCTACTTAGCCTGAATAATCTGGAAGGCTTATTCCTGACTTTTTCCTTCTTCTAAGAGCATCTGATAAGCATTGAGCGATTCAACATACACATAATCATCCATGGAATCATAATCAGGGTCAATCATCACGTTTTTCTCACCCATATAAATATAAGGTGTCCCACGAGAATTTCGATTTGTAGATTTTGCAAAGCGTAAGAAATAAAAGACTGAGACACTGGATCTCAGCCTTTTTCTTTATCCCAAAACTAATTCATCACTGACCAGACTTTGACCACTATTTTTCTGGAAGAGATGCATGAGATCTTCAACCGTCAGATGCTTTTTCTCCTCTCCCTTAACATCCACCACTATCTTACCCTGATAGAGCATAATGAGACGATTACCATACTCAATCGCATGGTTCATATCGTGGGTAATCATTAAAGTCGTCAACTGATAGTGTTCCACAATCTTTTGCGTCAAATCCATCACCATTTGACTAGTTTTCGGGTCAAGTGCCGCAGTATGTTCATCCAAAAGTAAAAGTTTGGGTTTCACCAGAGCTGCCATGACTAGGGTCAAGGCCTGTCTTTGCCCTCCTGAGAGATATTGAGTATCCACTTTCAAGCGGTTTTCAAGACCAATATTCAACTCCTTCAAGGCCTCTTGGAACTGGATTCTATCCTTCTCCTTCACGCCCCAACCAAGCCCTCTCTTCTGCCCGCGTCTCAAGGCAATAGCCATATTCTCCTCAATCGTCAAACGAGAAGCTGTTCCCATCTTAGGATCTTGAAAAACACGGGCGATATCCTTGGCTCTCTTTCTTACACTCAGATTTTTAATGGATTTACCCGCCAATAAAAGGTCCCCTTCGTCCACCGATAGATTGCCAGCCAAGATATTCATCAAAGTGGATTTACCTGCTCCATTTCCACCAATCACAGAGATAAAATCTCCCTCTTCAACCTCTAAATCTAATCCTTTAAGGACATGGTTCTCATTGACCGTCCCTGCTTCAAATGTTTTGTGAATATTTTCAAGTGTTAACAAACTTGCCATAACTTTCTCCTCCTATTCATTTCTCAATTTCAGACCACGAATCTTTAATCTCTTTTGCAATTCTGGTGCAAATAAAACTAAAGCGAGCAAGATTGCATTAAAGAGACGAACCAGATTTTGATCTAGATTTGGAATTTCATAGATATTTAAAATAATCAAACGGTAAACAATAGCACCGATTCCGATGGATAATAAGCGGCTTCCAATGGTCAAATCGTGAATCAAAACTTCCGCAATAATAACTGCACTCAAACCAACAACAATGGTTCCTGTCCCAGAAGTCACATCTGAAAATCCATCATTTTGGGCAAACAAGGAACCACATAGGGCAATCAAGCCGTTTGAAATCATGTAACCAACAATCTTCATCGTGTCTACATTGACCCCATTGGCCTCACTCATCGGAATATTGTCCCCAGTCGAACGCAAAATCAAGCCAATCTCTGTTTTCATCAAAAGAGTCAAGACCAAACAAACAAGTAAGAGACAGGCCAAACTGAATGAGAAAACAGCTTCTTCAGTTGTCAGTCCCAAGCTAGCCAACTGTTTAAAGACAGTTGAAGAATCTCCCAAGGAAAGATTAGGCACACTTCCCATGATTTTAATATTGATTGAATAAAGCCCTGTCAAGGTCACAATACCTGTCAAGAGAGCTGGAATTTTCATCTTGGTGTGAAGCATTCCTGATACAAGACCTGCTACCATACCTGCCAGCAAAGCAAGTAAAGTCGCAATCCAAGGATTTGTCCCTGCCTGTATCTGTGATACAACGACAGCTGCCCCCAGAGGAAAGGCTCCTTCAGCAGTCATATCTGCAATGTCCAAAATACGGAAAGTCAAGTAGACCCCAATGGCCATAATCGACCACAACAAACCTTCTGATAAACTAGATAACACAAAATTCATCTTAAACCTCCTTATTCCTTGCCTTCTAACTTACTAATATCAATTCCCAATGCATCTGCCATTTCTTGATTAGTATGCAATTCCAATTTTTCAGGCAACTCAACTGCTATATTTTCTGGCTTCTCACCTTTTAAAACACGAATCAGCATGCGAGCTGTCTGTCTTCCCAATTCTTCATAATTGGTTCCGTAGTTATACAAGCCACCAACAGCAATCATTTCTGTTGAACCACCGAATACTGGAACCTTGTGTTTAATAGAAACCTGCTTAACTGTTTCCATGGTTGACGAAATGATATTATCCGTTGGTACAAAAACCATATCCACCTCTGCCATCAAACTCTCTGCTGCCGCCTTGACGTTGTTACTGTCCAAGATTGTTTTTTCAACAACACTAAAGCCTTTTTCTTCCAGAAGGCGCTTAGCTTCATCCTTTTGGACAACTGAGTTTGGCTCGCTCTGAGTATAGAGGATTCCAATCGTTTTAGCTTTTGGCAACACTTTCTTTATCAAATTGATTTGGGTTGAAATGGCATCTGATGACTGATCGCTTGTCCCAGTTACATTGCCCCCAGGATGTTCTCTTGACTCAACCAACTTGGCACTGACAGGATCTGTTACCGCTGAAAAGATAACAGGCGTCGTTTGTGTTGTATTGGCCAAGCTCTGAGCAGAAGGCGTTGCGATAGCTAGAACGACATCACTAGATTCTGCTAGTTGCTGGGAAATGGTTTTTAGATTTCTTTGTTCTCCCTGTGCATTTTGCAAATCAATCTCGATATTTTTCCCTTCAACATAGCCTTGCTTGCCCAGCTCATCCACAAAACCTTCTCTAGTAGCGTCTAGAGACTGGTGGGTAATAAATTGTGAAATACCGATACGAAATACATCTTTTTTCTTATCTGCCTTCAACTGATGTAAACTAATCAGAGAGGTCAAGAGAATCCCCACTACCAAGAGGGGTGCTAGTAATTTTCGAACAACTTTCATAATGAAACTCCTTCTCAGAAAAGATAAAACAAAAAACCGCCTAGATACTATCTAAACGGATGCTTGAAATAATCTAACAAGTTATAACTTTGCTAGTCCATTTAGATATTCATCTATATGGACCACAATCAAAAATCTTAGCCACATAGATACAAACAAATTGCTTGAACTGTTTGCATCCATGGTGACATGTCTACAAACACTATCTAAAGTAGCTAAAGTAAAAGTTTTGATTCATCGTTACAGCTTGTCTTTTATTCATTTCTTTTTCTGCTTTCTTTTTTGATGTTTCTTATCTTACCACCTTTTTCATCACCTGTCAAGAATATTTCAGAATTTTTTAAAATTTTTCGAAAATTCTTTCAAGCTACTTTCAAAGTTTTTTCAAATCAGTCCAACAAAAAAGGTTTATAATTTCCATAAAAGTTGACATGGAAATTATAAAACCAATATTAGTTTAACCCTTGTTGGTAACGCGCCAATTCGGCTTGGTTAGCCCAAACATAGTGACCTGGACGGATTTCAACCATAGACGGTTTATCAGTCTCATAATCGTGTTGACTTGGGTCGTAAACCTTCAAGACCTTCTTACGTTCCAAGATTGGATCTGGGATTGGTACCGCTGAAAGCAAGGCTTGAGTATATGGGTGAATTGGATTGTTAAATAATTCTTCTGTTTCTGCAACCTCTACAATAACACCCTTATAAATAACTGCGATACGATCTGAAATAAAGCGAACGACCGACAAATCATGGGCGATGAAGAGATAGGTCAAACCGAGCTCTTTTTGGAATTTTTTGAGCAAGTTCAAGACTTGGGCACGCACAGAAACGTCCAAGGCTGAAATGGGTTCATCTGCAATAACAAAATCTGGTTGCATGACCAAGGCACGGGCAATACCGATACGTTGACGTTGACCACCTGAGAATTCATGGGGGTAGCGAGTCAAGTGCTCAGCAAGAAGACCTACTTCACGGATAATATTTTTAACTTTCTCTTTACGTTCTTCTTCATCCTTGAACAGATGATGATTGTAAAGACCTTCAGAAATAATATAATCAACAGTGGCACGTTCATTCAAACTTGCGGCAGGGTCTTGGAAAATCATCTGGATACGACGAATCAATTCCGCAGCTTGTTCACGCGATTTCTTACCATTAATCTTTTGACCATCAAAAATGATATCACCATTACTTGTATCATTAAGACCGATGATAGCACGACCAATAGTTGTTTTCCCACTACCTGACTCACCTACAAGCGAGAACGTTTCTCCCTTGTTGATAAAGAAGTTAGCATTTTTAACTGCGACAAACTTCTTACTTCCTTCACCGAAGGAAATTTCTAAATCTTTGATTTCTACTAATTTTTCAGACATTTCCTTCCTCCTAGTCTTCCAGATGGGCAAATCCCATTTTTTCACGAATCTTATCATGGAGATTTGCAATCACAGCTGGTTTTTCTACTTTTGGAGCATCCTCATGAAGAAGCCAAGTTTTAGCCCAATGTGTCTCTGATACTGAGAATTGAGGAGCTTTTTGTTCGAAGTCAATCTGCATTGCATAGTCAGAACGCAAGGCAAAGGCATCCCCTTTCAGGTCAGTATAAAGTGACGGAGGTGTTCCTGGGATTGAGTAAAGATCCCCTTTATCATCAGCAAGCTGAGGCAAGCTAGACAAGAGACTCCATGTATATGGATGGCGAGGGTCATAGAAGACTTCCTCAACAGTTCCATACTCAACGATTTCTCCTGCATACATAACCGCTACCTTATCCGCAATACTTGCCACCACACCAAGGTCGTGGGTAATAAAGATTGTTGTGAAATGGTACTCGTTTTGTAACGATTTGAGCAAATCAATAATCTGAGCTTGGATGGTCACATCCAAGGCAGTTGTTGGCTCATCACAAATCAAGACATCAGGTCGGCAGGCAAGGGCAATCGCAATAACGATACGTTGACGCATTCCTCCAGAATATTGGAATGGGTATTCATCAAAACGTCTATCTGCATCTGGAATCCCAACCTTATTCATGTAGTCAATCGCTAATTCTTTCGCTTCTTTAGCTGTTTTTCCTTGGTGTTTTACAATAACTTCTGTAATCTGACTACCAATTGTTTTAATTGGGTCCAAACTAGTCATTGGATCTTGGAAGATAGTTGCAATCTTAGCGCCACGAATTTGTTCCCAATCTTTGTGAGAAGACAAGGCTGTCAAATCCTGACCACGGTAGTCAATACTTCCTTGGGCAATGCGACCATTTTCTTCGAGCATACCTGTGAAAGTCTTTGTCAAAACAGATTTTCCTGATCCTGACTCACCTACAAGGGCTAATACTTCTCCTTCAACTAGTTCAAGGGAAACGCCGCGAATGGCTGTCAATACTTTGTCACGAACGTCAAATTCCACGACAATATCGCGAGCAGTCAAAATTACATTTTTTTCTTTTGTCATTTCTACTCCTATCTATGTGTACGTGGATCACTAGCATCCGCTAAGTTTTGACCAACTACGAAAAGGGACAAGGATACCAAGACAAGGGTTGTCAATGGAATCCAGAACAAGTAAGCATTGGTTGTTACGTTTTGTGAATAATCTGAAATCAAACGCCCCAAACTTGGCACGGTAATTGGTAATCCAAGACCGAAGAATGACAAGAAAGCTTCGTATGAGATAAAGCTTGGAAGCATTTGAGTCATGGTTGTCACAATAACAGATACCAATTGTGGCATAATATTTTTGGCAACAATCTTCAAGGTTGGTGTTCCCAAAGTACGTGACGCCAAGTTGTATTCCAAGTCACGATAACGCAAGATTTGCACACGGATCATGAAGGCAATCCCAATCCATGTCGTCACACTCATGGCAAAAATCAGATTCCAGAATCCAGCTCCGATTGAGTAAGTCAAGACAATGACAATCAAAAGAGATGGGATGTTTGAGATGACGTTATAAACTTCCATCATCACACGGTCAACTGATTTTGAAATCCCCCAAATACCACCGACAAAGACACCGATAACTAGGTTAATCACTGTCGCAATCACAGAAATGAGGATAGAGTTACGAGCTCCGAACCAGACACCGTCAAAGAGCGATTTACCGTTACTGTCTGTACCGAACCAATGCTCAGCATTTGGCTTGATATAACGAGCACTAAAGTCGTTTACCTTGCTGACATCATTGAAATCAAACTTAGAAAACATTGGGTAGATGAAACTCATCAAAATGATGGCTACCAAGATTCCCAACATGACTACAGTTGATTTTTTCTTCATAAATTGTCTAAACACTGAACCCCAGTATGAATAAGCTGGCGCATCAATGGCTTCAGAGGCAAAATCGTCACGTTTTACAAACTGAAATTTTTCTTTATCGATTGTAGACATTATTTGCCTCCTTTCTCAGTCAATTTAATACGTGGGTCAATAATCGTCATCCAAATATCTCCCAAAAGAAGTGAGAAGATAGAAATACATGTAAAGATGAAGACAAGACCAACGACCATAGAGTTATTAGATGCTTTTACAGAGTCAATCAACATTTTACCCATACCTGGGAAGGCGAAGACTGTTTCAGTAAGGGTTGCACCACCGATAACCCCGATAACAGCACCAGGAATTCCTGAAACCAGCGGAACCATGGCATTTTTAAAGATGTGTTTGTTTGAAATTTCTTTTTCAGACAAACCTTTTGCACGAGCAAAACGAACAAAGTCCTGTGACTGCAAGTCAATCATGTAACGACGAATCCAAATAGCTGTACCAGGAGCACCCAATAAACCAAGGATAACTGCTGGTAAAACATACGAACGCCAATCTCCAGCACCCAAGATAGGGAATGAATCTGGCAAGCCGATTGAAGAACCAGCCAAACGAACGATATAAACCAAGGCAATTGTTGGAAGAGCCATCAAGAAGGTCAAAGCCCCTGTTGAAAAGCTATCAATCCAAGTGTTCTTGAAGCGAGCCATAGCTGAACCAAGTGGCACGGCAATCGCATAAGAAATCACCAAACCAATCAATCCAACGACTGCAGAGCTGGCAATCATTGAAGGATATTGGTAGTTACTTTCAGTAGCCGTATAAGGATCATCTTTTCCGTAGTTAGCTACTTCACGAGAGTCAGCCTGACTAGGTGATTTGTAGGTTCTTGAGTAAATATTTACAGAAGAAGTTTTCTTACCTGTTGGGAATTGAACTTGAGATGTTTTTGTTTGCCCTTGTCCTTGAGTAATAACCTGTAAAACAGGGCTATTAGCATAGGTTGGATAAGAGTCACCTAAATTAATGTTCACAAAGTTTTGATGCACAAATGGGAACTGACTGTTGAAGTACAAGAGATATTTGTGTTTAGTTCCTGAACCGACCAACGACCATCCGATAGCTGGATCATTTTCAAAACGAAGGTAACGTTTCAAGTCTGGATTTTCAGGGTCTTGAATTTTATTTGTATGGTCAATGTCAATCAAGTTAGCATAGAAGTGAAAAACACGTTCAAAAATTGGGATTTCACGAGTAGCGTAGAATTGGCCACTTTCAGTAAATTCTCCCAGGGTCCAACCATGACCGATTTGTTTGATGTATTTTTCATAGATAGCCTTGTTGGTATCATTGGCTTCAACTGTTACAGAAGCATCCATCTGGCTAGCTTTTTCTTGCAACTCTTTGGTATCGTAGTACTCGATATAGCCCATACGCTCATAAACAGTATTCTCATAGTTATCACGTTTATCAGCCGTTGTCGCAATCTTGTTATAGTTGGTATCCTGTTTGAAAATCAATTTTCGAGGAACCATTGTATAGATAATCGTGTAAGTCAAGGTTGTTACTAAGAAGATAGAAACCAATGACCGCAAAACACGCATAAAAATATATTTTTTCATATCATTTCCTTTAAAAATCCCAAAAGAACCTTCTCCTCATGGAGAGAAAGTTCTATTGAAAATTATTTACTTCACATGACTTGCCAATTCTTTTTGAGCTTTCTCGTTTGACTCAGTCTTTTCTTTCAACCATTTTTCACGAGCTTTTTCATACTCTTCTTTGGTGATTGCTTTTTCACCAACTTCAGTGTACTTCAAGTAGCCTGAATTTTCACCTTTAAGGCCGGCTACAGAATATGAAGAGCTAAATGGTAGAACTTTTGAAACATATGAAACGGCTGTTTCTTTAGGAGAAGCCATTACTGGAATTGTCAAAGCATTGTCAGTCAACCAAGCTTGTGCTACCGCGTATTTTTCATAACGTTTTTGAACATCTTGGTTTTCGCTGTTTGCGTCATCAAGTAATTTTCCATAGTCAGCTAAACCAAGTTTGCTTACTACTGATGCATCTGTGTTTTGGTCAATACCAAGGTAAAGGCGAGTACTTCCTCCCTTAAGGACGAATTGATCCAAGAAAGTAGAAGGATCTTGATAGTCAGGGTTCCATCCTAGCAAGGTATGGATATCCCAGTCTTGTTCTTTAGCTGTTGGAGCGCTAAATGAAATTGGTAAAGCTTCTGCTTGAGTCATTTGTTGTAAGTCTACAACAACATTATCTGAACCCAATACTTTTTCAATTGATTGTTTCAATGATTGAACACGGTTTACAACCGCTGTTGATTCTTGGATAACCAAGGCATCCAAGTGGATTGGGAATTCAACACCTTCAGCTTGCAAGCTTGATTTAGCTTTAGCAAAGACTTCTTTCGCTTTTTCTTCATTGTAAAGTCCATTTTGAGAATCTGCTAGAGACACGTTTGACCAAGTAGAAGAATTTGTCTTAGCCAAGCTATCTTGTACCAATTCACCAAATGTTTTCTTACCAACTTGAAGATTATAAGGTGCAAACGTATTACGGATGGCTACTGCAGCTCCATCAGTACCATTTGTTTGAGCTGAGTAAGAATTGCGATCGACAGCAAAGTTCAAGGCTTGACGGAATTCCTTGTTTAGCAATGCTTTCTGAGTAGATGTCTTTTGGGCATCACTTGTTTTGGCAGTGTGGTTATAAGTTGTACGGCCATAGTTCAAGCTGACAGTTGCAACACCCGCACCTGGTTCATTAAAGTAAATGTTATCTTTGAAGTCAGCTGCATATTTTTCATATGTAGAACTTGTAGGGAAGATACGAGCTTTGCTATATTGACCATCAGAAAAACCTTTGGCAATTACATCTTGATCCTTACCATCCCAGAAAGTGAACTTAACGTTCTCAATTTTTACATTTTCTTTATCCCAGTAAGCGTCATTTTTAGCCATCTCGATAGATGATTTAGGAGTTACAGCCTTCAAGACAAATGGACCGTTATAAAGAATAGAGTTAGCATCGGTTGGGGCACCAAAACCTTCCCCTTTTGAAGTTAAGAATTCTTCATTAACCGGCATCAAAACACCACTAGTTGTCTTGTCATTCCAGAAAGTTTCTGGCTGGTTCAAAGTATATTCTAGTGTTTGATCATCAAGTGCTTTTACTCCGACGGTTGAAAAATCGCTTGTTTCACCCTTGATATAGGCTTCTAATCCCTTAATAGAAGAGCTAACGATTGAAAGTCCTTTTGATTTTCCATCTACGGCGTGTTTCAAACCAGTAACAAAGTCTTTAGCAGTGACAGGAGCGTATTCTTCTCCCTCTGCTGTCACCCATTTAGCATCCTTACGGATTTTATAGGTATAAGTCAAACCATCTTTTGAAACTGTCCATGATTCAGCAATAGAAGGAACTAGATTACCATATTTATCATTAGCTAACAAACCATCTACAGCATTTGTTGTGATGAAAGATGTTGAATCGATATTGCTGACGATATAATCCAAAGTTTCTGGATCTGTTTGATAAACATATTGGTAATCTTTTGCTAGTTTAGCATTATTTGAACTAGTGTTTGAACACGCAGCTAGAACTCCTGACGCTAATAAGGTAGCTCCCGCTACAGCAAGCACTCGACTTTTTTTCATTTATTTACTCCTCTTATAAAGTATAGGTTATTATTGATTATACCATATATTTTAAGATATTTCAATAAAAGTAAACGAATTTTCAGAATATTTAGGCTTATTAACACAAAAAATCTGAAAAAGCTATTGACTGAAAATCATTTTCAAGGTATAATAATAAACGTTAAGGCGGTATAGCCAAGTGGTAAGGCACGGCTCTGCAAAAGCTTGATCGTCGGTTCAAATCCGTCTACCGCCTTCTATAACTTGATTTATCAAGTGTTAAATGAACAGAAAGCCCAATTTAAAGGGCTTTTTTCTTTTTCCTCGAATAAATACACATAACTTTAAAAAACTTTTGAGGCAAGTTTGGGGCTGAGTTTTTCGAGGACACAATTCCCTCTTGAAAACAACTGAAAAAAGCTTTGTCACTCATGATGACAAAAGCCTCTAATTTACTCTGTTTCTTCTTCTATTTCGACTTCTGTGATTTGGACTTTTACCTTGGTAACACGTCCATTTTTCACTTTATCATTGGTTAGGATAAGCTGTTTGTTTTGGCTGACTAATTCATAACTGAGTTTCTCAGTCGTTGGAATGGTCCCAACTCCTGTCAAATAATAACCAGCGATAGTATCAACGTCATCACTTGCCAGTTCGACATCAAAGTAGTCATTAAAATCATTGAGATTCATGGTACCTTGAACAATATAAGTATCTTCTCCAATTTGATGAACTTCGATTTCAGCCTTATCTGTTTCGTCATCGATTTCCCCAACGATTTCCTCTAGGAGGTCTTCAAGTGTCACTAAACCAGCCATCCCACCGTATTCATCCAGCAAGATCGCCATTTGTCTTTGGGTATTGCGCAATTCTTTTAACAAGTCATCCACAAAAATGGTTTCAGGAACAAAAAGTGGATCTTGTAAGATTTTCTTCCAAACAATATTGTCAAAACCATCCACAAAGCCCGCCTTAAGGAGACTCTTGGTGTGAATGATCCCAATCACATTGTCCTTATCCCCATCATAGACAGGGATACGAGAATAATTTTGTTTTAAAATACTTTGAATAATGGTTTGACTATCATCCTGAATATCGACCATGAAGGCATCTGTTCGAGGAACCATGACTTCTCTGGCCATTAATTCATCCAGTGAAAAAATCCCTTGTAACATCTCAATTTCGTCAGCATCTAGTGTTTCTTCACTATTGGTCAACATGTACTCAATTTCATCACGGGTCATTTTTTCGTCAGCATCGTCAAAGGTCATAGGAGTCAAGCGACTCAAGAGATTGGTAGATGCAGACAAGAGCCAAACAAAGGGACTAACTAGTTTCCCAAGCCCAATGATAACTGGCGCTGTACGAATCGCCAAGGCATCCTTTAGATTGAGAGCGATTCTCTTAGGATATAATTCCCCAAAAACGATGGAAATATAGGTCAAAAATGCCAAGGATAGAAAAGTTGCCACGGCATAAGATGTTTCGCCATTTCCAAGCCAAGAGGCAATCACACGCCCTAGAGTATCAGCTAAACTCGCCCCTGATAAGATCGTAATCAGAGTAATCCCTACTTGAATGGTTGATAAAAAGTGATTAGGATTTTCTAGTACCTTCAGCAGACGGATATAGCGTCTATCTCCTTCTTCTGCCTTTTGTTCAACCCGCGCACGGTTAAGTGAAACCATGGCCATTTCTGTGGCTGAGAAAAAAGCATTTAACACCGTCAAGATAAACAATAAAACAAATTGTAGCAACAAATTCTGACTACTTGGGTCTTCCATAGTTCTTCTCCTAAAATAGTATCTTATCCTTTATTATATCACAAAATATAGTCCAGTACATATTATTTTTTCTCATACTCTTCGAAAATCTCTTCAAACCACGCCAGCTTTATCTGCAACCTCAAAGCTGTGCTTTGAGCAACCTGCGGCTAGCTTCCTAGTTTGCACTTTGATTTTCATTGAGTATCTGTGTCTATTGTAGCCCTGCTTAAACTAGTAAGAAAGAACTCCTATATCCACAAGTGACATAGGAGTTTATTTTGTATTTTACTGAGTTACAGTTACTTCTCCAGTTCGGTAATCCAGTTGAAGTCCCTTTTGAACATTAGGAACTAGAACATTGAATTCCAATTCTCCGTCTGAAGACTTGGCTTCAATCTGTGAAGCTGAAGGAACTAAATCCTCATTTGTAGCGTAATAAAGGGTTACACGGTAACGGACACGCTTGTTTTTATCCAAGGCCTTGCGTACCATGCTTTCATAGTAGTTTTGACCAGTCGAATCCTCTGCTTGAGCCTGATTTGCCCAGGCTGTTTGAACAGCAATGTTTTTAGGATTGCTTGTCGAGGCATCAAAACCATCCAAACCACCGATTAAGGCATAGCCTAACAAGTGACCTCTATCGACCGCATGGGTATAAGTACCCTTTAGATTCTTAACCTGATGCCAGCCTGGAGGAGTCCATGAAGTCGAACCATTCCCAGTTTCTTCACGATTCTTGTATTGGCGAGTAGCCTTAGACAAGAGGGCATTTGCTACGGTTGGCACTGTTTCCTTGCCCACTGTCTTTGTTTTATTATCAGCGTAGGGCTTACTTGAAACCTTGGCATCTAGATTTGTTTTATTACCATTGACGATAAAAGCACCTGAGCCATTCCACACCAGACTCCCTTTTATTTGGCTTTTGACTGCATCTGTTAAGACACTTTCTGCCAATACTTGACTAGGAGCTTCAGGCGCTTGTTTTTTCTGACTAAGCTTGGTTTTGGGACTATTAGCTGCCGACTGCATCTGCTTAATATAATAGCTCCCTGCAGACAAAAGCAATAACACTAGCAGTCCGATTAGTGTCTGTCTTGTTTTTTTGTTCATATTTCTCCTTATTCTTTATAAAAAGGCTGGTCTCCCAGCCTAATTTCCTGTAAATTTATGAATCAATTCCTGCCATTTTGCTGGAGACAGGATAGCCCACGGATCTTGACCCTTGCCCAAGATTCCATAACCGACCATTAAACCAATTCCTAGGGCTAGAACGCCTAAAATCAGTACCAGGATGACTAAAAGTAAACGCTTGATTACGTAGCTTGATTTCTTATTCATCTTCATCACTTGCCTCAATCCGCTGAATCTTAGCACCTAGCTGCGCCAACTTCTCATGGAAACGGTAGTAACCTCTATCCAAGTGAACCAATTTACCAACCACGGTTTCTCCTTGCGCTACCAAACCTGTCAAAATCAAGGCTGCGCTGGCACGAAGGTCAGTTGAAAGAACTTCTGCTCCCTGCAAAGGTTGCCCACCAACAATACGAGCTGTATCACGGATAATCTCAGAATACAAGCCCATGCGACGCATTTCTTCAAGATGTTGGAAACGATTTTCAAAAACTGTCTCTATCATAGTTGATTCCCCTTTTGCGACGGTCATCAAGGCTGTAAATTGAGCCTGCATATCTGTTGGAAATCCTGGGTGGGGCAAGGTTTTCACATGAACAGCTTTTAGATTTTCTAGTTGAGAACGAACACGAATTCCTTCAGTCTCCTCTGTCACTTCCACTCCCATTTCAAGCAACTTGGCAATCAAGGGACGGTTATGCTCCCAGACAGCGTCTCGAATCAAGACATCACCACCAGTCATAGCAGCAGCTACCATAAAGGTTCCTGCTTCGATACGGTCTTGGACTACATTGTGAGTCGTACCATGAAGTTTCTCAACACCGGTAATGGTAATGGTCTCTGTACCAGCACCCTTAACCTTAGCTCCCATTTCATTGAGGAGAATGGCCAGGTCAACAATCTCAGGCTCACGCGCAGCATTTTCAATCACTGTCACCCCATCAGCCAGCGTCGCTGCCATCATCAAGTTCTGAGTAGCACCAACACTTGGGAAATCCATATAGATATGAGCTCCATGTAAGCGATCAGCCTTGGCTTCGATGTAACCAGCTGTTTGACTAATCTTAGCCCCCATAGCTTCCAGACCTTTCAAATGAAGATCAATAGGACGGCTACCAATCGTACAACCACCTGGCATGGATACCTTGGCATGACCTACACGGGCAAGAATTGGTCCCAAGACAACGATAGATGCGCGCATCTTGCTAACATACTTGTAGGGAGCTTCCTCTGTGATATCGCCAGTCGCATCCACCTCGACAAGATGAGCTTCCTCATCAAAATCCACCTTGGCATTTAAACCGCGAACCACCTGATTCATAGTGAAAACATCTGACAGGATAGGAACATTCTGCAAAACAGTCTTTCCTTCACTTGCTAGAATAGTCGCTGCCAACAAGGGCAAGACTGCATTCTTTGCTCCTTCGATCGTAACACTTCCTACCAGACGATTATCGCCACCTTGAACCACAATTTTTTCCATACTTATTTCCTTTACATTTGATTTTATAATAATCCTCTAAGTACTTCTTGCCACAACTGATACAGGCTGATAAAGAAAGAACTCATGATATAGCCCATTACAATGCTGAAAAAGGCTACTAGTAAACGAACTTTTCCTGTATTCTCAGCTGTCACTTTTAAAACCTTTTCCCATCTAACAAGATTCTTTAAAAGGTAAAAACTCACATAAATAAAGAGCATGTGACTGCTTAGAGTGAATAATAATTGAACCATTTGACTATTATACCATCTTCTCTGTTTGTGCGCTAGTTTGGAAACTTCCCTTAAAAACTAGGGATTGTGTTTCAAGTAATCAATTGCATCTTGTAGGGTTTTAACAGGCACGATTTTCATATCCGTCTTGATTGTTTTGGCTGCTTCCAGGGCTGTTTGGTAGTTGTTTTTAGCATCAGGATGTGCTTTTTGTTCTTCTTCGCTAACAGGGTTATCAGGGGCAAAGAAAATAGCAGCACCTTCTCTAGCCGAAGCTACAACTTTTTTATCAATACCTCCAATATCCCCCACATTACCATCACGGTCAATGGTTCCTGTACCGGCAACAATGCGGCCATTACGAAGGCCTGGGTCTGCTATTTGGGTATAGATGGCTAGACTAAACATGAGACCTGCACTTGGACCACCGATACCAGCTGTTGAAAAGCGAATTGGGACATCACTGGTTACTTCTGTACGGTCAATCAAGCCGATTCCAATTCCATTTTTGCCATTTTCCAAGGTGATAATCTTTCCTTCTGCAGATTTGGTTTGCCCATCCTCTTCATAGGTTACTTTGACAGAGTCCCCTAATTTTTGAGAATTGACATAATCAATCAAATCTTTGGAACTGTCAAAGGTCTGATCATTGACTGCTGTGACGGTATCAGAGATGTTGAGAATCCCTTTAAAGGTTGAATTATCTGTCACAGTCAAAACATAAACCCCAAGGTATTTTAGTTCAATATCCTTACCAGCTGTTTTTAGTCCTTGATACTTGGCCATGTTTTGTGATGTTTGCATGTAGAATTGATTGATCCGCATAAATTCAACATCGGAAGAGCCACCTGTAGTCTCTTGGGCACTACGAATATCTGTAAAAGGCGTCAACCACGCATAAATCATATGGGCTAAAGTAGTGTGCTGGACACCAACCGTAACGAATTGATAGGCCCCAGCTTCCTTATCTTCTGTGTCATTGACTTTAAGGACTTGGCGAATATCTTCCGAACCACCTGGAACCTCTATATAGTAGGGCAAAGGCACTACAAATGCCAAGAAAGTCACAATCAAGGCCGCAATGACATATAAGGGCCATCTAATCTTTTTTTTCATTTCTTATTTCCTCCAAAATACTCTCAGGAACATAGCAGGCAACATCCTGACCAAACTTCAATAGCTCTCTAATACCGGATGAACTGAGATAGAGATGTTCAGGTCGGCTATGTAAATAAATTGTCTCTATATCAGGAGACAGCTGATGGTTGTAGTAATCAAAACTGGCTTCATATTGCAAATCCGCTGCATTCCTCAAACCCCGCACTAGGCAAGTAGCCCCCAGTCTTTTTGCGACATCAACTACCAATTCATCATGAGAAGACACAACTTTAACATTTCCCAAATGTTTCACAGCCTTTTCTAACCCCCGTTTACGATTTTCAAGAGGGAGAAATCCTTGTTTGTGGGGATTAAAAAAAATACCGACATAGAGCTTATCAAAAAGTCTGCTCGCCCGTTCAATGATATCCAGATGCCCATTTGTCATCGGATCAAATGAGCCTGTGAATAAGCCAATCTTATCTGACATAGACCGTCACCTTACTAATTCCATAAATCTTTTCCTTCCAGATGCCCAGGCAGGCAATTTCTTCTGGAAGTTCAACGGCCTTATCCGTCTCACACACGACCATGACATCTTCAGAAAAAAGCTCCCTCTCAGCCATTCTTTCAATATCTGCTACGATTTGTTCCTTGGCATAAGGAGGGTCTAAGAAAATGAGGTCGAATTCCCCAGATACCTGTTCCAATGCCCTTTCTGCATCCATCTTGAGGAGTTGAAATTTTCCAACTTCCTTGGTCATCTGAATATTTTCAGCCACGATAGCCTGAGCCTTACGGTCTCGCTCCACCAAAACAGCGCTGGACATACCACGCGATACTGCCTCGATAGATAAACCACCACTACCTGCATAAAGGTCCAAGACTCGTCCCCCTTCAAAGTAGGGACCAATCATGTTAAAAATAGCTCCCCTAACCTTATCCGAAGTAGGTCTTGTCGTCTTTCCTTCTAGTGTCTTGAGGGGACGTCCCCCATAGATTCCTGATACGATTTTCATACCGTTTATTATACCAAATTATGGGCAAAAAGAGAAAGAAAACCGAACCTTGCGGTTCGATTCTCTATAAAATATTTTCGTAAGTATCGCGGACTTCTTGAGGCCAAACACTTGTTTGTACTTCTCCAATGTGTTTCTTGCGAAGTAGGAACATGGCCATCCGAGATTGTCCAATTCCTCCACCGATTGTCAACGGGAATAGGCCATTCAACAAAGCCTTGTGCCATTCCAATTCCAAGCGGTCTTCATCACCGGTGATTTCTACCTGACGGCGAAGGGTTTCTTCATCTACACGAATCCCCATAGAAGACAACTCAAAGGCTCCACCTAAAGACTCATTCCAAACAAGAATATCGCCATTTAGACCCTTGTAGCCATTTTCAGACTCGCTTGTCCAGTCATCGTAGTCTGGTGCACGCCCATCGTGTGGCTTGCCGTCTGGCAATTCACCACCGATACCGATTAAGAAGACTGCTCCAAATTCTTTACATATAGCATTTTCACGTTCTTTTGGTGTCAAGTCTGGGTAGCGTTCTACCAACTCTTCTGTGTGGATAAAAGTGATTTGTTTTGGCAAGATTGATTCGATGTCATAGCGGGCTTCAACAGCTAGCTCAGTAAGGCGAATAGCCTTGTAAATCTTCTCAACTGTTTCTTTTAGATAAGCGATGTTACGCTTACCATTTGGGATAACCTTCTCCCAGTCCCACTGGTCAACATAAACAGAGTGGGTCGCATCCAACGAGTCTTCGTCTGGACGAAGAGCCTTCATGTGGACGAAAAGACCTTCACCTTCACCGAAACCAAAACGAGCCAAGGTATGGCGTTTCCATTTAGCAAGGGAGTGCACCACTTCATAAGTAGCATCAGGGATTTGGAGAACCTTGACCGATACGGCATTCTCAACACCTGATAAATTATCCTGCATCCCGTCACCGACCCTGCTCAAGATAGGACCTTGAACTTCGACAACTTCTAACTTATCTTTCAAATACTGGGTAAAAGTGTTTTTGACAAAGGAAATCTCTTCTTGTTGATGGATAAAACTTTTCTTCATAAACTACTCCTCAAAAAATTAATTAAAAGCATTATACACCTATTTTCAAGAAAAGGAAAGAGAAATTTAAAAAAAATCAGTGTCACTCAAAACACTGATTTCATAGACCTTTAGTCATTACGACCGAAGATACGTAAAATGCTTAGGAAAAGATTGATAAAATCAAGATAGATACTGAGAGCCATTGACACAACCCAACCTGTTGCTACTCGACCTTGCGATTGTTCATAGGCATAGCGAATTTTTTGGTTGTCCCAAGCAATCAGCCCAGAGAAGACCAAGACCATGGCTACGCTGATCATATAATCAAAGAAACCGCTAGCCAAGAAAATATTAACTACCATGGCAATAATCAAACCGATAAGAGCCGCCATCATAGCTCGACCAAGGCCACTCAAATCTTTCTTGGTGAACATGCCAACTGCCGCCATGACAAAGAAGAGAAGGGCGCTCGACACAAAGGCAGATAAAACTGTACCTGGAGTATAGAAGGCCACCACAAAACTAAGGGTAAAGCCGTTTAATACTGAGTAAAGTAAAAATACTGGAAGAGCCGCTGGACTATTCTTTGAAGCCATACTGCTGGCAACGAAAACCAAGGCCAACTCCGCAAAAGTAGCAATGGTCAACCAGAGACGCCCCTGCATCAAAAAGTAAACCAACTGAGATTGAAAGACCGTCAACATAAGGCCTGATACCAAAGCGGATAGCCCAATTCCCAGACCAACAAAGGCATAAACCTTAGCGTAAAATTGATTGAGACCTGCGCGGTCATGAATAATAGTGTGATTCATCTTTTCTCCTTTTCTATGAACATCTTTCCTTGATTATAACAAAGAAAGTTAAAATTAGCTTAAATGGAAAATTAAAATACCTGCTGCAACGGCAACATTGAGACTCTCGGCCTGCCCCTTCATACTAATGTGGACCAACTGGTCTGCACTTTCAGCCATGAGGGGACTAATTCCTTGACCCTCATTCCCCATAACTAGTACAAAATTTTCTATAGGAAGCAGTTCTCTGTAATCAACAGAATCTTTAGATAGAGTTGTTGCTAGCACTGGGATAGCAGCCTTTTTAGCTTCCTCAAGAAGCGCTTGACTAGACATTCGGTAAATAGGCAGGTGGAAGTGACTGCCTTGCATCGAACGTAAGGTCTTGAGACTGTAGATATCTGCCGACTTATCAGAAACAATCACTCCTGTATAGCCTGCTGCATCCGCAGTCCGAATGATAGTTCCCACATTACCAGGATCTTGCACATCTTCCAAAAACAAGAACTTACCCTGACTAAAATCAACTTGTCCTACTTCTTCTTTTTGAACCACCGCAACAATGCCCTGTGGAGTCTGAGAATCCGCCAAATCTAGCAAAATATCCTCTGACACCCAGACAGTTTGCGGAAAGCCAGCTAACTGATCTCGGTAACTTTCTAGCGCAAAGATTTTCTCAATCGTCACTCCAGCTTGGACAGCTTCTTCAAACAAGTGCCAGCCTTCAATCAAATAGGAAGACTTACGGTATTTTTTTTGGTGTAATTTCTTGGCATTTTTTACCACAGAATTGGCTTTTGAGGTTATAATAGTCATAGAAATATTATAACACAATCAAAGGGGTTTGGTATGCAAAAGGTTAGAATGATTGCCCAAGGTAGGGTGCAAGGAGTCGGCTTTCGTTGGGGTGTTTACAGCTTGGCACTTGAAATTGGTGGCATCACAGGTCGGGTATGGAATAATGACGATGGCACAGTGGAAATATTAGCCCAAGCAGACTCATCTGCTATCATGGCAAAATTTATCCAAGAAATCCGCAAAGGACCCACACCTTTTTCAAAAGTCAGCTACTTAGATGTCAAACTAAGTAACTTTCCTCCTTACCCTGACTTTAAAATCGCAAATTAAGTCTCTAGAACTATTGTATATTTTGTAAAAAAACAGTAGAATAGAAAGGTATAATTTTTAAAGAAGGAATAAAAACAGTGAAATCTATTAAACGTTTTGCACTCTCGGCTATGGGAGTGGCTATGTTGCTTGTCTTGACTGGCTGTGTTAGCGTCGATAAAGCCACAGGAAAGCCAATAGGATTTATTTGGAATACGATCGGAGCGCCTATGGCTGAAGCTATCAAGTACTTCGCTACTGATAAAGGTCTAGGCTTCGGTGTCGCTATCATCATCGTAACCATTATCGTGCGCTTGATTATCTTGCCACTTGGTATCTACCAATCATGGAAGGCAACGCTTCACTCTGAAAAGATGAACGCCCTCAAGCACGTCCTTGAGCCACATCAAACTCGTCTCAAGGAAGCGACTACTCAAGAAGAAAAACTCGAAGCCCAACAAGCTCTCTTTGCCGCTCAAAAAGAACACGGCATCAGCATGTTTGGTGGTGTAGGATGTTTCCCTATCCTCCTTCAAATGCCTTTCTTCTCTGCAATTTACTTTGCTGCCCAACATACTGAAGGTGTTGCTCAAGCAAGCTACCTAGGCATTCCTCTAGGCTCTCCAAGTATGATTTTGGTTGCCTGCGCAGGTGTCCTTTACTATCTTCAATCACTCCTTTCCCTTCACGGAGTAGAAGATGAAACGCAAAGAGAACAAATCAAGAAAATGGCTTACGTGAGCCCAATCACGATTGTTGTCTTCTCCCTCATTTCACCAGCCAGTGTCACACTTTACTGGGTTGTCGGTGGTTTCATGATGATTCTCCAACAGTTTATCGTCAACTATATCGTTCGTCCAAAACTTCGCAAAAAAGTCCGTGAAGAACTGGCGAAGAACCCACCAAAAGCAAGTGCTTTCTCTAAACCAAGTGGACGAAAAGACGTTACCCCTGAACAACCAACTGCTATCACAAGCAAGAAAAAACACAAAAATCGCAACGCTGGAAAACAACGTTCGAGATAAGAAGAAAAAGGCTTAGCTAGTTTGCTAAGTCTTTTTGCAAGTCATACTCTTCGAAAATCTCTTCAAACCACGTCAGCTTCGCCTTGCCGTATATATGTTACTGACTTCGTCAGTTCTATCCACAACCTCAAAACACTGTTTTGAGCAACCTGCGGCTAGCTTCCTAGTTTGCTCTTTGATTTTCATTGAGTATCAAAAGCCCGATGTTTCCATCAGGCTTCTTTTTTATCCATGTACACGTTTCATATAGTCTTGGTAACTTTCGGTATCCATGAGTTTTTTAGCGTTCTTAACGCGGTCTGCTGTTGGTGGTTTAACCCC
>JAGZLW010000001.1 GCA_018364455.1 Streptococcus mitis | reverse complement strand
ACAAGCTTCCAAAAGGAGACTTGCCAGGTACAGGAACAGTCACAGAACCGAATAAGAAACCATCACAACCAGTGGATGTAACAACACCAGCTCGTAAGACACCAACAATAGAGTTGGATCAAGATCCTAAGACAGGTGACGTTACAGTAACACCGAAGAAACCAGATGGCTCAACATATCCACCAGGAACTAAGGTAGAAATCCCAGGTAAAGATGGAAACCCAATTATCGTTACAATCGATAAAGAAGGTAAAGGTAAAGTACCAAACAGTGAATTACCAGACGGTAAAGTTCCAGGTACAGGTAAGATTACTGAACCAGGTCAACCAGCTGTAGAAGTTCCAGTAGAAACTCCAGCTAAGGTAACACCAGCAACACCAACAGATACAAATCCAGTTGCACCAGTGACACCTGATACGCCAGTCAAACCTGACACTAATGGAGGTTCTGGTCAAGATACACCAGCACCAGCTACTCCAACTCCAAATGCAGTTACTCCGAATGCAGATCAGGTAGATCCTAAGACTACTGTTGATAATGGAGCTAAGTCAAATGATTCTCAAAATGTATTGCCAAATACAGGAACAGAATCAAATGCCGCTCTTGCCTCTCTAGGACTTCTTGGACTATTGAGTGGATTTGGACTTGTAGCTCGCAAGAAAAAAGAAGACTAAAAATTTAGTCAAATGAACATTCATTCTTTTGTATTGTAAAGACAAACTAGATTGGTTCTGGGAATCGTGTTCGTCATAAAATAAAAAGAATGTTTAGATAAAGAAAGCGAACAATGCTAGGATTTTGTTAAATGGAATTCTAAGTATTGTTCGCTTTTTGTGGTATAATAATTACTATGCAGAAAAAACCAACGTCAGCCTATGTGCACATCCCGTTTTGTACCCAGATTTGTTATTATTGTGACTTTTCAAAAGTTTTTATCAAGAATCAGCCAGTTGATAGCTATTTGGAGCATCTGCTGGAAGAGTTTCGTTCTTATGACATTCAAAAGTTGTCAACCCTTTACATCGGTGGTGGGACACCAACAGCCCTATCAGCTCCGCAACTGGAGGTGTTATTGGATGGCTTGACTAAAAACTTGGACTTGTCTGTCTTAGAGGAGTTGACCATTGAGGCCAATCCAGGCGACTTGGACGCGGATAAGATTGCTGTTTTGAAGAACTCGGCTGTCAATCGTGTTTCGCTAGGCGTGCAGACCTTTGATGATAAGATGCTGAAAAAGATTGGGCGCAGTCATTTGGAGAAGGATATTTATGAAAATATCGACCGTCTGAAACTGGCTGGTTTTGACAATATCTCTATTGATTTGATTTATGCACTGCCTGGTCAGACCATGGAGCAGGTCAAGGAAAATGTGGCTAAGGCCATTGGACTGGATATTCCCCATATGAGTTTGTATAGCTTGATTTTGGAAAATCATACGGTCTTTATGAACCGTATGCGACGAGGGAAATTGCCTCTGCCTAAGGAGGAACTGGAAGCTGAGATGTTTGAGTACATCATCGCAGAGCTAGAGCGAGCTGGTTTTGAACATTATGAGATTTCCAATTTCTCAAAGCCTGGTTTTGAAAGTCGTCACAATCTCATGTACTGGGACAATGCTGAATACTATGGCATTGGTGCTGGGGCGTCTGGCTATGTCAATGGAGTGCGCTATAAAAATCATGGCCCCATTCGTCATTATCTCAGTGCAGTTGAGGAAGGCAACGCTCGCATCACAGAAGAGCACCTGAGTCAAAAGGAGCAAATGGAAGAAGAAATGTTCCTAGGTCTCCGTAAGAAATCAGGGGTCTCTATGGCGCGATTTGAAGAAAAATTTGGACGGTCTTTTGATGGACTTTATGGAGAAATTGTCAAGGACTTGATTCAACAAGGTCTTATGCAAATAGACGGTGACCGAGTTCGCATGACAAAAAGAGGTCTCTTTTTAGGAGACACCGTAGCAGAACGATTTATTTTGGAGTAGGATGATGGGCTTAACTTATCAAATGAAAATGAAAATTCCTTTTGATATGGCTGATATGAATGGTCATATCAAGCTTCCAGATGTGATTTTACTATCCCTACAAGTTTCAGGGATGCAGGCGATTGAACTGGGAGTTAGTGATAAAGCCATTTTGGAGGACTATAATCTGGTCTGGATTATCACAGAATACGATATTGAGGTGGTTCGTTTGCCTCGTTTTGCAGAAGAAATCACTATCGAAACGGAAGCTTTGAGCTACAATCGGCTCTTTTGCTACCGTCGCTTTACCATTTATGATGAAGCAGGACAGGACCTTATACACATGATGGCGACCTTTGTTCTCATGGATCGAGACAGTCGAAAAGTCCATGCTGTCGAACCTGAGATTGTGGCTCCGTATCAGTCTGATTTTGATAAAAAACTTATCCGCGGACCAAAGTATGAGACTTTGGAAGAGCCAATCAGCAAGGATTACCATGTCCGTTTTTACGACTTGGATATGAATGGCCATGTCAATAACAGTAAATACTTGGACTGGATTTTTGAGGTCATGGGAGCGGACTTTTTGACCCAATATATTCCCAAGAAAATCAATCTCAAGTATGTCAAGGAAGTTCGACCAGGTGGGGTGATCACATCGGCTGTTGAACGGACTGGACTGGAAAGCAAGCATGAGATCACAAGCGACGGGGCTACCAATGCCCAAGCTATCATCACTTGGCAAGAAATAAAAAAGGTTTAGAGGAAAAGTATGAAATATAAAGGATATTTAATTGATTTAGACGGAACCATTTATAAGGGCAAAGACAGAATACCAGCGGGGGAGGCTTTTGTTCACGAATTGAAAAAGCGGGATATCCCCTATCTCTTTGTGACCAACAATACAACCCGCACTCCAGAGAGTGTTCAGGAGATGTTGGCTCAGAATTTTAATATCGATACGCCCCTATCGACTGTCTACACAGCTACTTTGGCGACTATCGACTATATGAACGACTTGGGGCTTGAAAAGACGGTCTATGTCATCGGAGAATCAGGCCTCAAGGAAGCCATCAAGGCGGCTGGTTATGTGGAAGACAAGGAAAATCCTGCCTATGTAGTAGTAGGATTGGACTGGCAAGTCGACTATGAAAAATTTGCGACAGCAACTCTTGCGATTCAAAAGGGTGCCCACTTTATCGGAACCAACCCTGACCTCAACATCCCGACAGAACGCGGTCTTTTGCCAGGTGCTGGTTCACTGATTACGCTGCTTGAAGTAGCAACACGAGTGAAGCCTGTTTATATCGGGAAACCAAATGCTATCATTATGGACAAGGCGGTTGAGCACTTAGGTTTGGAACGTGAAGAGTTGATCATGGTTGGGGACAACTACTTAACAGATATCCGAGCAGGGATTGACAACGGCATTCCAACGCTCTTGGTGACGACAGGTTTTACCAAGGCAGAAGAAGTGGCAGACCTGCCAATCGCACCGACTCATGTGGTTTCTAGCCTTGCGGAGTGGAACTTTGATGAAAACTAAACTGACTTTTTGGGGCTCTATGCTCTTTCTCCTCTCTCTTTCTATCCTTCTGACCATTTATTTGGCTTGGATTTTTTATCCGCTAGAAATTCAGTGGCTGAACTTAACGAATCGAGTTTATCTAAAACCAGAAACCATTCAATACAATTTTCATATCTTGATGGATTACCTGACCAATCCTTTTAGTCAGGACTTGCTGATGCCTGATTTTCGTTCGTCAGTAGCTGGTCTGCACCATTTCGCAGTGGTCAAGAATCTCTTTCATTTGGTTCAGCTAGTTGCCCTAGTTACCCTGCCAAGCTTCTATTTCTTTGTCAAAGGGATTGTGAAAAAGGGCTTCTTGTCTCTATTTAGTAAAGGGCTTTTGGCTCTAGTGGTTTTGCCTTTACTGATTGGGCTTGGAGGAGTGTTGATTGGTTTTGACCAATTCTTTACTCTGTTCCATCAAATTCTCTTTGTGGGAGATGATACCTGGCTTTTTGATCCAGCCAAGGATCCAGTTATTTTAATTTTACCAGAGACCTTCTTCCTGCATGCCTTCCTCCTCTTTTTTGCCCTCTATGAAAGCTTCTTTGGCTATCTTTATCTAAAAAGTCGTAGGAAGTGAAAGAAAGATGTTTTTATTTCACATATATAAATTAGGTATGTAATTCGAAACTATCGTTAATGCTCAATGAAAATCAAAGAGCAAACTAGGAAACTAGCTGCAGGTTGTACTTGAGTACGGCAAGGCGACGTTGACGAGGTTTGAATTTGATTTTCGAAGAGTATAAGAGTGAATTAACTAATTCTGAATAGTATTAATCGTTCGCAAACAGTCTATTTTTCTTGAAAAATAGGCTTTTTTTCTAAAAATCTCTAGTCAAGCGCTTTATTTTTTTGTATAATAGAGGTAGCAAAGTATAGATAAGAAGAGAAAAGCATGATTACACTATTTCTATCACCGAGCTGTACTTCATGTCGTAAGGCAAAGGCCTGGCTAGAAAAACATAAGGTGCCCTTTGAGGAGCACAATATTATGACCAGTCCTTTAACAAGAAAAGAATTGCAACACATCCTTTCCTTGACCGAAAATGGTACTGATGACATCATTTCAACTCGTTCAAAAATTTTTCAAAAATTAGATATTGATGTAGAAAGTATTTCGGTATCAGAATTACTTCATTTGATTGAGCAGTATCCTAGTCTTTTGCGTCGTCCAATTATTATCGATGCCAAACGTATGCAGATCGGTTTTAATGAAGATGAGATTCGTGCTTTTCTCCCTCGTAGTTACCGTAAGCAAGAACTAAAAGAAGCAAGAATGAGAGCTGGTATTAGTTAATGAACAAACAGTATAGTTACCCACTAGATTTGTCGTGGAGCACTGAAGAACTTGCTTCAGTGCTTTCTTTTTTTAATGATGTTGAAGCTGCCTATGAAGGCAAGGTAGAGGCTAAAAAGTTACTGGACTCTTATAAGGGGTTCAAGGAGGTCGTGCCAAGCAAGAGTGAAGAAAAACGTTTGGGACGAGAATTTGAAACAGTGAGTGGCTATTCGCTTTACCGAGCAGTTCAGGAGGCTAAGGAAAAAGGGGAAGGAAAGATTTCTCTTGGAAAGTAAGTTTGAATTTGCTAAAGAGCTTGTTAAGAAAGCAGGCCAGTACATCCTTGACCACATGCAGGAAGACTTGTGTGTTGAGACCAAGTCCTCTCCAACAGATTTAGTGACCAGACTGGACAAGGAGGTTCAGGAGCTCTTGGTTGGTGAGATTTTGTCCCGTTATCCTGAGGATAAGATTTGTGCTGAAGAGGGCTGTTTGCGAGCTTCAGTTCAAGAGGGCAAGGTTTGGATCATTGATCCCATTGATGGTACCAATAACTTTGTCGCCCAGCAGGAAGATTTTGCTGTTATGATGGCTTATTTTGAAAATGGTCAGGGGCAGTTTGGTCTCATTTATGATGTGGTCAAAGGGGATTGTTATCACGGTGGTGGTAAGTTTCCAGTATGCCGAAATGATCAGCCCCTAGCTCCTTTTAAAACTAAACCACTTGGAGATTTTCTCATTGCAGGGAATAGTGGTATGTTGGAAACCAATGAATGGGGCTTGGCTGATTTGAGTCGAGCGGTCCTCGGTGTTCGTGTCTATGGGAGTGCGGCCATTAGTTTTGCCAAGATTTTGTCAGGGCGTTTGTTGACCTATGTCACCTATCTGCAACCATGGGATTATGCCGCGGCTAGTATTTTAGGGGACAGTCTGGGCTATCGGGTTGTGACCCTTTTTGGTGAAACTCCTGATTTTCAAACTAGACAGCCGGTCATGATGCTACCTCTTGAGATGCAGGAGGAAATTCAGTCCTATATTTACGAAAGGAAAAGAACTTAAATGCAATTTCCAGAAGGATTTGTTGAAAAATATGAAGAGATACTAGGAGATGAGGCAAGAGATTTTCTTGCCTCTTTTGAGGAGGAAGCGGTTTCGGCCTTTCGGGTCAATCCTTTAAAAGAAGCGCCAGTTTCCTTTCCTGATGCCATTCCTCAAACACCTTGGGGCCACTATGGGAAGGTTTCAGGGAAATCGCCTGAGCATGCTACAGGTTTAGTTTATTCGCAAGAACCTGCTGCTCAGATGGTTGCTCAGGTAGCCAAGCCCAGTCCTGGGATGAAGGTCTTGGACTTGGCAGCTGCACCGGGTGGAAAATCAACTCAGCTGGCAGCCTATCTAGCAGGGGAGGGTCTCCTTGTTTCCAATGAAATTTCAAGCAAACGGGCTAAGATTTTAGTAGAAAACATGGAGCGCTTTGGAGCGACAAATGTCGTAGTGACCAATGAATCTGCTGACCGCTTGGCCAAGGTTTTTAAGGGCTATTTTGACCTCATTGTCCTTGATGCCCCTTGCTCAGGGGAAGGGATGTTCCGTAAGCAACCAGATGCTATGGACTATTGGAGCTTAGATTATCCGAGTCAATGTGCTAGCTTGCAAAGAGAAATTCTGGAAGATGCAGTAACCATGCTAGCAGAAGGTGGTCGTCTGGTTTATTCGACCTGTACCTGGGCACCTGAGGAAAACGAAGAGATTGTCAAGTGGTTGCTGGAAGAGTATGATTTTGACTTGTTGCCAGTAGAGCATATCAATGGAATGGTAGCTGGTATTGACCTGCCAGAAACGGCTAGGATGTATCCTCATCATTTTAAGGGAGAGGGTCAGTTTGTAGCTCATCTACAGTTTAAGGGTGACAATCCAGCTCCTAAATTTAAGGCAAGTAAGAGTAATCTCAGCCGTGAACAAGTTGTCTTGTGGCAGGAATTTGCCAAAAAACACTTGAAGGTCAATCTAAGAGGAATCTTGCAGACTTTTGGGGATCAACTCTATCTCTTGCCAGAACTCTTGCCAGATTTAGGGAAACTCAAGATTGCTCGCAATGGACTGCATCTGGGAACCTTCAAGAAGAAACGCTTTGAGCCTAGTTTTGCTCTTGGTCTAGCCTTGAAACCAAGTCAGGTCAAACAGTCGGTTGAAATTGACCAAGAAGAGTTTGTCAAGTATGCGGCTGGAGAAACCGTTCAGTTGGCGGAAAGTCTGCCAAATGGTTGGTACCAAGTTTTGGTTCAAGGCAATGGTTTGGGCTTTGCTAAGGTGACTGGAAATGTTTTGAAAAATTATTTTCCAAAAGGCCTCAGATTCAAGTGAAAATGCTAGTCAAAGTAGCTTGTCTATGTTATAGTGGAAGTATGGATTTTTTCAAATTGTCTTTTATTTTAAGTCAAAATTTGTTGAGAAGGTAACTGAGCAAATTTCTAGTAAAATTAAGCTAGTAACTTCAGTTGGCTCCCAATTTTCAAAAGAAAAACATAACTAAATAGTTGAAAAAATTCACAGCATTCACCATTATTTTCAAGGAGAAAAACAGTGAAAAAAAGGAAAAAACTCGCTCTATCCCTTGCAGCTCTTTTGCTGGCAGGTTCTTTGGCGGGATGTGCTAGCTGGATTGATCGTGGAGAATCCATGACAGCTGTTGGCTCAACGGCTCTTCAGCCCTTAGTCGAAGCAGCAGCAGATGAATTTGGCTCTATGCACGTTGGAAAAACAGTCAACGTCCAAGGTGGAGGATCTGGTACAGGTTTGTCTCAGGTTCAGTCTGGAGCCGTTGATGTAGGAAATTCAGACGTATTTGCCGAGGAAAAAGACGGTATCAACGCATCTGCTCTAGTGGACCATAAGGTAGCCGTAGCGGGCTTGGCAGTGATTGTAAATAAGGAAGTTGATGTTGAAAATCTGACAACTGAACAACTCCGTAGCATCTTCACAGGTCAAGTGACCAACTGGAAAGAATTTGGTGGGAAAGACCTAGCCATTTCTATTATCAACCGTGCGGCAAGTTCTGGTTCACGTGCAACCTTTGATAGTGTTGTCATGGATGGTCAATCTGCCGTGCAGAGTCAAGAACAGGATTCAAATGGGATGGTCAAAAATATTGTTTCCCAGACACCAGGAGCCATTTCTTACCTAGCATTTGCTTATGTGGATGACTCGGTGAAACGCATGAAGTTGAATGGCTATGAGCCGATTGCAGAAAATGTTACGACCAATAACTGGCCTTTGTGGTCTTATGAACACATGTATACCCTAGGTCAGCCAGACGAATTGGTGGCAGAATTCCTCAATTTTGTCCTCTCAGATGAAGCTCAAAGTGGAATCGTTAAGGGGATGGGTTATATTTCTGTCAAGGAAATGAAGGTTGAAAAAGATGCTGTAGGAACGGTGACAGCACTAGAAGGGAGTCACTAATGAATCAAGAAGAATTAGCTAAAAAATTACTTTCTCCCTCAAAGAACTCTCGTCTAGAGAAATTAGGAAGAGGCTTGACTTTTGCCTGTCTGTCTTTGATTGTCATCATTGTAGCCATGATTTTGATTTTCGTAGCCCAAAAAGGTTTGTCGACCTTCTTTGTAAATGGGGTTAATATCTTTGATTTCCTTTTTGGCCAAACTTGGAATCCTTCAGGTAAACAATTTGGTGCCCTTCCAATGATTTTGGGTTCCTTTATTGTCACAATCCTATCAGCCCTTATCGCAACTCCTTTTGCCATTGGTGCAGCTGTCTTTATGACTGAAGTCTCACCAAAAGGTGCTAGAATCTTACAGCCAGCTATTGAATTGCTTGTAGGGATCCCTTCAGTCGTATATGGATTTATCGGTTTGCAGGTCGTAGTTCCTTTTGTTCGTAGTGTCTTTGGTGGAACTGGTTTTGGGATTTTGTCAGGGATTTTCGTTCTCTTTGTCATGATTTTACCGACGGTAACCTTTATGACAACCGATAGCTTGCGTGCAGTGCCTCGTCACTACCGCGAAGCTAGTTTGGCTATGGGAGCCACTCGTTGGCAAACCATCTGGCGCGTGACCTTGAAGGCGGCGCGTTCAGGGATTTTCACAGCAGTGGTCTTTGGGATGGCGCGTGCCTTTGGTGAAGCCTTGGCCATTCAGATGGTGGTCGGAAACTCAGCCGTTGTTCCAAATTCACTAACAACACCTGCTGCGACCTTGACCTCTGTTTTGACCATGGGTATTGGAAATACTGTTATGGGAACCGTTGATAATAACGTTCTTTGGTCATTGGCCTTAGTCTTGCTCTTGATGAGTTTAGCCTTCAACAGTGTGATTAAATTGATTACGAAAGAAAGAGGAAAGAAAAACTATGCACGCTAAGAAATTAGATAAAATTGCAACAGCTGTCCTCTACTCGATTGCAGGAATTATTGTTGCCATCTTGGCATCCTTGATTCTTTATATCTTGGTTCGTGGTTTGCCCCACATCTCTTGGTCTTTCTTGACCGGCAAATCATCTTCCTACCAAGCAGGCGGAGGGATTGGAATTCAGCTCTATAATTCATTCTTCCTCTTGGTCATTACTTTGATTATCTCTGTGCCTTTATCTATGGGGGCTGGGATTTTCCTGGCTGAATATGCAAAAAAAGGTCCTGTGACCAATTTTGTCAGAACCTGTATTGAAATCTTGTCTTCTCTACCATCAGTGGTTGTAGGTCTCTTTGGTTACTTGATCTTTGTAGTTCAGTTTGAGTATGGATTTTCAATCATTTCAGGTGCCTTGGCCTTGACAGTCTTTAACCTGCCTCAGATGACTCGTAATGTTGAAGACAGTTTGAAACACGTTCACCACACGCAACGTGAAGCTGGCCTAGCTCTTGGGATTTCTCGTTGGGAGACTGTAGTCCATGTGGTCATTCCAGAAGCCCTTCCAGGGATTGTAACGGGGGTTGTCTTGGCCTCTGGTCGAATCTTTGGTGAGGCGGCTGCTTTGATCTATACAGCAGGACAATCTGCTCCAGCTCTTGACTGGTCTAACTGGAATATTCTCAGTGTAACCAGCCCAATCTCTATCTTCCGTCAAGCAGAAACCTTGGCTGTCCATATCTGGAAAGTCAATAGCGAAGGAACTATTCCTGATGGAACCATCGTATCAGCAGGTTCTGCGGCTGTGCTCCTCATCTTTATCCTCATCTTTAACTTTGGAGCCCGTAAACTCGGAAGCTACCTACATAAGAAATTAACTGCTGCCTAAAGGAGAAGCCATGTCAAAATATAATTGGGATGAAAAGCATATCATCACCTTTCCTGAAGAGAAAGTGGCCCTCTCTACTAAGGATTTACATGTTTACTACGGTAAAAAAGAATCCATCAAGGGCATCGATATGCAATTTGAAAAGAATAAAATTACAGCCTTAATTGGCCCATCTGGATCAGGGAAATCAACCTACCTCCGCAGTCTCAATCGTATGAATGATACCATTGATATTGCTAAGGTCACAGGTCAAATCCTCTACCAAGGGATTGATGTCAACCGTCCAGAAATCAACGTCTATGAGATGCGCAAGCACATCGGAATGGTCTTCCAACGACCAAATCCCTTTGCCAAGTCTATCTACCGCAATATCACTTTTGCCCATGAACGTGCAGGGGTTAAGGACAAGCAAGTCTTGGATGAAATTGTGGAAACCTCTCTTCGTCAAGCTGCCCTTTGGGACCAGGTCAAAGACGATTTGCACAAGTCGGCCTTGACCCTATCTGGTGGTCAGCAGCAACGTCTCTGTATCGCTCGTGCCATCTCTGTTAAACCAGATATTCTCTTGATGGATGAGCCGGCGTCTGCCTTGGATCCGATTGCGACTGCTCAACTTGAAGAAACCATGCTGGAGTTGAAGAAGGATTTTACCATTATCATCGTGACCCACAGTATGCAGCAGGCTGCGCGTGCGAGTGATTACACAGGATTTTTCTACTTGGGTGACTTGATTGAGTATGATAAGACCTCTAATATTTTCCAAAATGCCAAACTACAGTCAACCAATGACTACGTAACAGGACACTTTGGATAGAAAGGAAACAGTATGACAGAAGCGATTTTACAGGTGTCAGACCTGTCCGTTTACTACAATCAAAAAAAGGCCTTGAATAGTGTTTCCCTATCTTTCCAACCTAAGGAAATTACAGCCTTGATTGGTCCATCTGGATCAGGGAAATCAACCCTCCTCAAGGCTATCAACCGCATGGGAGATCTTAATCCAGAGGTGACTACAACTGGTTCAGTGGTATACAACGGTCACAATATTTACAGCCCACGTACAGATACAGTTGAATTGCGTAAGGAAATTGGTATGGTTTTCCAACAGCCAAACCCTTTCCCTATGTCTATCTACGAAAATGTTGTTTACGGGCTTCGTATCAATGGAGTGAAGGATAAGCAGGTTCTAGATGAAGCGGTAGAAAAAGCCTTGCAACGGGCTTCTATCTGGGATGAGGTCAAGGACCGCCTGCATGATTCAGCTATCGGTCTTTCAGGTGGACAACAGCAACGTGTCTGTGTTGCCCGTGTCTTGGCAACTAGTCCTAAAATCATTCTCTTGGATGAACCGACTTCAGCCTTGGACCCTATCTCTGCTGGGAAGATTGAGGAAACCTTGTATGGTCTAAAAGATAAATATACCATGCTCTTGGTTACGCGTTCTATGCAACAAGCCTCTCGTATTTCTGACAAGACAGGATTTTTCCTAGATGGAGATTTAATCGAGTTTAACGATACCAAGAAGATGTTCCTCAACCCACAACACAAGGAAACAGAAGACTATATTTCAGGAAAATTTGGATAAGGAGATAAATGATGTTACGTTCTCAATTTGAAGAAGATTTAGAGAAATTGCACAACCAGTTCTATGCCATGGGACAGGAAGTGCTATCCCAAATCAATCGTACAGTGCGTGCCTTTGTTACGCATGACCGTGATTTGGCCAAAGAAGTCATTGAAGATGATGCAGAAGTAAACGAATACGAAGTAAAATTGGAGAAGAAATCATTTGAAATGATTGCCCTTCAACAACCAGTTTCTCAAGACTTGCGTACCGTTTTAACAGTCTTAAAAGCAGTATCTGACTTGGAACGTATGGGAGACCATGCTGTTTCCATCGCCAAAGCAGCCATTCGTATGAAGGGGGAACAACGTATCCCAGCTGTTGAAGAAGAAATCAAGAGAATGGGTCGCGATGTCAAGAATTTCGTCGAAGCAGCCCTTGAACTCTATCTGAATGGTTCAGTGGACCAGGCCTATGAAGTAGCAGCCATGGACGAAAAAATCAACCATTATTTTGATAGCATTCGTGATTTGGCTACAGAAGAAATCAAGAAAAATCCAGATGCCATTGTTACAGGTCGTGATTACTTCCAAGTGATTGCCTTCTTGGAACGTATTGGAGACTATGCCAAAAATATCTGTGAATGGGTTGTTTACTTTGAAACAGGTAAGATTGTCGAACTATAAAACAGGTTCATTCTGTATAAAAAGGAGCTTGAAATCAATTGATAGCTCCTTTTCTTGAATGAAAAAAATATTTTTAAGATAAAAATTCAAAAAAGTGCTTGACAAATAGCTTGAATGGCGTTATAATTATACAAAATTAACAGAGAGGTTGTTTATTTATGAAATCAAAAAAATGGATATTTGTTTTATGTAGTCTTCTTGCAAGTTTCTTCTTGGTAGCTTGCCAGTCAGGTTCGAATGGTTCTCAGTCAGCTGTTGAAGCCATTAAGCAAAAGGGGAAATTGGTTGTGGCGACCAGTCCTGACTATGCACCCTTTGAGTTCCAATCGTTGGTTGACGGAAAAAATCAGGTTGTCGGTGCGGATATTGACATGGCTCAAGCTATCGCTGATGAACTTGGGGTTAAGTTGGAAATCTCAAGCATGAGTTTTGATAATGTCTTGACCAGTCTTCAAACTGGGAAGGCTGACCTAGCAGTTGCAGGAATTAGCGCTACTGACGAGAGAAAAGAAGTCTTTGACTTTTCAATCCCTTACTATGAAAACAAGATTAGTTTCTTGGTTCGTAAGGCTGATGTAGAAAAATACAAGGATTTAACTAGCCTTGAGAGTGCTAATATTGCAGCCCAAAAAGGAACTGTTCCAGAGTCTATGGTCAAGGAACAATTGCCAAAAGCTCAATTGAC
This sequence comes from Streptococcus mitis, assembly GCA_018364455.1. GTDB lineage: Bacteria > Bacillota > Bacilli > Lactobacillales > Streptococcaceae > Streptococcus > Streptococcus mitis_BR. The sequence goes on along the minus strand of JAGZLW010000001.1, from coordinate 144,785 downwards.
TTCCCTAACTAATATGGGTGAAGCTGTCAATGAATTACAGGCTGGAAAAGTAGATGCTGTTCACATGGATGAGCCTGTTGCCCTTAGCTATGCTGCTAAAAATGCGGACCTAGCTGTCGCAACTGTCAGCTTGAAGATGAAGGACGGTGAAGCCAATGCAGTTGCCCTTAGAAAAAATAGTGCTGATTTGAAAGAAGTGGTGGACAAGGTCATCCAAAAACTCAAGGATGACGGCACCTACCAAAAATATCTTGAAAAAGCAGCAAGTCTAACTGAAGTTGAAGAATAAGAAAAAGCAGAGTTGGAAGTCATTCCAATTCTGCTTTTAAATAGTCTAAAACATTTTCCAGATTTTCTAGGGACACCTTGGCAAATTGATAAGGGCAGGCGCTCAAATAGGCCTTTTCAAAGAAGTCCAAGACCAGTTGACTGTGTTTGAGACTGGCAATTTTAGGATACTGTCGTAGGTCTAGCAATACACCATCGTGAAGAGGAAAATGAGGAAGGGGGCAAGGAAATTTAGTTAACCTTTCCTCGATTTGTTTTTGGTAAGCTTCCTGATTGGCTAAGCGAGCTAGACGGTTTTTCTCAAACAGTTGACTGTCGATATAGAGTGAAAGGGCTTTCTGCATGATGAGATTGCTGTCGTAGTCTAGGATATTTTTGTAGGCCACAAAGGCATCTTTGATATCATTTGGCAGAATGAGTGCTGTTATCCGCAGGGCTGGAAAGAGGCTGGTTGAGAAGGACTTGATGTAAATGACCCGCTCCTCTGTATCCAGATAGTGGAAGGTCTGCCCCTTCTTGGAGTCCAAATCCCCCAGATAATCGTCCTCTACGATATAGACACCATACTTGGCAGCTAAGTCAAGAATAGCCCGTTTGTCCTGCTCTGAATAGGAATGCCCCAGAGGATAGTGAAAGCGAGGGATGGTGTAGAAAAACTTGATCTTTCCTGTCTTGAAGTGTCGCTCCAGCTCCTCCAAATCAATCCCATCAATGCCTCGTTCAATCGTTTGATAGTCCAAGCCCTGAGCAATCAAGAGGCGATTCATCCGATGGTAGGTCGGCTGTTCCACCAAGATTTCCTTTGCTTGGCTAGGGAAGGAAATTTGAGAAAGGATAAAAAGGGCTTGTTGGGTTCCAGAAGTCAATACCAACTGGTCTGCTTTGCAGTAGAGGGCTTGGTCAAAGAGGAGTTTATGAATGGATTGTCTTAAGTCTTCTAATCCTTCTTGGTTGTCATAGTAGTTGAAGAGGTAGTTTTCTCGGCCAACCAAGGTTTCATTGACACAGAGTCGGAAATCGTCATAGGCGCTGGCATGTTCGTCGGTAACCTCAATTTCTAGGTCCTGGTGTTGCCCTTGTTCTAGGACATAGTAGCCGCTCTGGGGCTTGGCATAGAGGTATTGTTCGTGCCGTAATTCCAGCAGGGCTCGTTGGACAGTATCCTTGCTACAGTGAAAGTCAAGGCTCAGTTGACGGATAGAAGGCAGGCGACTTCCCGTCCGAAAGCGTCCAGACTCGATGCCATTTTTCAGATAAGATACGACCTCTTGGTACTTGCTTTGTTTCTTCATTCCAGACCTCCCTTGATTTTGTTACATTGTACCCTTTTTTTTCCTTCTTGGCAATGTCTAGAGTGTTTCTCTCGTTCACATCTAGGAGCAAATGTGGTATACTTAGGAGTAACATTTATAGAATAACAGACAAGAAAGAGAATGGATAAGAACGTGCAGGAACCAGTGAAATTATTTCAATACAATACCCTTGGAGCCTTGATGGCTGGCCTTTATGGTGGTACCATGACAGTGGGAGAATTGCTAGAGCATGGAGACCTTGGTTTGGGAACCTTGGACTCCATTGATGGGGAATTGATTGTCTTGGATGGCAAGGCTTATCAGGCTAAGGGATCAGGAGAGCGACCAGAAATTGTAGAAGTATCACCAGATGCCCTTATTCCTTACGCAGCAGTAGTACCACATCAGGCAGAGGTCATTTTCCGCCAGCGCTTTGAGATGACAGACAAGGAATTGGAAGAACGAATCGAGTCTTATTATGATGGGGAAAATCTTTTTCGCTCAATTAAGATTCGTGGCGAATTTTCACATATGCATGTGCGCATGATTCCCAAGTCGACACCAGATACCAAGTTTGCTGAGGTCGCGACCCATCAACCGGAATATAGTCGTGACAATGTGGCGGGAACTATCGTTGGTTTCTGGACGCCAGAGATTTTTCATGGAGTCAGTGTGGCAGGCTACCATCTGCACTTCATTTCAGATGATTTGACCTTTGGTGGTCATGTAATGGACTTTGTCATCAAGGAAGGCATTATCGAGGTGGGAGCAGTTGACCAGTTGGACCAACGTTTCCCAGTCCAAGATCGTCAATACTTGTTTGCTAAGTTCAATGTTGACGAGATGAAAAAAGATATTGAAAAGGCGGAATAGGAGAAGAAAATGACCATTCATATTATCATTACCATAGTGCTGTTGCTGGCTTTCTTGATAGGGAGCATTTGGTATGCCAAAAAGAAATACCAGATTAATTTAGCTGTCTTGGGCTTGGGGGCTGTTGCTTTCTTTGTCTCTTCACAGATTTTAGAAAAACTGGTGCATATCTTGGTTTTGCATCCTCAAAAAGACGGCAGTATTGCCCTCTTGCAAGACCATCCGCTTGTCTATATCATCTATGGCCTAGCCATGGCAGCATTTTTTGAGGAAACTGCTCGTCTTATTTTCTTCAAATGGTTGGAGAAAAAGAGAAGTTTGGAAAAGGCAGATGCCTTGGCCTATGGACTGGGGCATGGTGGCTTGGAATTGATTTTCCTCGGTATCACCAGTTTGATCAATCTCTACATCGTGCTTTCAGCAGTTCAAACTCAGGATCCACAGGTTATGAAATTACTGTCTGAAAATATGTTGAAAACTATTCAGTCACTATCTGTCTGGCAGATTTATTTGCTTGGTTTTGAACGGATTTTGGCTTTAGGATTCCAATTGCTGTTGACAGTTTGGGTTTACCAAGCTGTTCGCCAGAAGAAATGGACTTATCTCCTAGCGGCCTATGGCCTACATGCCTTCTTTGACTTGGCACCATCTCTAGTCCAAGTTGGCTGGTTGACCAATCCAGTCTTGGTGGAAGTTGTCCTAGCACTTGAGCTCGTTCTGGTTGCCTATGGAACCAAGGCAATCTTTTGCAAGAAATCATAAGAAAAGAGGGGGAAACCTCTTTTTCTTATGCAAAATCCAAACAAGGTTTTTTTATGGTCGTCAAATGGTCTTAAAAATGGTATAATGGAATGAATTTTGTAAAAGGAAGAGTGACATGTCTGTAAGAGAAAAAATGCTTGAAATCTTAGAAGGAATTGATATCCGTTTTAAGGAACCCTTGCATAGCTATAGTTATACAAAAGTAGGTGGAGAGGCCGATTATTTGGTCTTTCCACGAAATCGTTTTGAGTTGGCTCGCGTTGTTAAATTTGCCAATCAAGAAGACATCCCTTGGATGGTTCTTGGAAATGCCAGCAACATCATTGTTCGTGATGGTGGAATTCGTGGATTTGTCATCTTGTGTGACAAGCTCAATAATGTTTCCGTTGATGGCTATACCATCGAAGCAGAAGCTGGTGCTAACTTGATTGAAACAACTCGCATTGCCCTTCGTCATAGTTTGACTGGTTTTGAATTTGCTTGTGGCATTCCGGGGAGCGTCGGCGGTGCTGTCTTTATGAATGCAGGTGCCTATGGTGGCGAGATTGCCCATATCTTACAGTCTTGTAAGATCTTGACTAAGGACGGAGAAATCGAGACTCTGTCTGCCAAGGACTTGGCTTTTGGGTACCGCCATTCAGCCATTCAGGAGTCTGGTGCAGTTGTCTTGTCAGCTAAATTTTCCCTTGCTCCAGGAAACCATCAGGTTATCAAGCAAGAAATGGATCGCTTGACGCATCTACGTGAACTCAAGCAACCTTTAGAATATCCATCTTGTGGTTCGGTCTTTAAGCGTCCAGTAGGGCATTTTGCAGGTCAATTAATTTCAGAAGCTGGCTTGAAAGGCTATCGTATCGGTGGTGTTGAAGTGTCTGAAAAGCACGCAGGATTTATGATCAATGTTGCTGACGGAACGGCTAAAGACTACGAGGACTTGATTGAGTCTGTGATCGAAAAAGTCAAGGAACACTCTGGCGTTACTCTTGAGAGAGAAGTCCGTATTTTAGGTGAAAGCAAGTAGGAAGCTTTGGCTAAAAAGCTGCTGCTATGTCATGGAAAGGGGGTGAAAGCCTATCGTTAGTGCAGAAGAATGTAGGCAGTTCAATCTCCTACACGAGGTAGTAGCGGCCTGACAGAGCCCTGATCTGTTAATCTATGAAAAAGAAGGAATAAATGACAATTGAAAAAACCAATTATTGAATTCAAAAACGTCTCTAAAGTTTTTGAAGACAACAACACCAAGGTTCTCAAAGACATCAACTTTGAGTTGGAAGAAGGGAAATTCTATACCCTTCTAGGCGCATCTGGTTCAGGGAAATCAACTATCCTTAACATCATTGCAGGTTTACTGGATGCGACGACAGGAGATATTTTACTGGACGGTGTCCGCATCAATGACATCCCAACCAACAAGCGAGATGTGCATACGGTCTTCCAATCCTATGCCTTGTTTCCACATATGAATGTGTTTGAAAATGTTGCTTTTCCACTTCGCTTGCGTAAAATTGACAAGAAAGAAATCGAGCAGCGCGTAGCGGAAGTTCTCAAGATGGTTCAGTTGGAAGGTTACGAAAAACGTTCCATCCGTAAACTCTCTGGAGGACAACGTCAGCGTGTGGCTATTGCCCGTGCCATCATCAACCAACCCCGTGTGGTTTTGTTGGACGAGCCTTTGTCAGCGTTGGACTTGAAATTAAGAACAGATATGCAGTATGAGCTGCGTGAACTGCAACAACGATTGGGAATCACCTTTGTTTTTGTTACTCACGATCAGGAAGAAGCTTTGGCTATGAGTGACTGGATTTTTGTCATGAATGATGGCGAGATTGTCCAGTCTGGAACGCCAGTGGACATCTACGATGAGCCAATTAACCACTTTGTTGCCACCTTTATCGGGGAGTCAAATATCTTGCCAGGAACCATGATTGAGGACTACTTGGTTGAGTTTAACGGCAAACGCTTCGAAGCGGTCGATGGAGGGATGAAGCCAAATGAACCTGTTGAGGTCGTTATTCGTCCAGAGGACTTGCGGATTACCCTTCCTGAAGAAGGCAAGCTCCAAGTTAAGGTGGATACCCAGCTCTTCCGTGGGGTGCACTATGAAATTATCGCCTATGACGAACTTGGGAATGAATGGATGATCCACTCAACCCGTAAGGCCATCGTGGGTGAGGAAATTGGTCTTGACTTTGAACCAGAAGACATCCATATCATGCGTCTCAACGAAACCGAAGAAGAGTTCGATGCTCGTATTGAGGAGTACGTAGAAATCGAAGAGCAAGAAGCAGGTCTGATCAATGCAATCGAGGAGGAAAGAGATGAAGAAAACAAGCTCTAAACTCTTTGTAGTGCCCTACATGCTTTGGATTGCCCTCTTTGTCTTGGCACCCTTGGTCTTGATTTTCGGTCAATCCTTTTTCAATATCGAAGGCCAGTTTAGCATAGAAAACTATAAATCTTACTTTGCGTCACAAAACTTGACCTACCTCAAAATGAGCTTTAACTCCGTGCTTTATGCAGGGATTGTGACCTTTGTGACCTTGCTTATCAGCTATCCAACGGCCCTCTTTTTGACCCGCCTCAAGCACCGTCAACTCTGGCTCATGCTGATTATCCTGCCAACCTGGATCAATTTGCTCCTTAAAGCCTATGCCTTTATCGGGATTTTTGGTCAAAATGGCTCTATTAACCAATTTTTGGAATTCATCGGAATCGGTTCGCAACAGTTGCTCTTTACCGATTTCTCCTTTATCTTTGTCGCAAGCTACATCGAGCTTCCCTTTATGATTTTGCCGATTTTCAATGTCTTGGACGATATGGATAACAATCTCATCAATGCTAGTTACGACCTCGGTGCAACCAAGTGGGAGACTTTCCGTCATGTCATCTTCCCTCTGTCTATGAACGGCGTGCGAAGTGGGGTTCAGTCTGTCTTTATCCCCAGCTTGAGTCTCTTCATGCTGACCCGTTTGATTGGTGGGAACCGTGTTATCACCTTGGGGACGGCTATTGAGCAGAACTTCCTGACCAATGACAACTATGGTATGGGTTCTACCATTGGTGTGATTCTCATCCTGACCATGTTCATCACCATGTGGGTGACCAAGGAAAGGAGAGAACGATGAAAAAATTTGCCAATCTATATCTGGGACTGGTCTTTCTTGTCCTCTACCTGCCAATATTTTACTTGATTGGCTATGCCTTTAATGCAGGCAACGACATGAATAGCTTTACAGGCTTTAGTTTGAGTCATTTTAAAACCATGTTTGGCGATGGTCGCCTTATGTTAATTGTGACTCAGACCTTTTTATTGGCCTTTCTGTCAGCCTTGATAGCGACCATTATCGGGACTTTTGGAGCTATTTACATCTACCAGTCTCGTAAGAAATACCAAGAAGCCTTTCTATCACTCAATAATATCCTCATGGTTGCGCCTGATGTTATGATTGGTGCCAGCTTCTTGATTCTCTTTACTCAACTCAAGTTTTCACTTGGTTTTTTGACAGTTCTTTCTAGTCACGTAGCCTTCTCCATTCCTATCGTGGTCTTGATGGTCTTGCCTCGTCTCAAGGAAATGAATGGCGATATGATTCATGCGGCCTATGACCTTGGTGCCAGCCAATTTCAGATGTTCAAAGAAATCATGCTTCCTTACCTGACTCCGTCTATCATTGCAGGTTATTTCATGGCCTTTACCTATTCGCTAGATGACTTTGCCGTGACCTTCTTCGTAACGGGAAATGGCTTTTCAACCCTGTCAGTCGAGATATACTCTCGTGCTCGGAAGGGGATTTCGCTAGAGATCAATGCCCTGTCTGCCCTTGTCTTTCTCTTTAGTATTATCCTGGTTGTTGGATATTATTTTATCTCACGTGAGAAGGAGGAGCAAGCATGAAAAAACTCTATTCATTTTTAGCAGGAATTGTAGCCATTATCCTGGTCTTGTGGGGAATTGCGACGCATCTAGATAGTAAAATCAATAGTCGAGATAGTCAAAAACTGGTCATTTACAACTGGGGTGATTATATCGATCCTGAACTCTTGGAGAAATTCACAGAAGAAACAGGAATCCAAGTCCAGTACGAGACTTTTGACTCCAATGAAGCCATGTATACAAAGATTAAGCAGGGTGGAACGACCTATGATATTGCCATTCCTAGTGAATACATGATTAACAAGATGAAGGACGAAGATCTCTTGGTTCCGCTTGATTATTCAAAACTTGAAGGTCTTGAAAATATCGGACCAGAGTTTCTCAACCAGTCCTTTGACCCAGGCAATAAATTCTCCATTCCTTACTTCTGGGGAACCTTGGGAATTGTCTACAATGAAACCATGGTAGATGAGGCGCCTGAGCATTGGGATGACCTCTGGAAGCCAGAGTATAAGAACTCTATCATGCTCTTTGATGGGGCGCGTGAGGTGCTGGGACTCGGACTAAATTCCCTCGGCTATAGCCTTAACTCCAAGGATACCCAGCAGTTGGAAGAGACAGTAGATAAGCTCTACAAGCTGACTCCAAATATCAAGGCTATTGTGGCAGACGAGATGAAGGGCTACATGATTCAGAATAACGCTGCAATCGGTGTGACCTTCTCTGGTGAAGCCAGCCAAATGCTAGAAAAAAATGAAAACCTACGCTATGTGGTACCGACAGAAGCCAGCAACCTTTGGTTTGACAATATGGTTATTCCCAAAACAGTCAAAAACCAAGATGCCGCCTATGCCTTTATCAACTTTATGTTGAAACCTGAAAATGCACTCAAAAATGCAGAGTATGTCGGCTATTCAACACCAAACCTACCAGCTAAGGAATTACTCCCAGAGGAGAAAAAAGAAGATAAAGCCTTCTATCCAGATGCTGAAACCATGAAACACCTAGAAGTTTATGAGAAATTTGACCATAAATGGACAGGCAAATATAGCGACCTCTTCCTACAGTTTAAAATGTATCGGAAGTAGGAGTTAGCAGTCACGAAACGAATCAGTCAAGCTGGTTCGTTTTTTTATGTAAAAGGCAATTTTTGTAACGGTATCTTTTTCTATGATAGTTGCTTATTTGCTTGCCCAGTAGTATACTAAGTTTAACCTTACAGAAAGCGGTAACAAATAATGAAAATATCTACTTTTTTCAAAAAATTTTTTTGGCCAGCCTTTTTGACTGTTCAGCAAACTGTTATACTATTCTCTCTAAAGGATGGTTTGGATCGACAATACCTAACAACTGATTCCATACATTTGGTGATAGGGTTCTTTATATTTGTAAATATTTTCGAAGCTATCTTTAACAATTCAAAACTTTGGAATAAAAGTTGGGATAAAAAGAGTGATAGTAGTAAGAAAAAATATGTTCTGAAAAAGTAATCTGAGATGTAGGAAATGGGTTATTAAATGGGTATCATTTCCAGTTGACGCAAGCTTAAAAAAACGTTATAATAAGAAAGTTGAGAATTGATTTTCAGTTGTCTTAGTCCAGAGAAGTGGCGGTGCTGCGAGCCATCTAAGCTAGGAAGTCATGCTACTCAATTTAACAATTGCATAAGAATAAGAGAATGACAAGTTCATTGAATGAAGGTGGTACCGCGGTTTTTCGCCCTTCGTGATATGAGCTTGTCTTTTGATTTTTGGAGGTGTTAATGAAAACATTTCTTGTCAAACAAAAGTTTCGTCTTGGAGGCGAACGCTTCGCTATCAAGGATGACAGGGGAGAAATCGCCTATCAGGTAGAGGGATCATTTTTTAAGATTCCCAAAACTTTTACCATCTATGATGCTAATGGTGAACAAGTCAGTCAGATCAGTAAAACCTTTCTAACCTTCATGCCCCAGTTTAAAATCAAACTCAGTGACGGGACGAGCTTTTACATTCGTCAGAAGTTCACTATCTTCCGTGATAAGTATGAGTTTGATCAACAGGGCTTGCGAGTCGAAGGGGACATATGGGATTTAAACTTCTGTTTGTTGGATGAGCAAGACCAAATGGTTGCTGAAATTACCGAGGACATTTTTCATCTAACTTCTACTTATCAGGTAACTGTGAACGATGAAGCCTATGCAGATCTTGTCATTTCTCTCTGTGTCGCGATTGACTATGTAAAAATGCTGGAAAGCTCATCATAGAAAAAATATTGAACGATTTAAAAAAGAATGAAGGAGAAAAACATATGAAACAACTATCTAGTGCACAAGTACGCCAAATGTGGCTTGATTTCTGGGCGACCAAAGGTCACTCAGTAGAACCATCAGTGAGTTTGGTTCCTGTAAATGACCCAACACTTTTGTGGATCAACTCTGGGGTAGCAACCCTTAAGAAATACTTTGACGGGACCATCATTCCTGAAAATCCACGTATTACCAATGCCCAAAAGGCTATCCGTACCAACGATATTGAAAATGTAGGGAAGACTGCACGTCACCATACCATGTTTGAAATGTTGGGGAATTTCTCTATCGGGGATTACTTCCGTGACGAAGCTATCACTTGGGCTTATGAGCTTTTGACAAGCCCAGAATGGTTTGATTTCCCAGCTGAAAAACTTTACATGACCTACTATCCAGACGATAAAGATTCATACAACCGCTGGATTGAAGTGGGAGTGGACCCAAGTCACTTGATTCCAATTGAAGATAACTTCTGGGAAATCGGTGCGGGACCTTCTGGACCAGATACAGAGATTTTCTTTGACCGTGGAGAAGCTTTTGACCCAGAAAATATCGGTCTTCGCCTGCTTGCAGAAGATATTGAAAACGACCGTTATATTGAAATCTGGAACATCGTTTTGTCACAATTTAACGCAGACCCTGCTGTTCCTCGTAGCGAATACAAGGAATTACCACATAAGAACATTGATACGGGCGCTGGTTTGGAGCGTTTGGTAGCGGTTATCCAAGGGGCTAAGACCAACTTTGAAACTGACCTCTTCATGCCGATCATCCGTGAAGTGGAGAAATTGTCTGGTAAGGTTTATGACCAAGATGGCGATAACATGAGCTTTAAGGTTATCGCTGACCACATCCGTTCACTTTCATTTGCCATCGGTGATGGTGCCCTTCCAGGAAATGAAGGTCGTGGTTATGTCCTTCGTCGTCTTCTCCGTCGTGCTTCTATGCATGGTCAAAAATTGGGAATCAACGAGCCTTTCCTTTACAAACTCGTTCCAACCGTTGGAAAAATCATGGAAAGCTACTACCCAGAAGTGCTTGAAAAACGTGACTTTATCGAAAAAATCGTTAAGAGCGAAGAAGAATCATTTGCGCGTACTCTTCACTCAGGTCAACACTTTGCCCAAGGCATTGTAGCAGACTTGAAAGAAAAAGGTCAATCTGTCATTGCTGGTTCAGATGTATTCAAACTTTATGACACTTATGGATTCCCAGTTGAATTGACTGAAGAAATCGCTGAAGAAGCTGGTATGACTGTAGACCGTGAAGGTTTTGAAGCAGCTATGAAAGAACAGCAAGAACGTGCGCGTGCGTCAGCTGTTAAAGGTGGTTCAATGGGTATGCAAAATGAAACCCTTCAAAACATCACTGTAGAAAGTGTCTTCAACTACAATGCTAGCCAATTGCCTTCTAAGTTGGTGGCTATCGTGGCTGACAATGCAGAAGTAGAAGCTGTATCAGAAGGAACTGCCTCACTTATCTTTGCGGAAACGCCATTCTATGCTGAAATGGGTGGACAGGTTGCTGACCATGGACAAATCTTGGATGAGTCAGGTAAGGTTGTGGCTACTGTGACAAATGTTCAAAAAGCACCAAACGGACAAGCTCTTCATACAGTTGAAGTCCTTGCGCCACTTGCCTTGAATCAAGAATATACCTTGGCAATTGATACAAATCGTCGTCACCGTGTTATGAAAAATCACACTGCGACTCACTTGCTTCACGCTGCTCTTCACAATGTCCTTGGAAACCACGCAACACAAGCAGGATCTCTTAACGAAGTTGAATTCCTTCGCTTTGACTTTACTCATTTCCAAGCAGTAACTGCTGAAGAATTGCGTGCCATTGAACAGCAAGTCAACGAGAAAATCTGGGAAGCTCTTGAAGTGAAGACAGTTGAAACGGATATTGACACTGCTAAGGAAATGGGTGCTATGGCTCTCTTTGGTGAGAAATACGGAAAAGAAGTCCGTGTTGTTACTATCGGTGACTACTCTATCGAGCTTTGTGGTGGTACCCACGTTGGCAACACTTCTGAGATTGGACTCTTCAAGATTGTCAAAGAAGAAGGGATTGGTTCTGGAACTCGCCGTATCTTGGCAGTGACTGGTAAGGAAGCCTTTGAAGCCTACCGTGAACAAGAAGACGCTCTTAAAACTGTCGCAGCAACCTTGAAAGCGCCTCAAGTCAAGGAAGTTCCTCACAAAGTAGAAGGACTTCAAGAACAACTTCGTCAACTTCAAAAAGAAAATGCTGAGTTGAAAGAAAAAGCCGCAGCTGCAGCCGCAGGCGATATCTTCAAGGATGTGAAGGAAGTCAATGGTCACCGTTACATTGCTAGTCAAGTGTCTGTATCAGATGCCGGTGCCCTTCGTACCTTTGCAGATAACTGGAAACAAAAGGACTACTCTGATCTTCTTGTCCTAGTTGCTGCTATCGGTGACAAAGTCAATGTCCTTGTAGCAAGCAAGACAAAAGACCTTCATGCAGGAAATCTTGTCAAAGAATTGGCACCAATCGTCGATGGACGTGGTGGTGGTAAACCAGACATGGCCATGGCAGGAGGAAGCAACCAAGCTAAGATCAAAGAATTGTTGGATGCAGTAGCAGGTAAATTGTAAGAAAACAAAGATCTATCCAATTGGGTAGGTCTTTTTGTGAATACAAAAAAGCCAAATCCGATTGGATCTGGCTTGAATATTATGAACTATTAAATAGTATTAGCTGCCCAGACACTTACCGAAGCAGCTGAGACAGGGAATTGTCCATAACCTTCCTCATCAATTGTAATTTGACTTTGGTGGTTTTCAAGTAAATCTACAAAGGTTTGGTTAGCCCATTCTTGGCCTACAAACATTGCTTTGCTGTTTTCTTGGTCATTTGAGATAAGAACTGCGATTGGGGATTGATTTTCAGCACCTGAACGTACCCAACCAATACAGTTTGGATCATCAAAGTAGTCATTTTGTTCTCCATAGGCCAAATCTTTTCGGATGGTTAGGAGGCGGTCAAGGACTTCTTTGAAATCTTGTTGAGCATATTGCCCTGAAATCCCATAGTAGTCGCCGTAAAAGACACATGGAAGGCCATTTTGGCGTAATAGAATGAGGGCATAGGCTGCTGGTTTGAACCATTCTTCAACAGTAGACTCAAGAGCCTGACCACGTTGAGTATCGTGGTTGTCGACAAAAGTCACAGCCTTGTCAGGTTTGAGTTCAACCAAGCTATCTGTGAAAATACCACGAAGGTCATAGTTTGCGCCAGCTTGACTGGCTTCAAAGAGATTCTGGTGGAGACGAACATCAACAAGGTCGAATCGTTCTTCCGTTTTTTCAAGATAGTCTAGATTGGCTTCCCTGTCAGGATTCCAAAATTCACCGAACACATAGAAATCTTGACCATATTTTTCCTTCATATCGCGGATAAAATTGCGCATAAAGAAAGAGTCAATGTGTTTGACGGCATCCAAGCGGAAACCAGCAATACCAGTCGTTTCCATGAACCAGTCAGCCCAGTCATAGATATTTTGGATGACTTCAGGATGTTTAAAGTCTAGGTCGGCATACATGAGGTAGTCGTAGTTACCGTTTTCGTTATCGACCAATTCCTCGTTGGCCCAGCCCTTGTTGTCTCCTTGAATCAGATAAATCCCAGACTTTCGGCGTTTGGCATCGTAGTCTGTACCTGTGAAGTGGTACCAGTGCCAGTGGAAGTCATTGTAAGTATCTTGGCGACCATCGAAGGTAAAACTAGTCCAGCCATTGATGGTGAAGGGTTCTCCAAGTTCAATCGTACGGTCTACAGGATCCACTTCAATAACCTGAAAGGCTTCCATGTGATCGGCTGCAGCCTTGTGATTGAGTACTACATCGGCCATAGGCTGGATTCCCTGTGCTTTTAGGGTTTGAATAGCTTGAAGATAGTCTTCTTTGAAACCATACTTGGTGCGGATAGTTCCTTTTTGGTTAAACTCTCCTAGGTCGAATAAGTCATAGACCCCATAGCCGACATCTTTTTCATTGGTCGCCTTAAAAGCTGGTGGCATCCAGACGTGGCTAATCCCCAGATGAGCTAGGTGTGGAGCATCTTCAGCCAGACGCGTCCAGTGCTGACCGTCGTGGGGCAGATACCATTCAAAGTACTGCATGAGTGTTTGATTTTGCATGATGTTTCCTCTTACTTGTCAATCTTGTTCTTTATTCTATCATAAAGTATCGGTTAGCTCAAACGTTTGCGTAAAACTGAATAATAAGTTTTTGACTATTTTATATAAAATGTTGATTTTTAAAATGAAAGCGCTATAATTATAGTAAATTACATAGATAAAGAGAGGAGATTTCTCATGATTGAATTTCAAAATGTTAGTAAGTTGTATGGTGATAAAGAGGCCTTGAGCAATCTCAATTTGCAGATTGAAAATGGGGAGATTATGGGCTTGATTGGCCATAATGGGGCTGGAAAATCGACCACTATAAAATCCCTAGTCAGTATCATTTCACCAAGTAGTGGTCGTATTTTGGTAGACGGTCAGGAGTTATCGGAAAATCGCTTGGCTATCAAACGAAAGATTGGCTACGTAGCAGACTCGCCTGACTTATTTTTGCGTTTAACGGCCAATGAATTTTGGGAATTGATTGCCTCATCCTATGATCTGACTAGCTCTGATTTGGAGGCTAGTCTAGCTAGGCTATTAAGTGTTTTTGATTTTGCTGAAAACCGCTATCAGGTTATTGAAACTCTTTCTCACGGAATGCGTCAGAAAGTCTTTGTCATTGGGGCACTCTTGTCTGATCCTGATATTTGGGTCTTGGACGAACCCTTGACTGGTTTGGATCCCCAGGCTGCCTTTGATTTGAAGCAGATGATGAAGGAGCATGCACAAAAAGGCAAGACAGTCTTGTTTTCAACTCATGTCCTTGAGGTAGCCGAGCAAGTCTGTGATCGGATTGCCATTTTGAAAAAGGGGCATTTGATTTATTGTGGTAGTGTAGAGGATTTGAGAAAAGACCACCCAGACCAGTCTTTGGAAAGTATCTACCTTAGCCTTGCTGGTAGAAAAGAGGAGGTTTCAGATGCGTCTCAAGGTCATTAAAAAATTAGTTGATATCAATATCCTCTACTCATCTCAAGAAGCGAATCTGGCTAACCTACGAAAGAAGCAGGCTAAAACTCCTGATAAAAAGGTTGATGTGTCAGGGAAATTATTGCGTTCTTATCTTGTTTCTAGTCTGTTGCTACTCCTCTTATTTTCGAATCTAGTTTTTCGTTATCCTTTTGAGGAGGTTCCCAGTTTATTTAGTAATATGGTTGCTATTTTTTTAGTTATTGTCTTTTCTAATAGTTTAACAGCCTTTTACAATGTTTTTTATGAGAGTAAGGACTTGGCCTCTTATAGTCCTTATGCCTTTAAAGAATCAGAAATTATGCTTGCAAAAGGAATATCTGTTCTTTTGCCGTCTCTAGTTGGACTTGTCCCTATCTTAGCTTATTTTCTGGTTCTTTATCTTCGATTAGCTCCTTCTCTTTGGTTGGGGTTGCCCTTGATGTTGCTGTCCTTAACTTTATTATTTGTCTCAGTTGGTCTAGGGATGGTCTTGGCAGTCCATTTTTTGGCCCAGACAGCATTTTTCAGAAAGCACCAGTCTCTTTTATCTAATGTCATGATTGGTCTGGGGCTATTATTCCCTATGATACTGGTTTTCTATTCAAATTCAGGAGCTAGTATAGAGACAGTTAGAGAAGTCCCAACCCTCTTTTATCCTCTTCATATCTTTTATAAAATAGCAGTAGAGCCTTTTTCTCTTGAATCTATCTTTGGATTACTTGCTTGGATAGTAGCAACTGTTTTGCTACTTTATCTAACAAAAAAGAAGGTTGTTCCTCAATTTTATCAAGTTGTTATGACCAATAGTGAAGAAAAAATCAGAAAAGAGCGTCGTAGCAAACAAAGCATTTCCTTAACTAAAAAAGGTTTTTTCCGTATGGTGTTACGCTACAACCTCTCCCTCTTGGGACAGGGGACTAGCTTGGTGACAGTGCTTTTTACAAGTACTTTCCTGCCTTATTTCTTTATGATAGGCTTAATATTTAAGATTAGGGACTCTCAGCTTGTTCCAGAAATAACTGCACAATACTGGTTGCCCTTGTTTTTTGTGGGAGTGTTTATAGCAGTTTTAAATAACAATATCACAAGTCTATCTTCAATTGGGTTATCTCTGGAGAGGGAAAATTTTGATTTTCTTAAGAGTTTGCCTTTTGATTTTGCTCGTTATGTGAAAGTGAAGTTTTGGATTATATTTGCAGTTCAGTCCCTTTTACCTATCTTGATTTTACTTGGTATTTCCCTTTATTTAGGCTTGCCCATCCTTTCGATAATTTACCTTCTTGTGGCATGGTTCCTTGCTAGTGTCATCCTTTCTTGCCATCATTATTTTAAGGATTTTAAAAATCTATCAACCAATTGGGGCAGTATTACGGAATTACTAAATCGCTCAAATGGTATAGTCGCAACGGTTATGTTGGTAATTTATAGTTTACTCCTGGTGGCCCTTGTAATTGGGAGCATCTCCTTGGTTCAGTCTCTCGCCCCTGTCCTTGCCATTAGCTTGGGAGTAGGAGCTCTTATCCTCTTACTTGGTCTTGCTATTTTTGGATATCATTACTACCTGTCACGCATATTGACGGAAATAGAAAAAAGATAAGGTTGTTGGTCGCTTGCTTGATAAATTTTATAAAAAGAAATGAGGCTGAGCAAAAAATCACTTCTAACTAGCAAAAAAACGAGCATTTCCGTAGATGGAGATACTCGTTTTTCTATGTCGTTTTTGTTACTATAACAACAAAACGACTAGAAATTTATAACAATGTATAAATCCTACAGCATCAATTGCTTAAATTTTGGACTAGATTTTATCTATGCTGTTTTGAAGATTAATGGAGCTTGAGATGTTTGCTATTTATGGATAGCATACAAAATCATTGATACTGGCAAGCTCTCTCATGCTTTTGGGTTTGCCTTTCATCTAGTTATTCTTATAAAAATCCGTTTTATACTCAATGAAAAACAAAGAGCAAACTAGGAAGCTATCCTCAGGTTGCTCAAAGCACCGCTTTGAGGTTGCAGAAAAAGCTGACGTGGTTTGAAGAGTATTAGACTAAATCCCACTTTGGTGAGTCAAGTGGAAGTTACTGAAATAATTCCTATTTGTAAAACTCTGATAAGTCTTGGCTGATTTTGGAGAAATGTGGTATAATTTTTCTTATGGAAAAGATTATCATTACAGCAACTGCTGAAAGTATTGAACAAGTTAAACAACTGCTCGAAGCTGGCGTAGACCGTATCTATGTTGGAGAGAAAGATTTTGGCCTTCGTCTGCCAACAACCTTTAGTCATGACCAATTGCGTGAAATTGCTAAGTTGGTTCATGATACTGGTAAGGAATTGATCGTTGCGGTTAATGCCCTCATGCACCAAGATATGATGGACCGTATCAAGTCTTTCTTAGACTTTTTGGAAGAAATCAAGACAGACTACATTACAATTGGGGATGCAGGTGTCTTTTATGTGGTCAATCGCGATGGTTATTCCTTTAAAACCATCTATGATGCCTCAACTATGGTAACAAGCAGTCGTCAGATTAACTTCTGGGGACAAAAGGCTGGTGCTTCTGAGGCTGTTTTGGCGCGTGAAATTCCATCAGCTGAACTTTTCAAAATGCCAGAGATTTTGGAAATTCCTGCTGAAGTTTTGGTTTACGGTGCCAGTGTCATCCATCATTCTAAACGTCCGCTCTTGCAAAACTACTATAACTTTACGCATATCGATGATGAAAAGACGCGCAAGCGTGATCTCTTCTTGGCTGAGCCAAGTGACCCAGAGAGTCACTATTCCATTTTTGAAGACAATCATGGAACCCACATCTTTGCCAACAATGACCTTGATTTGATGACCAAATTGATAGAATTGGTAGAGCATGGTTTTACTCACTGGAAATTAGAAGGTCTCTATACACCTGGTCAGAACTTTGTTGAGATTGCAAAACTCTTTATCCAAGCGCGTAGCTTGATCCAAGATGGTAACTTTAGCCATGACCAAGCTTTCTTGCTGGATGAAGAAGTGCGCAAGTTACACCCTAAAAACCGTTTTCTTGATACAGGATTCTACGACTACGATCCTGATATGGTTAAATAAAGTAAATGATTCGTTGAGAGAAGGAAGATGCAAACATTTCTTCTCTCAATTTTTTGTATTTCTTTACCATTTTCAAAAAATCATCAGGTTAGGATGCTCTGTTTGATGTTTTTTTTAAGGGAAGTGATCTCTTTGAGTTTGAAAATTATCCCATGTTTGCAGGTGCCAAATGGCCCTTTTTTTGGTATAATTTTTTATAATGAAAACGATTGGTAATCGCTATGTTGTGGTGGATTTAGAGGCAACTAGCACAGGTAGTAAGGCTAAAATTATCCAAGTGGGAATTGTTGTGATTGAGGATGGAAAAATCGTCGATCACTATACGACAGATGTCAATCCACATGAACCCTTGGATGCTCATATAAAAGAACTGACAGGATTGACAGACCAACGTCTGGCGCAAGCACCTGATTTTTCGCAAGTTGCTAGAAAAATCTTTGACTTGGTGGAGGATGGGATTTTTGTAGCCCACAATGTTCAGTTTGATGCCAATCTCTTGGCGGAAAATTTATTTTTTGAAGGCTATGAACTAAGAAATCCTCGTGTTGACACGGTCGAATTGGCTCAGGTTTTTTTCCCTGAACTGGAAAAATATAGCTTGCCGATATTGTGTCAGGAATTAGGAATTCCTCTAAAACACGCCCATACAGCCCTTTCAGATGCCCAAGCTACAGCAGAATTACTTCTTTTTTTACGAGAAAAGATGGCACAGCTTCCTAAAGGTCTCTTGGAACGCTTGCTGGAAATGGCTGACGCTCTCTTGTATGAGTCCTACCTGGTTATTGAAGAAATTTATCGCAGCCAATCTATCCTGAGTTCTCCAGACTTGGTTGAAGTTCAAGGGCTATATTTCAAGAAAACTGCAACCCCAAATGAGTCACGAAAACTATCTCAGGATTTTTCTAAAAATATTTCTCTGTTGAATCTTGAAGTGAGGGAACGACAAGAAAGTTTTGCTAAAGAGGTTGGCTTGCTATTGAAAGATGAGCCTGTCTCATTAATTCAAGCACCAACAGGGATTGGGAAAACCTATGGCTATCTCTTACCCGCTTTATCTCAAGCCAAAGAGCGACAAATTGTTCTTAGTGTTCCGACAAAGATTCTTCAAAATCAGATCATGGAAGAAGAAGGTAAACGTCTCAAGGAAGTATTCCATACAGATATTCATTCTTTAAAGGGACCACACAATTACCTGAAGTTGGATGCCTTTTATCGTTCCTTGCAGGAAAATGATGAAAATCGCTTATTTAGACGCTTTAAAATGCAACTCTTGGTCTGGCTGACAGAGACAGAAACAGGAGATTTGGATGAGATTGGTCAACTCTACCGTTACCAACATTTTCTAACAGATCTTCGTCATGATGGGAATTTATCATCCCAGAGCTTATTTGTGATGGAAGATTTTTGGAAACGTAGTCAAAAAAGGGCACAAACCTGCAAGCTTTTAGTGACCAATCATGCCTATCTTGTAACTAGACTGGAAGATAATCCTGAATTTGTCAGTGACCGTTTATTGATTATTGATGAAGTTCAAAAGATTTTGTTGGCTCTAGAAAATCTACTTCAAGAGACCTACGATATCCAGTCTATTATTGATTTAGTTGATAAGGCTTTACTGGAGGAGCAAAATAAGGTCCAACAACGAATACTAGAAAGCATTCGCTTTGAGTGTCTTTACTTGATCGAACAATTTCAGTCTGGAAAATCTAAGAAAAATATCTTAGATTCTCTTGCCAATCTCCACCAGTATTTTTCAGAATTAGAAGTAGAAGGCTTTGAGGAGTTAGTTCGCTATTTTACAGCTGACCGAGATTACTGGCTTGAAGCAACTGAAACGAGTCAAAAGAAAATTCAGATTTCTTCTACGAAATCAGGCCGTATTCTTCTATCTTCCTTAGTGCCTGATTCATGTCAAGTCTTGGGAGTGTCGGCCACTCTTGAGATTAGTCAAAGAGTTTCTTTGGCAGACCTGTTAGGCTATCCCGAAGCTAAATTTGTTAAGATTGAAGCTTGTAAAACACAGGATCAAGAAGTGGTCTTGGTCAAAGATTTTCCCCTGGTGACAGAAACCTCCTTAGAAGTCTATGCCCAAGAGGTAGCTGATTTGCTGATGGATGTTCAAGATTTCCAGCAACCGATTTTAGTTCTCTTTACTGCCAAAGACATGCTTCTAGCAGTATCAAATTTACTCCCTGTAAGTCATTTAGCCCAGTATAAAAATGGCGATGTTCATCAACTGAAGAAACGCTTTGAAAAAGGAGAACAACAAATTTTGCTTGGTGCAGCAAGTTTCTGGGAGGGAGTTGATTTTTCAAGTCATCCTTTTGTGATTCAAGTTGTACCAAGACTTCCTTTCCAAAATCCCCAAGAACCCTTGACGAAAAAGATTAATCAGGAACTAATTCAAGAAGGGAAAAATGCCTTTTATGATTATCAATTGCCGATGGCTATTATTCGTTTAAAACAGGCTTTGGGAAGAAGTATGAGACGTGAACACCAACGTTCCTTAACCCTCATTCTGGATAGGAGAATTGTCGGAAAACGATATGGCAAGCAAATAGTGACTTCTCTAGCAAAAGAAGCGACTGTTAAAACCGTCTCTCAATCAGAAGTTGATGAGGCTGTTGATAAATTTTTAAATGAAATTTGATAAATAGTATTGTATGAAAGTATAAGGTTAGTGTATATGAAACGTTCTCTCGACTCTAGAGTCGATTATAGTTTGCTCCTGCCAGTATTTTTTCTACTGGTTATTGGCGTGGTCGCTATCTATATAGCTGTTAGTCATGATTATCCAAACAATATTCTGCCCATTTTAGGGCAGCAGGTCGCCTGGATTGCCTTGGGGCTTGTGATTGGTTTTATCGTCATGCTCTTTAATACAGAATTTCTTTGGAAAGTGACCCCCTTTCTGTATATTTTAGGCTTGGGACTCATGGTCTTGCCTATCGTCTTTTATAATCCAAGCCTAGTTGCATCAACGGGTGCCAAAAACTGGGTATCAATAAATGGAATTACCCTATTCCAACCGTCAGAATTTATGAAGATATCCTATATTCTCATGTTGGCTCGTGTGATTGTTCAATTTACAAAGAAACATAAGGAATGGAGACGCACAGTTCCGCTGGACTTTTTATTAATTTTTTGGATGATTGTCTTTACCATTCCAGTCCTAGTTCTTTTGGCACTTCAAAGTGACTTGGGGACGGCTTTGGTTTTTGTAGCCATTTTCTCAGGAATCGTCTTACTATCAGGAGTTTCTTGGAAAATTATTATTCCAGTATTTGTGACTGCTGTAACAGGAGTTGCTGGATTCTTAGCCATTTTTATCAGTAAGGGCGGTCGTGCTTTTCTCCATCAATTGGGGATGCCGACCTACCAAATCAACCGTATTTTGGCTTGGCTCAATCCGTTTGACTTTGCCCAAACAACCACTTACCAGCAGGCTCAAGGGCAAATCGCGATTGGAAGCGGTGGCTTATTTGGTCAGGGGTTTAATGCTTCTAATCTGCTTATTCCAGTTCGAGAGTCGGATATGATTTTCACGGTCATTGCAGAAGATTTTGGCTTTATTGGTTCTGTCCTTGTTATCGCCCTTTATCTCATGCTGATTTACCGTATGTTGAAGATTACTCTCAAATCAAATAACCAGTTCTACACCTATATTTCCACTGGTTTGATTATGATGTTACTCTTCCACATCTTTGAGAATATCGGCGCTGTGACGGGCTTGCTTCCTTTGACTGGGATTCCCTTGCCATTCATTTCTCAAGGGGGATCGGCTATTATCAGTAACTTGATTGGTGTTGGCTTGCTTTTATCGATGAGTTACCAGACAAACCTAGCTGAAGAAAAGAGTGGAAAAGTCCGATTCAAGCGGAAAAAGGTTGTATTAAAACAAATCAAATAAGGAGAAAATCATGGTTAAAGTAGCCGTTATGTTAGCTCAGGGCTTTGAAGAAATTGAAGCTTTGACAGTTGTAGATGTCTTGCGTCGGGCCAATATCACTTGTGATATGGTTGGTTTTGAAGAGCAAGTAACAGGTTCGCACGAAATCCAAGTAAGAGCAGATCGTGTCTTTGATGGTGATTTATCAGACTATGACATGATTGTCCTTCCTGGAGGGATGCCTGGTTCTGCACATTTGCGTGATAATCAGTCCTTGATGCAAGAATTGCAAAGCTTCGAGCAAGAAGGGAAGAAACTAGCAGCCATTTGTGCGGCATCAATTGCGCTAAATCAAGCAGGAGTTCTGAAAAACAAGCAGTACACCTGCTATGATGGCGTTCAAGAGCAAATCCTTGATGGTCAATATGTCAAGGAAGCAGTAGTGGTGGATGGTCATTTGACAACCAGTCGAGGTCCCTCTACAGCCCTTGCCTTTGCCTACGAGTTGGTGGACCAACTAGGAGGAGACTCAGAGACTTTACGAACAGGAATGCTCTATCGAGATGTCTTTGGTAAAAATCAATAAAACGGGAGTCAAACTCTCGTTTTTTTATGTATAAAACTCAGGGAAATCATCGCTTTTTTCATAAAAAAATGCTATAATGAAGGGTATGAAATATCACGATTATATCTGGGATTTAGGTGGAACTTTACTGGATAATTACGAAACTTCAACAGCTGCCTTTGTTGAAACATTGGCACTGTATGGTATCACACAAGACCATGACAGTGTCTATCAAGCTTTAAAGGTTTCTACTGATTTTGCGATTGAGACATTCGCTCCCAACTTAGAGCATTTTTTAGATAAGTACAAGGAAAATGAAGCCCGAGAGCTTGAACACCCGATTTTATTTGAAGGAGTTTCTGACTTATTGCAAGACATTTCAAATCAAGGTGGGCGTCATTTCTTGGTTTCTCACAGAAATGATCAGGTCTTAGAAATTTTAGAAAAAACCTCTATAGCAGCTTATTTTACAGAAGTGGTGACTTCTAGCTCAGGCTTTAAGAGAAAACCAGATCCTGAGTCCATGATTTATTTAAGAGAAAAGTATCAGATTAGCTCTGGCTTAGTCATCGGTGATCGGCCGATTGATATCGAAGCAGGGCAAGCTGCAGGACTCGATACCCACTTGTTTACCAGTATCGTGAATTTAAGACAAGTATTAGACATGTAAGAAAAAGGAATAAGATGACAGAAGAAATCAAAAATCTGCAGGCACAAGATTATGATGCCAGTCAAATTCAAGTTTTAGAGGGCTTAGAGGCTGTTCGTATGCGTCCAGGGATGTATATCGGGTCAACCTCAAAAGAAGGTCTTCACCATCTAGTCTGGGAAATCGTTGATAACTCAATCGATGAGGCCTTGGCAGGATTTGCCAGCCATATTCAAGTTTTTATTGAACCAGATGATTCGATTACTGTTGTCGATGATGGGCGTGGTATCCCAGTCGATATTCAGGAAAAAACAGGTCGACCTGCCGTTGAGACTGTCTTTACTGTCCTTCATGCTGGAGGAAAGTTTGGCGGTGGCGGATACAAGGTTTCAGGTGGTCTTCACGGAGTGG
This sequence comes from Streptococcus mitis, assembly GCA_018364455.1. GTDB lineage: Bacteria > Bacillota > Bacilli > Lactobacillales > Streptococcaceae > Streptococcus > Streptococcus mitis_BR. Next base: position 121,704 of record JAGZLW010000001.1, on the reverse strand, counting down.
GGTCCTCAGTTGTTAACGCCCTTTCCACTCAACTAGATGTTCATGTCCACAAAAACGGTAAGATTCATTACCAAGAATACCGTCGTGGTCATGTTGTTGCTGATCTTGAGGTGGTTGGAGATACGGATAAAACTGGAACAACGGTTCATTTTACACCAGACCCAGAAATCTTTACTGAAACAACAACCTTTGATTTTGATAAATTAAATAAACGAATTCAAGAGTTGGCCTTTCTAAATCGTGGTCTTCAAATTTCAATCACAGATAAGCGTGAAGGTTTGGAACAAACCAAGCATTACCACTATGAAGGTGGGATTGCTAGTTATGTTGAATATATCAACGAGAACAAGGATGTAATCTTTGATACACCAATCTATACAGACGGTGAGATGGATGATATCACAGTTGAGGTAGCCATGCAGTACACAACTGGTTACCATGAAAATGTCATGAGTTTCGCCAATAATATTCATACACATGAAGGTGGAACGCATGAACAAGGTTTCCGTACAGCCTTGACACGTGTTATCAACGATTATGCTCGTAAAAATAAGTTACTGAAAGACAATGAGGACAACCTAACAGGGGAAGATGTTCGCGAAGGCTTAACTGCAGTTATCTCAGTTAAACACCCAAATCCACAGTTTGAAGGACAAACTAAGACCAAACTGGGGAATAGCGAAGTGGTCAAGATTACCAATCGCCTCTTCAGTGATGCCTTCTCTGATTTTCTTATGGAAAATCCACAGATTGCCAAACGTATCGTGGAAAAAGGAATTTTGGCTGCCAAGGCTCGTGTGGCTGCCAAGCGTGCGCGTGAAGTTACTCGTAAAAAATCTGGTTTGGAAATTTCCAACCTTCCAGGGAAACTAGCAGACTGTTCTTCTAACAATCCTGCTGAAACAGAACTCTTCATCGTCGAAGGAGACTCAGCTGGTGGATCAGCCAAATCTGGTCGTAACCGTGAATTTCAGGCAATTCTTCCAATCCGCGGTAAGATTTTGAACGTTGAAAAGGCAAGTATGGATAAGATTCTAGCTAACGAAGAAATTCGTAGTCTTTTTACAGCGATGGGAACAGGATTTGGGGCAGAATTTGATGTTTCGAAAGCCCGTTACCAAAAACTCGTTTTGATGACCGATGCCGATGTCGATGGAGCCCACATTCGTACCCTTCTTTTGACCTTGATTTATCGTTATATGAAACCAATCCTAGAAGCTGGTTATGTTTATATCGCCCAACCACCAATCTATGGTGTCAAGGTTGGAAGCGAGATTAAAGAATACATCCAGCCAGGTGCAGATCAAGAAATCAAACTCCAAGAGGCCTTGGCCCGCCACAGTGAAGGACGTGCCAAACCAACTATTCAGCGTTATAAAGGTCTGGGTGAAATGGATGACCACCAATTGTGGGAAACAACCATGGATCCGGAACATCGCTTGATGGCCAGAGTTTCTGTGGATGATGCGGCTGAAGCAGATAAAATCTTTGATATGTTGATGGGGGATAGAGTAGAACCTCGTCGTGAGTTTATCGAAGAAAATGCTGTCTATAGTACACTTGATGTCTAAAAAATCGGGAGAAGTAGTTCCCTTGGTCTAAAAAATATGATATAATCATTACGATTGTTTCAAGTACAAAAGGAGTTTAATATGTCTGTTAGACTAGTAATTTATTTGATAATTGCAGTTGCAGTTTTATTGGTCATTGCTTATGCTATCGCAATCTATGTAAGGAAACGCAATGAAAGTAAACTAGCAATTTTAGAAGAGAAAAAAGAAGAACTGTACAATCTTCCAGTTAATGATGAAGTTGAAGCTGTAAAAAATATGCACTTGATTGGACAAAGTCAGGTGACTTTCCGTGAATGGAATCAAAAATGGGTTGATTTATCTCTTAATTCTTTTGCCGATATCGAAAATAATCTTTTCGAGGCAGAAGGCTACAATAACTCATTCCGTTTTTTCAAAGCGAGTCATCAAATTGATCAAATCGAGAGTCAAATTACCTTGATTGAAGAAGATATTGCGGCAATTCGCAACGCCTTGGCAGATTTGGAGAAACAAGAGTCTAAAAATAGTGGACGTGTTCTTCATACCTTGGACTTGTTTGAAGAGTTGCAACACCGAGTTGCTGATAATTCTGAAGAATATGGCCAAGGTTTATCTGAAATTGAAAAACAATTGGAAAATATCCAATCGGAGTTTTCTCAGTTTGTAACTTTAAATTCGTCAGGTGACCCAGTAGAAGCTGCTGTGATTTTGGATAATGCTGAAAATCATATCTTGGCTTTAACGCATATTGTTGATCGTATACCAGCAATTGTAGCAACATTATCTAAAGACCTACCTGATCAACTGGAAGATTTAGAAGATGGCTACCGTAAGCTTTTAGATGCTAATTATCATTTTGCTGAAACGGATATTGAAGCGCGTTTCCAACTACTGTATGAAGCTCTCAAGAAAAATCATGAGAATATTGCGAAACTAGAATTGGATAATGCAGAGTACGAAAATACTCAAATCCAAGAAGAGATTAATGCACTTTATGATATCTTTACAAGAGAAATTGCGGCACAGAAAGTAGTAGAAGGTTTAGTAGCAACACTTCCTACTTATCTTCAACACATGAAGGAAAATAATGCTTTATTGATAGAAGATATTGAGCGTTTGAGTAAAAGTTATTTACTTTCTGAATCGGATGCAAGTCATGTTCGTCGTTTACAGTCCGAATTAGAAAGCTTTGAGACTGCTATTATTGAGGCAACTTCAAATCAAGATGAACCAACTCAAGCATATTCAATTCTTGAAGAAAATCTTGAATCTTTACAGGAAAATCTTAAAGAGATTGAAGATGAACAGATTTCAGTTAGTGAGCGTCTTGCACGAATTGAGAAAGATGATATCAATGCACGTCAAAAGGCAAATGTATATGTTAATCGTCTCCATACAATCAAGAGATATATGGAAAAACGGAACCTACCTGGTATTCCACAAACTTTCTTGAAGTTATTCTTTACAGCAAGTAATAATACGGAAGATTTAATGGCTGAATTAGAGCAAAACTTAGTCAATATAGAATCAGTTAACCGTATTCTTGAAATTGCAACGAAGGATATGGAAGAGCTTGAGACGGAAACTTATAATATTGTACAGTATGCAACCTTGACAGAACAACTATTGCAATATTCTAACCGCTATCGCTCATTTGATGAACGCATTCAAGAAGCCTTCAATGAAGCTTTAGATATTTTTGAGAAAGAATTTGATTATCGCGCTTCATTTGACAAGATTTCTCAAGCATTGGAAGTGGCAGAGCCTGGTGTAACCAACCGCTTTGTTACCTCGTATGAGAAAACACGTGAAACGATTCGTTTCTAAAATAAAAAAAAAGATTTGGTTTTGTGAGAAGCAGAATCAAATCTTTTTTATTTGTCTATAAAATCTTGTATGATAAGATCTCAAGATAAAAAATTGGAGACGATTTAAAAAGCAAGTCAGAACCTATGTTTGGTCTATAAGGTTCAATAGCTTTCTAATCTCTCCAAAATTTTACTTGATTGGAATCGAAATCCCAATTAATTTTTCTGAATAGAGGGTTTTGATATTGGCTTCATCAATAGAGTCCTTATCAATTTTACGTTTCAAGAAAAAATCTTGGATGGCTTCGATTTCAGTTTCTCGAATAGCACGGTGTTTGTTTGAGATGAGGATTTCATAGTGAAGCGGTGCTTGGGTAAAAATAACATCAGTATTTCCAGCAGAATAGACCTCAACAAGGGTTGCATCTGTACTCTCTAGCTGGCTTTTTACAAGTTGCGAGTGTGAGTTTGTCGTATTGATAAGCTTCATAGCATTTCCTCCGATTTTCTAATACTATTATAGCACTTTTTGAATAAAGTCGCTTGATTTAGTCAATCTTATGCTGTTTTTTCCAAGATTGAATAGCCCATTTATGGCTACCACGTTTGAGATTTTCAATAGCCTCATCAATAGGGAACCAGGCAATATGATTAAAGTCTTCTAGTGGTTTTTGAACTTCCTTGAAAGAAGTCGCTTCATAGAGGTAGGCAGGATTGTAGTAGTAGGTATCACGGTGACGAGAGTAGAAATATTCGTCAGCTTGTCCGTAATAGGTACCAATTTCAGCTGTGAATCCAAGCTCTTCAATCAATTCACGTTTTAGGGCTTCCTGATGATTTTCCCCTGATTCAATTTCGCCACCTGGTAAGAACCAAGCGCCATTAGGCGCTTGAACAAGAACAATTTGTTTTTGTTCAGCGTCTGGAATAACTGCATATACACCGTAACGTGAAACATAGTCTGTATTCGCTTTTTTTTCTCCGAAAGTTGGGTTTGCCATTGAATTTTCCTCATTATCTAGTATTGTTATTATTATCATAATGGACAAAGGGCAAGCTGTCAAGAAGAAACCAACGAACTTGTGAAGAAAATCTACTTTAACTTTATCAATATTTGTTGGGGTAAATTCTCTAAATGGACTTCTTTAACTGGTATAATAAAAGGGAGGTGATTTTATGGCAGAATCAAGATTATTTCGTATTCTATATCTACTTTTAGAAAAAGGTAGTACAACAGCTCCTGAATTAGCCCGATTATTTGAAGTGTCTGTACGAACAATTTATCGTGATATTGAGCGCTTGAGTATGGCGGGGATTCCCCTTTATTCGATTCCTGGAAACTCAGGTGGAATTTTTTTAATGAAGGACTTTGTCCTGGATCGCGCTCTTGTGTCGGAGAATGAAAAAATAGAACTGTTGTCTGCTTTGCAAGGGATTCAAGCTCTGACGGATGACAGACAAGACCTGTTACTTGAAAAATTAGAATCTATTTTTCAAGTTTCTACCAGCCCTTGGATAGAAGTAGATTTGACTGACTGGAGAAAGCGAGAAGGTCAAAAAGAATTATTTGATAATATCAAACATGCTATTCTAGAGAAGAGGAGACTGGTTATCACTTATCTAGGTGGGAGTGGTCAGAAAACGATTCGTACAGTTGAACCTTTTAAACTCGTATTTAAAAAGAGAGATTGGTACCTTCATGCTTACTGTTGTTTGAAGGAAGACTGGCGTTTTTTCAAGTTATCTAGAATTAGGAATTGTCACCTAACAAATGAAATAGTGAAGCAGAAAAACGTGATGGATTCCGTTGATAGTTCAGATCAAGTGGCAAATCAAATCGAAGTTTCCTTGAAGTTTAGTCCCAAGCTTGCTTTCCGAGTTTATGAAGATTTTTTAGAAGATGAGATTAGCTTGGGCAAAGATGGATGTTATTATGTCAAGACAGTCCTACCAGAGCATGAAAGTATGTATACTTACCTCCTGTCTTATTTAGATGGAGTGGAAATACTCGACCCTGACTATCTGAAGAAGGAACTGCTTTCTAGAGTAGAAAAAATCCAAAAATTTTATAAACCTTGACAAAAGATGTCAGGGTTTTAGTGCTATACTAGAGATAGAAAGGAGAAGAATTAAATGAAATACGAATGGAAAAAAGAAGCGAAAGCTCTTTATCAAATTAAGGCTAGGCCCACCATCTTGGAAGTACCAGGTCAATCCTATATCGTGATAGATGGTAAAGGCGATCCAAATCAAGAAGATTTTTCAGAACGCGTAGGAATTTTGTATGCCTTAGCTTATGCGATAAAGATGAAGTATAAAAAAGCTCCTCTGGATGAGGTTTACCATGATTTTACAGTCTTTCCTTTAGAAGGTTTATGGAAAAAGGAGAAGGAAGGAGAACTGGTAAAAAGTGAGCTTTCTTATAGCATTATGATTGGGCAACCCGATTTTATTACGCGAGAACTATTTGAGGAAGCTCTGAACGAGGTGATGATTAAGAAGCCAAATCTTCTCCATGAGGCTATTCGTTTTGAAAAAATAGAAGAAGGCCTAAGTCTTGCTATGCTTCATGTAGGACCCTTTGATACAGAAAATGAGACTTTTGCAGATATGGAAGATTTTTGTCAACTTCATAAACTCAAAAGAATTACGGAGTACCACCGAGAAATCTATCTCAATAACCTTCATCGAACGGAGCCAAGCAAATTGAAAACAATTCTTCGCTATCAAGTTCAAGAAGAGAATTAAAAAGAACAGGAGATCTTGTTTCCTGTTCTTTTTATGAGTTCTAATCTTCTATTTCAGAAGTATTCTCTTTGATTTTTTCAGCTTTTTTGGCAGATTTGATTTGAATGTTGCCCTTGCTGGTCATAACTGCCTTTAGGTCTTTTTCACTTGGATTTTCAAGGTAGTAGTCAGTGATTGCGTCCTCAATATAGTCTTGAATAGTACGACGAAGTGGGCGTGCTCCCATTTTTGGATTATAACCGAGGTCAACTAATTTTTCTTTGACCTTTTCAGTTACATCTAAATGAATATTGTTGCTAGAAAGACGTTTGTTAACATCTGCAAGCATGAGCTCGACAATCTGAAGGAGGTTGTCCTTGCTGAGAGCCTTAAATTCGATAATACCATCAAAACGGTTCATAAACTCTGGGCTAAAGAAGTTGCCGAGTTCACCGAGAACAGAGTTGGTACGTCCTTCTCTAGCAGCCCCAAATCCAACGCTGGCTTCTGCCTTACCTGTACCTGCATTTGAAGTCATGATGATGATGGCGTCCTTGAAGCTAACGGTACGTCCTTGCCCATCTGTCAAACGACCATCGTCCAAGACCTGGAGGAACATGTGCATAACATCAGGGTGAGCTTTTTCCACTTCATCGAGAAGGATGAGAGAATATGGATTGCGGCGGACTTTTTCAGTTAATTGACCAGCCTCATCATAGCCAACATAACCTGGAGGAGCGCCGACCAACTTAGCCACACTGTGTTTTTCCATGTATTCACTCATGTCAAAGCGAATCATGCTGTCAGCAGAACCAAAGAGTTCGATAGCTAGTTGTTTGGAAAGTTCTGTCTTACCGACACCAGTTGGCCCGACAAAGAGGAAGCTTCCAATTGGGCGGTTAGGGGTCCCAAGTCCAACCCGATTACGGCGAATAGCCTTAGCAATCTTATCGACTGCATCATCTTGTCCAATAACATGAGACTTGAGATCTTCGGCTAGATGGATGAGTTGAGATTGTTCTTTCTCTTTTAAATCACCAACAGGGATATTTGTTTTCTGCTCGATAATGTGCTCAATGGTTTTCTCACTGATGATAGGAGTGTCCTGGTCTGTGACCTTTTTCTTTTGCATTTCCTTATACTTGGCAATCTGGTCACGGAAGTAGGCGGCCTTTTCAAAATCTTCTTCTCGTGTAGCTTGAGATTTGAGATTTTCAGCCTCAATCAAGCGCTGATCAATTACTTTAGGATCCACAAAATTCAAGGTCAAGTTCATCTTAGAACCTGCTTCATCTAGGAGGTCAATGGCCTTGTCAGGCAAGAAGCGATCTTGGATGTAGCGATTGGAAAGAGTTGCAGCTGCTTCAATTGCAGCATCGGTATACTGAACGTGGTGGTAGTCTTCGTATTTCTTTTGAATTCCTTTGAGGATAGTGATTGTTTCTTCCACTGTTGGTTCATCGACTTTGACAGGCTGCATACGACGCTCTAGGGCTGCATCCTTTTCAATGATACGGTATTCATTGAGGGTAGTAGCGCCGACCAGTTGCAGTTCCCCACGAGCAAGGGCTGGCTTGAGGATATTTCCTGCATCCATATTGCCATCGCCTGCAGAACCAGCACCGACAATTCCATGGATTTCATCGATAAAGAGGATGATGTCCTCACGTTTGCGAATTTCTTCCATGAGTTTTTGCATGCGTTCTTCAAATTGTCCACGGATACCCGTTCCTTGAACCAAGCTAACCACATCCAGACGGATGACTTGTTTGCCTTGTAGTTTATGGGGAACGTCGCCATCAACGATTTTCTGAGCTAGACCTTCGACAACGGCTGTTTTTCCGACACCTGGTTCACCGATAAGAACAGGATTATTCTTAGTTCTGCGATTGAGAATTTCGATGACACGAATAATCTCATCATCGCGTCCAATAACGGGGTCGATATCACCACGACGAGCAATCTCAGTTACATTGATACCAAATTCTTCCAGCAGGCCTTTTTCTTGGCTTGGAGGCGGAGTTTGAGAAGATCCACGATTTTGGGAACCATAACCACCGTTTCCACCGTAACCTCCACCTGATTGGGTTGGGGGAGTAGGAGGAGTGTTGTTAGAAGGTCTGAAATTGTTTAGGTCGTTGAAGAAATCACCAAAAGGATCAAAGTCACGATTGTTCAAATCTGTCATGCCTTTAAAGAGACTATTGTTAGGATCTGTCTTGATAATCTTATAGCAGTTTTGACAGAGGTCAATTTGTTTTTGTTTTCCATTGAGATTGGTGTAAAGATGAATTGTTGAGTCGTTAATTTTACAGTTTTGACAAAGCATACATCTACCTCATTTCTTTCTTTAGCCTGACCTGTTCAAAGGTCAAAAATAGTCAAATTTCTATACTCTCATTATAACAGGATTGGGGTGTAAAGCAAGTAAAAAGATTGCAGCTTTGAGAAGTTGTTACAATAAAAATTTTTATGAATTTGGACTATAAAAAAAATCCTATTTGTGAGACAAAAAGGATTTTGGTTAGACATGCAGGGACAATCCCAGCTTGTTTTGTATTAGTAAAGGAGTTCGTAAATCTCCATTGCAATCAAGTCAATGCTGTCAAAAGTATAAGTTTCGCGAGCTTCTACATCACGAAGGGTAAAGATTGATCCGTTTTCTTCGTCGTGGCTGTATGCAACTTCTGCAACAACAACTCCTTCGCGTTCAAAATTACGTTTTAAATTTCCGCCGTCTTTTGCCATTGCTTCAAGGCGGTTGATGATTCTAACCAAATGTGATTCCATTTTGATTCTCCTTCATTTCTTATCGTTACTATTTTACCATAAAGGAGGCCAACTTGACTAGAAAAAACTAAGATTTCTCGCTAATTCTACCAGCTGAAAGTTTTTTTGAATAAATCGGATAAAAAGTTTGAATTTTAATTCAATACATGTTATAATCATACAGTATTCTATTTTAGAAAGCAGTGTGACTATGAATTTTTCTTTTTTACCTAAGTATTTACCTTATTTTAACTATGGGGCTGTTGTGACGGTTCTCATTTCTATCTGTGTTGTCTTTTTGGGAACTATTTTGGGTGTTGTCTTGGCTTTTGGGCAACGTTCAAAGTTTAAACCGCTTGTTTGGCTTGCAAACTTGTACGTTTGGATTTTCCGCGGGACGCCGATGATGGTTCAGATTATGATTGCCTTTGCTCTTATGCATATCAATGCTCCGACTATTCAGGTTGGGATTTTGGGTGTTGATCTTTCTCGTCTGATTCCAGGGATTTTGATTATCTCTATGAACAGTGGTGCTTATGTTTCTGAGACTGTTCGTGCTGGGATTAATGCGGTTCCAAAAGGTCAGCTAGAAGCGGCTTATTCGCTAGGGATTCGTCCTAAAAATGCGATGCGTTATGTGATTTTGCCACAAGCAATCAAAAATATTTTGCCAGCATTGGGGAACGAATTTATCACCATTATCAAGGACAGCTCCCTCTTATCAGCTATTGGGGTTATGGAGTTGTGGAATGGGGCTACAACAGTTTCTACAACAACCTATTTGCCTTTGACACCACTTTTATTTGCAGCCTTTTATTACTTGATTATGACCTCTATTTTGACAGTAGCCTTGAAAGCTTTTGAAAAACGTATGGGACAAGGAGATAAGAAATAATGACAGAAACCTTGATAAAAATTGAAAATTTACATAAATCATTTGGAAAGAATGAAGTATTGAAGGGCATCAACCTCGAGATTAAAAGAGGAGAAGTTGTCGTTATCATCGGTCCTTCGGGGAGCGGGAAATCTACCTTACTTCGCTCTATGAATTTGTTGGAAGAAGCAACTAAAGGGAAGGTTATCTTTGAGGGAGTCGATATTACGGACAAGAAGAATGACCTGTTTGCCATGCGTGAGAAGATGGGCATGGTTTTCCAACAATTCAATCTCTTTCCTAATATGACTGTGATGGAAAATATCACCTTGTCTCCTATCAAGACCAAAGGTGAGAGCAAGGCAGTGGCTGAGAAGAGAGCCCAGGAACTTTTGGAAAAAGTTGGTTTACCAGATAAGGCAACTGCTTATCCACAGAGTTTGTCAGGTGGGCAGCAACAACGGATTGCCATCGCGCGTGGGTTGGCCATGGAACCAGATGTTTTGCTCTTTGACGAGCCAACTTCAGCCTTGGATCCTGAAATGGTAGGTGAGGTATTGGCTGTTATGCAAGACCTTGCCAAGTCAGGGATGACTATGGTTATCGTAACACATGAGATGGGATTTGCACGTGAGGTGGCAGATCGTGTCATCTTTATGGCAGACGGTGTGGTTGTTGAAGATGGAACACCTGAACAGATTTTTGAACAAACCCAAGAACAACGGACTAAAGACTTCTTGAGTAAGGTTTTATAATCTATTTTAAAATTTCAAGACAAGATTAATGGAAAGCTCGACCCGAGCTTTTTCTTATAGTTTGAAACTATAGGATGACCTAGTCAAGAAGTGTTAGAGCTACATTGTATTTTTTGGTATAATTAAAGATATTTGTAAGAAAAGAGAAGTGATATGACACAGATTATTGATGGGAAAGCTTTAGCGGCCAAATTACAGGGACAGCTGGCTGAAAAGACTGCAAGATTAAAGGAAGAAACAGGTCTAGTGCCTGGTTTGGTAGTGATTTTGGTTGGAGACAATCCAGCCAGCCAAGTCTACGTTCGTAACAAGGAACGTTCTGCCCTTGCGGCAGGATTCCGTAGTGAAGTAGTGCGAGTTCCAGATACCATTACCCAAGCGGAATTATTAGACTTGATTGCCAAATACAATCAAGATCCAGCTTGGCATGGGATTTTGGTCCAGTTGCCATTACCAAAACATATCGATGAAGAGGCGGTTTTATTAGCCATTGACCCAGAAAAGGATGTGGATGGTTTCCATCCTCTAAATATGGGACGCCTTTGGTCTGGTCATCCAGTCATGATTCCATCTACACCTGCAGGAATTATGGAAATGTTTCATGAATATGGGATTGAATTAGAAGGTAAAAATGCGGTTGTCATCGGTCGTTCAAATATTGTTGGAAAACCCATGGCCCAGCTTCTTTTGGCAAAGAATGCTACAGTTACCTTGACTCACTCACGCACCCATAATCTCGCTAAGATTGCTGCAAAAGCGGATATTCTTGTGGTCGCAATCGGTCGTGCTAAGTTTGTGACTCCTGATTTTGTGAAACCAGGTGCGGTAGTCATTGACGTTGGGATGAACCGCGATGAAAATGGTAAGCTCTGTGGGGATGTTGATTATGAGGCGGTTGCCCCACTTGCTAGCCACATCACGCCAGTTCCTGGAGGTGTTGGTCCTATGACAATTACTATGCTGATGGAGCAAACTTATCAAGCAGCACTTCGGACATTGGATAGAAAATAAGAGAAACATTCGCTGAAGAGAGTGTATTTTCAATAGCTATATCTAAAACGGCAGAAATGAATATTAAATTTTAGATATAAGATTACAAAAGGAGGTCTGCGCCTCCTTTTTGTTGTATAATGGAGTGAGGTGATTAGATGATTTTAAAAATTTATAATGGGGAATATAGTTTACAATGGGATGGAATATACTACTTATCACTAATTGATTATCCAAATATTCAAGAATGGGAATTAGAAAAAATTGCTAAATTTATAGCTTACGAAAAACTTCATAAACGTCAAACAAGTATTGAGTGTGCTGATTCTTGTTTAAAAAAAGAGATTTTAGATTACATCTTTCAGCATCTCTTTCTGCCACCATTTACCCCTACAAATAAAATAGTAGCCTCGACTTATGATCTACATAAGAGGTTAGTGACTTCAGACTACTGTAGTCATACTACTACTATAGATGCAGCGATTTCTATCTTTAAAACAGGTCAGCTCTTATCTGCTGTGAAAGCCTTTGGGCGAGATGCTGAGGAATTAGTTTTGGATAATCGAAATGCTGCATCGGATCCGATAGATTATTTTGACTATGTCATGTTAGGGTGGTCAAATACAAGTTCTGGTTATCGATTAGCGATGGAACGTTTATTAGGTCGATCTCCTTCAGAGAAAGAATTACAAGACAAGTTTATTCCTGGAGTGAGTTTTCATTTTATCTATACAGATTTGATTAAACTTACTGGTTATATTTTTGATGGCTACCATGTTGCAAAAATTAAGAACATGTTGAACTTATTTAGTGAGTTGTATATTTGCATTATTCCAACTCATAATAAGAGCCAATTTGAAAATATTATTCCAAGTCAATTACTGGATAGGGTGTATTATCTTGACCATGATGGAGAAGGTTTGGAGGAGTGGGTTAAAAAAGTATATCAGATTGTTTTAAAACGATCAGGTAAAGGATAGTTGAGGAAAAAACGATGAAAGTGATTGATCAAGTCTTACTAGAAAAAGTCATTATTGAACGTTCTCGTACCAGTCATAAAGGAGACTATGGTCGTCTGCTGTTGCTGGGTGGGACTTATCCTTATGGTGGTGCTATCATCATGGCTGCTTTAGCAGCTGTAAAAAGCGGTGCAGGATTGGTAACTATTGGAACAGATAGAGAAAATATCCCAGCTTTGCACAGTCATTTACCTGAGGCTATGGCCTTTTCTCTTCAAGACCAGCAATTGTTAAAAGAGCAGTTGGAGAAGGCAGAAGTTGTCTTAATGGGACCTGGTTTACGAGACGATACTTTTGGAGAAAATCTAGTAAAACAGGTTTTTGCTGGCTTAAAACAGAATCAGATTTTGATTGTAGACGGAGGGGCCTTAACCATCCTTGCTAGGACAAGTTTGTCGTTTCCATCTAACCAGCTTATCCTAACTCCCCACCAAAAAGAATGGGAAAAGCTGTCTGGTATTGCTATTGAAAAACAAAAGGAAGATACAACATCTAGTGCCCTGACTTCCTTTCCTCAAGGAACAATTTTGGTAGAGAAAGGTCCAGCTACTCGTATTTGGCAAGTTGGCCAATCTGATTATTACCAGTTACAAGTTGGCGGTCCCTATCAGGCGACTGGGGGAATGGGAGATACACTGGCTGGAATGATTGCAGGATTTGCAGGCCAATTTCGACAGGCCAGTCTCTATGAACGTGTGATAGTAGCGACCCATCTTCATTCAGCCATAGCCCAAGAACTATCTCAAGAACATTATGTGGTCTTGCCAACGGAAATTAGTAATTGTCTTCCTAAACTAATGAATAAAATATCTCAAAAAAGAATGAGATAAAATTCAATTTTAGGAGAAAATGAAGTAAATATTACCACAATAAAACGCATAATATCAAGTTTTTTAATGCCTGATACTATGCGTTTTTGACTTTAAAGCCTTATTGGTCTGTTTCTATTTTAGAGCAATCTTTTGCTCAGTATGTTTTATAATTTCTCGTTGATAAATCGGATAAACTGATTCCACCAAACTTTTAAGAAGAAAGCTTTTTCAACTTTCTTTTCTGCTACCATTTCGAAACTAGGACGTTCTGTGGTAATGTAACCTTGACCAATCAAATCCTTGTCTTCGTAAGTCAAATGGCCAACCACTGTTCCAGCTTCAAGTGGTGCGAGGATTGCTTTAGAATCAGGTGTGAATTGAATAGATTGGGAAGATTGACCCCCAACACGTTCAATTAGATAGATATCCTCTGGGGCCACTGTAGTTACCGTATCTTCTTTTCCATCTTGTACGGGGACTTTGCTATCTTGATAGGCATCGCCTTGTTGAACGATTTTGCGAAGTGTGAATGTAGAAGAGATATAATCCATTAGTGAAGATGTAGCTGTGAAGCGAGCGTAAGGATTATTACCTTGATGATCTGCATTTAAAACAACTGTGATGACTCTCATGCCTTTTTCGACAGTAGTACCAACAAAAGACTCTCCAGCCTTATCTGTTGTTCCTGTTTTTAGCCCATCAAAACCACCACGGTAAGCAGGCATACCTTCTAACATGTAGTTGGTTGAAGTAATTGTCATTCCAGCAAAAGTAGAAGAAGGTTTTTTGGTGATTTCCAAGACTTGTGGGTATTTTTTGATGAGGTTGCGGGCAACGATAGCGACATCATAAGCACTGAGCTTATTTTCATCATCTTTATTAGACCCTGGGTAAATGTTATCTCCGAGAGTTTCGTTGTTCAGACCAGTTGTATTGACAACCGTGGCATCTTTGATTCCCCATTCCAGGAGTTTGGCCCGCATCATATCAACGAAGTTTTTTTCAGAGCCAGCAATTTTCTCAGCTAGGGCAATAGCGGCGCTGTTGGCACTAGATACCAGAGTTGCTTCAAGCAACTCTTCGACAGTATAATTACGGGCCTCCATAGGAACATTACTGGCTTCAGAATTTGTCGTCAATTGATAAGGATAATCAGAAATATCTACTGGGGTGGATAGTGTGATACTTCCATTTTCGAGTGCTTCATAGACCAGGTAAACGGTAAGCAGTTTTGTTATAGAAGCAATTTCGACAGGTTGAGTTGCATCTTTCTCATAGAGAATTTTACCAGTATTGGCCTCAACAGCAATCGCATGTTTAGCAGCAATATTAAAATCTTGGGCAGCAACAGTAGATGCTGATCCAATAAGGGATAGACTTAAGAGAGTTAAAATGATTTTTTTCATAGTAAGTTTATTCTAACATAAAGAAAAAAATATTCCCAGTTTCATGATAGAAGAAAGAAGCTTTTTTGAAAGTATGGTAAAATAGATGAATGGAGGTAGCTCATGTTTCGTAAGAATAAATTATTTTTTTGGACCAGTGAAATTTTATTATTAACAATCATTTTTTATTTATGGAGAGAGATGGGGGCGATTATCACGCCTTTTGTAAGCGTAGCAAACACCATCATGATTCCTTTTCTTCTAGGTGGTTTTTTATATTATTTGACCAATCCTATTGTAAATTTTTTACAAAAATATTTCAAAATTAATCGTATCATTGGTATTCTACTAACCTTGTGTGCCTTGGTGTGGGGCCTTGTCATTGGGGTAGTCTATCTCTTACCGATTTTGGTTAATCAGTTGACCAGCTTGATTGCGACTAGCCAGACTATCTACAGTCGTTTACAAGATTTGATTATGGATTTATCTACTTATCCAGCCTTTCAAAATTTGGATATTCAAACGACTATTCAACAGTTAAATCTATCCTATGTAGATATTTTACAAAATATCCTAAATAGCGTTACCAATAGTGTCGGAAGTGTTCTATCAGCTCTCTTTAGTACCGTTTTGATTATTATTATGACCCCTGTGTTTTTGGTTTATTTTTTGTTAGATGGTAACAAATTTTTGCCGATGCTTGAGCGCACTGTTTTAAAGAGAGATAAGTTGCATATTGCAGGTCTTTTAAAGAATTTGAATGCGACAATTGCTCGCTATATTAGTGGAGTCGCAATTGATGCCATTATTATCGGTTGTTTGGCCTTTATCGGATATAGCGTGATTGGTTTGAAATACGCTTTGGTCTTTGCCATCTTTTCAGGATTGGCCAATCTCATTCCTTATGTGGGACCAAGTATTGGCTTGATTCCGATGATTATTGCCAATGTCTTTACTGATCCTCATAGAATGCTAATTGCAGTTGTTTACATGCTAATCATTCAACAAGTGGATGGAAATATCCTCTACCCTCGAATCGTTGGTGGTGTGATGAAGGTTCATCCAATTACGATTTTAGTATTACTTTTGTTATCAAGCAATATATATGGGGTCATTGGTATGATTGTCGCAGTACCAACTTATTCTATCTTGAAAGAAATTTATAAGTTCTTATCTCGCTTGTATGAAAATCATAAAACAATGAAAGAACGAGAAAGAGAATTAGCTAAGTAAAAGTCAGGAAATTCCTGATTTTTCTTTTTCTTTAGGTAAATTATAGAAGTAGAAATACCGTTTAGATTAGCAGATTAAGAATAATTCACAAAAACTTTGTAAAACACTTGCAATTTAGCTGAAATTTGATAAAATAGTAAGGAAAGTTAGACTGTATTGCCTACTGTCTATCTATAAAATATATTTTATTGGAGGCTTTTACTCAAATGGCAAAAGAAAAATACGATCGTAGTAAACCACACGTTAACATTGGTACTATCGGACACGTTGACCACGGTAAAACTACCCTAACTGCAGCTATCACAACTGTTTTGGCACGTCGCTTGCCTTCATCAGTTAACCAACCTAAAGACTATGCGTCTATCGATGCTGCTCCAGAAGAACGCGAACGCGGTATCACTATCAACACTGCGCACGTTGAGTACGAAACTGAAAAACGTCACTACGCTCACATCGACGCTCCAGGACACGCGGACTACGTTAAAAACATGATCACTGGTGCCGCTCAAATGGACGGTGCTATCCTTGTAGTAGCTTCAACTGACGGACCAATGCCACAAACTCGTGAGCACATCCTTCTTTCACGTCAGGTAGGTGTTAAACACCTTATCGTCTTCATGAACAAAGTTGACTTGGTTGACGACGAAGAATTGCTTGAATTGGTTGAAATGGAAATCCGTGACCTATTGTCAGAATACGACTTCCCAGGTGACGATCTTCCAGTTATCCAAGGTTCAGCTCTTAAAGCCCTTGAAGGTGACACTAAATACGAAGACATCGTTATGGAATTGATGAACACAGTTGATGAGTACATCCCAGAACCAGAACGTGACACTGACAAACCATTGCTTCTTCCAGTCGAAGACGTATTCTCAATCACTGGACGTGGTACAGTTGCTTCAGGACGTATCGACCGTGGTATCGTTAAAGTCAACGACGAAATCGAAATCGTTGGTATCAAAGAAGAAACTCAAAAAGCAGTTGTTACTGGTGTTGAAATGTTCCGTAAACAACTTGACGAAGGTCTTGCCGGAGATAACGTAGGTGTCCTTCTTCGTGGTGTTCAACGTGATGAAATCGAACGTGGACAAGTTATTGCTAAACCAGGTTCAATCAACCCACACACTAAATTTAAAGGTGAAGTCTACATCCTTACTAAAGAAGAAGGTGGACGTCATACTCCATTCTTCAACAACTACCGTCCACAATTCTACTTCCGTACTACTGACGTTACAGGTTCAATCGAACTTCCAGCAGGTACTGAAATGGTAATGCCTGGTGATAACGTGACAATCGACGTTGAGTTGATCCACCCAATCGCCGTAGAACAAGGTACTACATTCTCTATCCGTGAGGGTGGACGTACTGTTGGTTCAGGTATGGTTACAGAAATCGAAGCTTAATTCGATTTAGTTCCCAGAAGAACAATTATTTAAGTCAGACACTAAAAGAATCTTGCTTTGCAAGGTTCTTTTTTCTGATATTGAACTAAAATTGAAGAATTGTTTACATAAAAAAGCTCCATACACCGGATGTGCATAGAGCAAAGGGAGCTTTATTTGATATAGAGTTCTTGATTTTTCAAGACAATTTCACGAACCGTAGCAAATTTCTTGAGTTTTTTAAGCTCTTCTTGATGAGTGACGAGAGTGATAACATAGCCTTCTTTGCCCATACGGCCAGTACGGCCAGCACGGTGAGTGTAGGTTTCAATATCTCTAGGAACATCAAAGTTTACAACACATTCGAGGCTATCGATATCAATCCCACGTGCCAGGAGGTCTGTTGCAAGGAGCAGGGTTAGTTGCTTGTCTTTAAACTTTTCTAAGATGACTTTTCTAAATTTGACATTGACATCACTAGCTAGAGAAACAGCCAAGATATCCCGATACTGTAATTTTTCTTCTGAGCTTCCAAGGTCTGACAGGCTGTTAAAGAAGACTAGTCCGCGGAAATCTCCGACATGAGCCAGTTTTCGTAGCATATCCACTCGATGACGCTGGTCTATTTGCATATAGAAATGTTGGATGTTATTCAATTTTTGGTCAGAGAGATCAATGGTACGTGTGTTCGGCGCAATCTTTTCTTGGTCAAACTTGGTCGTCGCACTCATGTAGACGAGTTGGTGGTCACGTGGTGCGTAGTGAGTGATTTTCTCAACAAAGTGAATCTGAGAATCATCTAGCAATTGGTCAAACTCATCCAAGATGATGGTTTCCACATTCATCATCTTGATTTTTTTCAATTTAATCAGTTCAAAGATACGGCCAGGGGTTCCAATCAGAATTTCTGGTCCTTTTTTGAGTCGTTCAATTTGACGTTTTTGACTTGAACCTGATAGAAAGAGTTGGGCTGTCAAGTCGATAGCTTCAGCCCACGTTTTACATACATCAAAAATTTGTCCAGCAAGCTCCGTATTTGGTGCTAGAATCAAGAGTTGTTGGGCTTTTTTCTTTTGTAGTCTGAGAAGACTTGGTAGAAGGTAAGCTAGGGTCTTACCAGTTCCTGTTGGGCTCACTCCTAGGAGGTTTTCTCCAGAAAGAAGGGGCTCAAATAGTTGGGTTTGAATGGGGGTGAATTCTTGGAAACCGAGTTGGTTACTCAGTTCTTGCCATTCAGTCGGTAGTTTGGTTTTCATTTTTCTGCCTCAAATCTAATGCCAGCAGTCTGGCGCATAGTATATAGTAGCTCATGAACTGAACTTGCATCTTCCAGCCAAGTTTGGTAAAGATTCAGATCTGGTTGCTGAATCATGTGTGCAAATGCAGCGACTTCCTCAGTCATCGTATGGGGAGCTTGTTGGATAGGGAGCTGGACTTGATTTCCTTGGTGGTCGGTAAAAATAGCTGAGCGGACATGCTCAATCGTGTTGAGGGTCAAGGTTCCATCTGCTGTGTAAATCTCACAAGGAAGATTGGAAGTGATGTTTTTCCCAGCCTTGATATGAACTTGAAAGTCAGGGTAGAAGAGGATACCGTCACCATTTAGGTCAATGCTATTGTCAAGCTGTTGCCCCTGATAGGTCGCGTCTTGAGCCTTTCCAAAGAGGCGAACGGCAGCGTAGAGAGGATAAATCCCTAAATCCATAAGTGCTCCGCCAGCAAAACGATCTGAAAAGACATTTGGTGTCTGTCCAGCCAACAAGTTAGGCATTTTGGAAGAATACTTGGCATAGTTGAAATCTGCTCCCAAAATTAGTTTGTCTGCTAAAAAGTTTTTGATGATAGTGAAAGCTTTTTCATGGTAGTTCCGTGCCGCTTCGAAGATAAAACAGTGATTTTTCTCAGCTGTCTGTCTCAAATCCAGCCATTCTTGTGGCTGCGTGACAGCTGGCTTTTCAAGAATGACATGTTTACCTGCAGACAATGCAACTTTTGCCTGATCAAAATGTAAGGAGTTTGGACTAGCAATATAGACTACATCAAAGGAGCTCTTGAAGAAGTCCTCTACTTGATCAAAGAGTTGGATATCCTGATAGCGAGAAGCAAAGGTTGCTGCAGTTTCTAGTTTTCTAGAATAAACTGCGACTAACTGGTATTCTCCACTGGTATGGGCTGCTTCTATGAAGTGGTGGCTAATAGCCCCTGTTCCGATAACACCTAATTTAAGCATAGTTACTCCTTTTCCGATTTCAAATCCTTCTTTCATTATAACATAGATAGACGGGACTATCCAACAGAGGGTAAGAAATTTCAAATAAGCTACTAGGTCTTTTCCAAAGAAAATGGTACAATAATGAGATGAGTAAATGAAATGGGAGGAAAAATGAGGTTATTACCTATAAGAAAAATATCACGTCAGTCTAAGAGGCTAGCGCTTTTTTTGACTTTTTGTGCAGGATATGTAGATGCCTATACGTTTATTGTGCGAGGGAATACTCTTGTTGCTGGACAAACTGGGAATGTCGTCTTTCTATCAGTGGGGCTCATTCAACACAATGTGTCAGATGCCAGTGCCAAAGTAATGACCTTGCTAGCTTTTATGATGGGGGTCTTTTTATTAACTGTTTATAAGGAAAAATTGAGAATTGTGAAAAAACCAATTTTGTCATTGCTTCCTTTAGCAATCTTATCAATCATTATTGGTTTTGTGCCGCAGACTGTAGATAATATCTATCTAGTACCTCCCTTGGCCTTCTGTATGGGATTGGTGACAACTGCTTTTGGAGAAGTGTCGGGTATTGCCTATAATAACGCTTTTATGACAGGAAATATCAAACGGACCATGCTAGCTTTTGGAGATTATTTCCGAACCAAGCACACACCTTTTTTGCGTGAAGGATTCATATTTGTTAGCCTGCTTAGTAGTTTTGTCCTTGGCGTTGTCTTTTCAGCCTATTTGACGATTTTCTATCATGAAAAGACCATTCTTGGTGTTCCTATTATGATGAGTATTTTTTACCTCAGCATGCTTTTTGCCAAGTGGCGGAAAAAAGTAAAAGAAAAAGCTTCATTTTAGGTGTTATTACTTGTAAGAAAATAGGAGATATGCTATACTTGAAGAGTTGACTATGCACGTTCCTGTGCAACCGCACGAACATCGTTGCTTGATTATTCAAGTTTAAGTGGTTCGTCCCACGATGCTAGGCGAGTCTTCACAAAAATTCGGGGAAACCCATAAAAATCATAGGAGGTGCATAATGAGCACATACGCAATTATCAAAACTGGCGGAAAACAAGTTAAAGTTGAAGTTGGTCAAGCAGTTTACGTTGAAAAATTGAACGTTGAAGCTGGTCAAGAAGTTACTTTTAACGAAGTTGTTCTTGTTGGTGGTGAAAACACTGTTGTCGGAACTCCACTTGTTGCTGGAGCTACTGTAGTTGGAACTGTTGAAAAACAAGGAAAACAAAAGAAAGTTGTTACTTACAAGTACAAACCTAAAAAAGGTAGCCACCGTAAACAAGGTCACCGTCAACCATATACAAAAGTTGTCATCAACGCAATCAACGCTTAATTTTAAGGAGAACACATGATACAGGCAGTCTTTGAGAGAGCCGAAGATGGCGAGCTGAGGAGTGCGGAAATTACTGGACACGCCGAGAGTGGCGAATACGGCTTAGATGTCGTGTGTGCATCGGTTTCTACGCTTGCCATTAACTTTATCAATTCTATTGAGAAATTTGCAGGCTATGAACCAATCCTAGAATTAAACGAAGATGAAGGTGGCTATCTGATGGTTGAGATTCCAAAAGATCTTCCTTCACACCAGAGAGAAATGACCCAGTTATTCTTTGAATCATTTTTCTTAGGTATGGCAAACTTATCGGAGAACTCTTCAGAGTTCGTCCAAACCAGAGTTATCACAGAAAACTAACACGGAGGAAAACATTATGTTAAAAATGACTCTTAACAACTTGCAACTTTTCGCCCACAAAAAAGGTGGAGGTTCTACATCAAACGGACGTGATTCACAAGCAAAACGTCTTGGAGCTAAAGCAGCTGACGGACAAACTGTAACAGGTGGATCAATCCTTTACCGTCAACGTGGTACACACATCTACCCAGGTGTAAACGTTGGACGTGGTGGAGACGATACTTTGTTCGCTAAAGTTGAAGGCGTAGTACGCTTTGAACGTAAAGGACGCGATAAAAAGCAGGTTTCTGTTTATCCAATCGCTAAATAAAAAGGTTCAGTGAACCTTTTTATCCCGAGCCTTGAAATGTAAAGGCGAGGAAGCTAGAAGTAGCATTAAATAAGGCTTTCCGATTTTTCGGAGAGCCTGTTTTTTGTTTTGATACCCATATTTTAAAATTCTATGTAAGAAGCGAATTTATCAGCTACTTTATCTTTTAGATACAATCATAAAATAGTGGAATGTAAAACTTTTACAGTAATAAAGTTTATGAGGGAATAAGATATTGTAAAAATTGCTAAGATTTGATATTATAATTGTATCTGAGTAAGGAAGTAGGAATATGGAAAGGATGTGAACCTGTGTGAAAAAAATTATCACTATAATAGTCTGTTCAATCTCTTTTCTTATTCTATCTGCTTGTGTCAGTAAGAAAAAACTTATTCTTCCTGAACCTGAAAGGATTTCTGTAATTTTCCTACAGAAAAGTATCTCTGGAGAAATTAAAACAATAAGTAAGAGAGAAGAAATCTCAGCATTGATTAAGGAGATACAGAAACAGTCCAAATCTACAACTTTTGAGAGTTTAAATGATCAACCGACAAATGTTAAAGATTACATCATTATCAAATTCACTCATCAGAATGAAGAAAAGGATAGTGTAGCCTATCTATATACTATAAAAGAAAAACAGTATATTGAACAACCTTATGTTGGGATTTGGGAGGTAAGTCCAGATATAGCTAATAGGATTGAAGAGGCTTTTTTATAAATTTATGGTAAATCGAATTTGTATTATGTTTTAAACGGTAAATCAACAAGATTTGCTGTTTTTATTTGCTTGAAATCAGATAAGGACTGAAAAAAGACATTATACTAATTCTTGTCTTGGAATGTTAGAGTATTTATTGAGACTTGAAAATTTCCATACTTTTTTCCTTTTTGGAAAACTTCTAAAATATGGTATAATGAAAAGATAAAGAAGTTGGGGGTAGAAGATGAACATTCAACAATTACGCTATGTTGTTGCCATTGCCAATAGTGGTACTTTCCGTGAAGCTGCTGAAAAGATGTATGTTAGTCAGCCGAGTCTGTCCATTTCTGTTCGTGATTTGGAAAAAGAGTTGGGTTTTAAGATTTTCCGTCGGACCAGCTCAGGGACTTTCTTGACTCGTCGTGGTATGGAATTCTATGAAAAAGCGCAAGAATTGGTTAAAGGATTTGATATTTTTCAAAATCAGTATGCTAATCCTGAAGAAGAAAAAGATGAATTTTCCATTGCTAGCCAGCACTATGACTTCTTGCCACCAACCATTACGGCCTTTTCAGAGCGCTATCCTGACTATAAAAATTTCCGTATTTTTGAATCAACTACTGTTCAAATATTAGATGAAGTAGCGCAAGGGCATAGTGAGATTGGGATTATCTACCTTAACAATCAAAATAAAAAGGGTATTATGCAACGGGTTGAAAAGCTAGGCCTTGAGGTCATTGAATTGATTCCCTTCCATACCCACATTTATCTCCGCGAGGGGCATCCATTAGCTCAGAAAGAGGAATTGGTCATGGAGGATTTAGCGGATCTACCGACAGTTCGTTTTACTCAAGAGAAAGATGAGTATCTTTATTATTCAGAGAATTTTGTCGATACCAGCGCTAGCTCACAGATGTTTAATGTGACAGACCGTGCCACCTTGAATGGTATTTTGGAGCGGACGGACGCCTATGCGACAGGGTCTGGATTTTTAGATAGTGACAGTGTCAATGGCATCACAGTTATTCGTCTCAAGGATAATTTGGATAATCGCATGGTTTATGTCAAACGTGAGGAAGTGGAGCTGAGTCAAGCTGGTACTCTCTTTGTAGAAGTCATGCAAGAATATTTTAATCAGAAGAGGAAATCATGAAAAAAAGAGGAATAGTGGCAGTCATTGTACTGCTTTTGATTGCGCTGGATCAGTTAGTCAAATCCTATATCGTCCAGCAGATTCCACTGGGTGAAGTGCGCTCTTGGATTCCCAATTTCGTTAGCTTGACCTACCTGCAAAATCGAGGTGCAGCCTTTTCGATGCTACAAGACCAGCAGTGGTTATTTGCTATCATTACACTGGTCGTTATGGTAGGTGCCATTTGGTATCTACATAAACACATGGAGGACTCGCTTTGGATGGTCTTGGGCTTGACCTTGATAATCGCAGGTGGTCTTGGAAACTTTATTGACAGGATCAGTCAGGGATTTGTTGTGGATATGTTCCACCTTGACTTTATTAATTTTGCAATTTTCAATGTAGCAGATAGCTATCTGACTGTTGGAGTGATTATTTTATTGATTGCAATGCTAAAAGAGGAAATAAATGGAAATTAAAATTGAAACTGGTGGCCTGCGTTTAGATAAGGCTTTGTCAGATTTGACAGAATTATCACGTAGTCTCGCGAATGAACAAATCAAATTAGGCCAGGTCTTGGTCAATGGTCAAGTCAAGAAAGCTAAATACACTGTTCAAGAGGGTGATATCGTCACTTACCATGTACCAGAGCCGGAGGTCTTAGAGTATGTGGCTGAGAATCTTCTGCTAGATATCATCTACCAAGATGAGGATGTGGCCGTCGTTAATAAGCCTCAGGGGATGGTTGTGCATCCGAGTGCTGGTCATACTAGTGGAACTTTGGTAAATGCCCTTATGTATCATATTAAGGACTTGTCGGGTATCAATGGGGTTCTACGCCCAGGAATTGTTCATCGTATTGATAAGGATACGTCTGGCCTTCTCATGATTGCTAAAAACGATGAGGCGCATCTAGCACTTGCTCAAGAACTGAAGGATAAAAAGTCTCTCCGCAAATATTGGGCGATTGTTCATGGAAATCTGCCTAATGATCGTGGTGTGATTGAAGCTCCGATTGGTCGTAGTGAAAAAGACCGTAAGAAACAGGCTGTGACTGCTAAAGGGAAGACTGCAGTGACTCGTTTCCACGTCTTGGAACGCTTTGGCGATTATAGCTTAGTGGAGTTGCAGCTAGAGACAGGTCGCACTCATCAGATTCGTGTCCATATGGCTTATATTGGCCATCCAGTCGCTGGTGATGAAGTCTATGGTCCTCGTAAGACACTTAAGGGGCATGGACAATTTCTTCATGCCAAGACTTTAGGTTTTACTCATCCGAGAACAGGTGAGACCTTAGAATTTACAGCAGATATCCCAGAGATTTTTAAGGAAACTTTGGAGAAATTAAGGAAGTAAGAATGAAAAAGAAATTGATTAGTTTAGCACTTGCAGGCGCTTTTTTAGGTTTGTCATTGCATGGGAATGTTCAAGCTCAAGAAAGTTCAGGAAATAAAATCCACTTTATAAATGTTCAAGAAGGTGGCAGTGATGCGATTATTCTTGAAAGCAATGGACATTTTGCCATGATTGATACAGGAGAAGATTATGATTTCCCAGATGGAAGTGATTCACGTTATCCATGGAGAGAAGGAATTGAAACGTCTTATAAGCATGTTCTAACAGACCGTGTCTTTCGTCGTTTGAAGGAATTGGGTGTTCAAAAACTTGATTTTATTTTGGTAACCCATACTCACAGTGACCATATTGGAAATGTTGATGAATTACTGTCTACCTATCCAGTTGACCGAGTCTATCTTAAAAAATATAGTGATAATCGTATTACTAATTCTGAACGTCTATGGGATAATCTGTATGGCTACGATAAGGTTTTACAGACTGCCGCAGAAAAAGGTGTTTCAGTTATTCAAAATATCACACAAGGGGATGCTCATTTTCAGTTTGGGGACATGGATATTCAACTCTATAATTATGAAAATGAAACAGATTCATCAGGTGAATTAAAGAAAATTTGGGATGACAATTCCAATTCCTTGATTAGTGTAGTGAAAGTCAATGGCAAGAAAATTTACCTTGGGGGCGACTTAGATAATGTTCATGGAGCGGAAGACAAGTATGGTCCTCTTATTGGAAAAGTTGATTTGATGAAGTTTAATCATCACTATGATACTAATAAATCAAACACCAAGGATTTCATTAAAAATTTGAGTCCGAGTTTGATTGTTCAAACCTCAGATAGTCTACCTTGGAAAAACGGTGTTGATAGTGAGTATGTCAATTGGCTTAAAGAACGAGGAATTGAGAGAATTAACGCAGCCAGCAAAGACTATGATGCGACAGTTTTTGATATTCGACAAGACGGTTTAGTAAATATTTCAACTGCCTACAAGAAGATTCCAAGTTTTCAAGCTGGTTGGCATAAGAGTGCTTATGGAAACTGGTGGTATCAAGCACCTGATTCTACAGGAGAGTATGCTGTCGGTTGGAATGAAATTAAGGGTGACTGGTATTACTTTAACCAAACGGGTATCTTGTTACAGAATCAATGGAAAAAATGGAACAATCATTGGTTCTATTTAACAGACTCTGGTGCTTCTGCTAAAAATTGGAAGAAAATTGATGGAATCTGGTATTATTTCAACAAAGAAAATCAGATGGAAATTGGCTGGGTAAATACTGGAGGTCAGTCCTATTATTTATCAAACGATGGCTCTATGAAGACAGGTTGGCTTCAATATAAGGGACAATGGTATTACTTTGCTCAATCAGGAGAAATGAAAACGGGTTGGGTAAAAGATAAAGAAACCTGGTACTATATGGATTCTACTGGTATCATGAAGACAGGCGAGATAGAAGTTTCTGGTCATCATTACTATCTAGAAGATTCAGGAGCTATGAAGCAAGGTTGGCTTAAAAAGGCAAATGCTTGGTATTTCTACAAGGAAGATGGTTCACGAGCTGTGGGTTGGATCAAGGACAAGGATAAATGGTACTTCTTGAAAGAAAATGGTCAATTGCTTGTGAACGGTAAGACACCAGAAGGCTATACTGTTGATTCAAGTGGTGCCTGGTTAGTGGATGTTCCGGTCGAGAAATCTGCTACAACTAGAGTTACAAGTAATTCAGAAATAAAAAAATCCAATGAAGTAGTGACAAAAGATCTTGAAAATAAAGAAATTAGACAGAATGAAGGTGTTACAAGCGCTTCAACTAGTCAAGATTTGACTTCTTCAATTTCACAAAGCTCTGAAACGAGTGCAAACAAATCGGAATCAGAACAGTAGTAAAAAAGAAGGTTTTAGGGCCTTCTTTTTCCTATCAACTCTTTTCTATTTCCTGCCATTCATGTTATAATGGATAAATATGAAGAATCGGAGTGAGACTATGAAATACAAACGGATTGTCTTTAAGGTGGGGACTTCTTCTCTGACGAATGAGGATGGAAGTTTATCACGTAGTAAGGTAAAGGCTATTACCCAGCAGTTGGCTATGTTGCACGAAGCTGGTCATGAATTGATTTTGGTGTCATCAGGTGCCATTGCGGCTGGTTTTGGAGCCTTAGGATTTAAAAAGCGTCCGACTAAGATTGCTGATAAACAGGCTTCAGCAGCAGTAGGGCAGGGGCTTTTGTTGGAAGAATACACGACCAATCTTCTCTTGCGCCAAATCGTTTCTGCACAAATCTTGCTGACTCAGGATGACTTTGTGGATAAGCGCCGTTATAAAAATGCCCATCAGGCTTTGTCAGTTCTACTTAGCCGTGGGGCAATTCCTATCATCAACGAGAATGACAGTGTCGTTATTGATGAACTCAAGGTTGGGGATAATGACACTCTGAGTGCCCAGGTAGCGGCCATGGTTCAAGCAGACCTTTTAGTCCTCTTGACAGATGTGGACGGTCTCTATACTGGGAATCCTCATTCAGATCCAACAGCCAAATGCTTGGAGCGAATCGAGACAATCAATCGTGAGATTATTGATATGGCCGGTGGAGCAGGTTCTTCAAACGGAACTGGGGGCATGTTAACCAAAATCAAAGCTGCAACTATTGCGACAGAATCAGGAGTTCCTGTTTATATCTGCTCATCCTTGAAGTCAGATGCTATGATTGAGGCAGCGGAGGAGACTAAGGATGGTTCCTACTTTGTTGCACAGGAGAAAGGGCTCCGTACCCAGAAACAATGGCTAGCCTTCTATGCTCAGAGCCAAGGTTCTATTTGGGTTGATAAAGGGGCTGCTGAAGCTCTATCTCAACATGGCAAGAGTCTTCTCTTATCTGGTATTGTTGAAGCAGAAGGAGCCTTTTCTTACGGTGATATCGTGACAGTATTTGACAAGGAAAGTGGAAAATCACTTGGAAAAGGACGCGTGCAATTTGGAGCATCTGCTTTGGAGGATATGTTGCGTTCTCAAAAAGCCAAGGGTGTCTTGATTCATCGCGATGACTGGATTTCCATTACTCCTGAAATCCAACTACTCTTTACAGAATTTTAGAGGTAAACTATGGTAAGTACACAAGAACAATTTGAACAGGTACAGGCTGTTAAAAAATCGATCAACACAGCTAGTGAAGAGGTGAAAAACCAAGCCTTGCTAGCCATGGCTGATCACTTATTAGCAGATAATGAGGAAATTTTAGCAGCCAATGCCCTTGATATGGAAGCTGCTAAGGGTAAAATCTCAGATGTGATGCTGGATCGTCTTTATTTGGATGCAAGACGTATAGAAGCAATGGCAACTGGTATTCGTGAAGTGGTTGCCTTACCAGATCCAATCGGTGAAGTTTTAGAAACCAATCAGCTTGAAAATGGTTTGGTTATCACAAAGAAACGTGTAGCTATGGGAGTTATTGGTATTATCTACGAAAGCCGTCCAAATGTGACGTCTGACGCAGCTGCTCTAGCTCTCAAGAGTGGGAATGCGGTTGTTCTTCGTAGTGGTAAGGATGCCTATCAAACGGCCCATGCCATTGTCACAGCTTTGAAGAAGGGCTTGGAAACGACTACTATTCACCCAGATGTGATTCAGCTGGTGGAAGATACCAGCCGAGAAAGCAGCTATGCCATGATGAAGGCCAAGGGCTATCTAGATCTTCTCATTCCTCGTGGAGGGGCTGGTTTGATTAATGCTGTGGTTGAAAATGCTATCGTACCTGTTATTGAGACAGGAACTGGGATTGTCCATGTCTATGTGGATAAGGATGCAGACGAAGATAAGGCTCTGTCTATCATCAACAATGCTAAAACCAGTCGTCCTTCTGTCTGCAATGCCATGGAGGTTCTCCTCGTTCATGAAGACAAGGCAGCAAGCTTCCTTCCTCGCTTGGAGAACGTGCTGGTTGCAGAGCGTAAAGAAGCTGGGTTGGAAGCAATTCAATTCCGCTTGGATAGCAAAGCAAGCCAGTTTGTTTCAGGTCAAGCAGCTGAGGCTCAAGACTTTGACACCGAGTTTTTAGACTATGTCCTAGCTGTTAAGGTTGTGAATAGCCTTGAAGAAGCGGTAGAGCATATTGAAGCTCACAGCACCCATCATTCGGATGCTATTGTGACTGAAAATGCTGAGGCTGCAGCTTACTTTACAGATCAAGTGGACTCTGCAGCGGTTTATGTCAATGCCTCAACTCGTTTCACCGATGGTGGCCAATTTGGTCTTGGATGTGAGATGGGGATTTCTACTCAGAAACTACATGCGCGTGGTCCCATGGGCTTGAAGGAATTGACCAGCTACAAATATGTGGTTACTGGTGACGGACAGATAAGGGAATAAGAGATGAAGATTGGATTTATCGGCTTAGGAAATATGGGTGTTAGCTTGACCAAGGCTGTTTTGCAGGCTAAGACGGGTGATGACCTTCTCCTTGCCAATCGTAGCCAAGCCAAGGTGGATGCTTTCATTGCAGACTTTGGTGGTCAGGCTTCTAGCAATGAAGAAATATTCGCAGAAGCAGATGTGATTTTTCTAGGAGTCAAGCCTGCACAGTTTTCAGACTTGCTTGCTCAATACCAGTCTATCCTTGAAAAAAGAGAAAGTCTTCTTTTGATTTCTATGGCAGCAGGATTGACCTTGGAAAAACTCGCTAGTTTTCTTCCAAGTCAACACCGAATTATTCGTATGATGCCTAATACCCCTGCCTCTATCGGGCAAGGAGTGATTAGTTATGTCTTGTCTTCTAATTGCAGGGCTGAGGACAGTGAGCTATTTTGTCAGCTTTTAACTAAGGCTGGTCTCTTGGTTGAACTTGGGGAAGGTTTAATAGATGCAGCGACAGGTCTTGCAGGTTGTGGACCAGCCTTTGTCTATCTCTTTATTGAGTCTTTGGCAGATGCAGGTGTTCAGACAGGATTACCACGAGAAATAGCATTGAAAATGGCGGCTCAAACCGTGGTAGGAGCTGGGAAATTGGTCCTAGAAAGCCAAGAGCATCCTGGAGTATTGAAAGACCAAGTCTGTAGCCCAGGCGGTTCGACTATCGCTGGTGTAGCTAGCTTAGAAGCGCATGCTTTTCGAGGAACAGTCATGGAGGCAGTTGGTCAAGCTTATAAACGAACACAAGAACTAGGTAAATAAGAGGTGGTTTTGACTGCCTCTTTTATGGTGGTTGATACTCTTGGAAAATCTCTTCAAACTGCGTCAGCTTCCATCTACAACCTCAAAACAGTGTTTTGAGCAACCTGCGGCTAGCTTCCTAGTTTGCTCTTTGATTTTCATTGAGTATGAAATGAGAAGAAAAAAAGATTGTCACAAACCCCTATTTTTTGATAGAATAGAAGTAGTAAAAAAGAAATGAGTTAGACATGTCAAAAGGATTTTTAGTCTCTCTTGAGGGACCTGAGGGAGCAGGAAAGACCAGCGTTTTAGAGGCTCTGCTACCAATTTTAGAGGTAAAAGGGGTAGAGGTGCTGACGACCCGTGAACCTGGCGGAGTCTTGATTGGGGAGAAGATTCGGGAAGTGATTTTGGACCCAAGTCATACTCAGATGGATCCTAAAACGGAACTCCTTCTCTATATCGCCAGTCGCAGACAGCACTTGGTGGAAAAAGTTCTCCCTGCCCTTGAAGCTGGCAAGTTGGTCATTATGGACCGCTTCATCGATAGTTCCATTGCCTATCAGGGATTTGGTCGTGGCTTGGATATTGACGCCATTGATTGGCTCAATCAGTTTGCGACAGATGGCCTTAAACCTGATTTGACACTCTATTTTGACATCGAGGTTGAAGAAGGGCTGGCTCGCATTGCTGCTAATAGCAATCGAGAGGTCAATCGTTTGGACTTGGAAGGTTTGGACTTGCATAAAAAAGTTCGTCAAGGCTACCTTTCTCTTCTGGATAAAGAGGGAAATCGCATTGTCAAGATTGATGCGAGTCTCCCCTTGGAGCAAGTTGTGGAAACTACTAAGGCTGTCTTGTTTGATAGAATGGGATTAGCTAAATGAAACAAGATCAACTAAAGGCTTGGCAGCCAGATCAGTTTGACCGCTTTGTCCGTATCCTAGAACAAGACCAGCTCAATCATGCCTACCTTTTTTCAGGTTTCTTTGGAAGCTTGGAAATGGCGCAATTTTTAGCTAAGAGCCTCTTTTGTACGGATAAAGTTGGCGTCTTACCATGTGAGAAATGTCGAAACTGCAAGCTGATTGAACAGGAAGAATTTCCCGATGTCACCTTGATTAAGCCAGTTAATCAGGTCATTAAGACAGAACGCATTCGAGAATTGGTGGGGCAGTTTTCCCAAGCAGGGATTGAAAGCCAACAACAGGTCTTTGTTATCGAGCAAGCTGAGAAAATGCATCCTAACGCAGCCAATTCTTTGCTCAAGGTCATCGAAGAACCCCAGAGTGAAGTTTACATTTTCTTCTTGACCAGCGATGAGGAAAAGATGTTGCCGACAATCCGAAGTCGGACCCAGATTTTTCACTTTAAAAAGCAGGAAGAAAAGCTCATCTTGCTCTTAGAACAAATGGGACTGGTTAAGAAAAAAGCGACTCTTTTAGCCCAGTTTAGTCAATCGCGAGCTGAAGCAGAAAAGTTAGCCAATCAGGCAAGCTTTTGGACCTTGGTTGATGAAAGTGAATGCCTGCTGACTTGGTTAGTAGCTAAGAAAAAAGAAAGTTATTTGCAGGTTGCTAAACTAGCTAGCTTGGCAGATGACAAGGAAAAACAAGATCAGGTTTTACGGATTCTTGAAGTCCTCTGTGGACAGGACCTCTTGCAAGCAAGAGTAAGAGTGATTCTACAAGATTTGCTAGAAGCTAGAAAAATGTGGCAAGCTAATGTTAGCTTTCAAAATGCCATGGAATATCTGGTCTTGAAAGAAATATGAACTCAAAAGTGAACGATAAAGAAAGGAAAGGGCTGTTTTATGGACAAAAAAGAATTATTTGACGCGCTGGATGATTTTTCCCAACAGTTATTGGTAACCTTGGCCGATGTTGAAGCCATCAAGAAAAATCTCAAGAGCCTAGTGGAGGAAAATACAGCTCTTCGCTTGGAAAATAGTAAGTTGCGCGAACGTTTGGGTGAGGTGGAAGCAGATGCTCCCGTCAAGGCCAAGCATGTTCGTGAAAGTGTCCGTCGCATTTACCGTGATGGATTTCACGTATGTAATGATTTTTATGGACAACGTCGAGAACAGGACGAAGAATGTATGTTCTGTGATGAGTTGTTATACAGGGAGTAAGCATGCAGATTCAAAAAAGTTTTAAGGGGCAGTCTCCCTATGGCAAGCTGTATCTAGTGGCAACGCCGATTGGCAATTTAGATGATATGACCTTTCGTGCTATCCAAACCCTGAAAGAAGTGGATTGGATTGCAGCTGAGGACACGCGCAATACAGGTCTATTGCTCAAGCATTTTGACATTTCTACCAAGCAAATCAGTTTTCATGAGCACAATGCCAAGGAAAAGATTCCTGATTTGATTGGTTTCCTGAAAGCAGGACAAAGTATCGCTCAGGTATCCGACGCGGGTCTGCCTAGCATCTCAGACCCTGGTCATGATTTGGTCAAGGCAGCTATTGAGGAAGAGATTGCTGTTGTGACTGTTCCGGGTGCCTCTGCAGGAATTTCCGCCTTGATTGCCAGTGGTTTAGCGCCACAGCCACATATCTTTTACGGCTTTTTACCCAGAAAATCAGGCCAGCAAAAGCAATTTTTCGACTTGAAAAAAGACTATCCTGAAACTCAAATTTTCTATGAATCTCCTCATCGTGTGGCAGATACTTTGGAAAATATGCTAGAAGTCTACGGTGACCGCTCGGTCGTCTTGGTCAGAGAATTGACAAAGATTTACGAAGAATACCAACGAGGAAAAATCTCTGAATTGCTGGAAAGCATCGCTGAAACGCCACTCAAGGGCGAATGCCTTCTCATTGTTGAAGGTGCCAGTCGGGATGTGGAGGAAAAAGATGAGGAGGACTTGTTTTCAGAAATCCGAGTCCGCATCCAGCAAGGCATGAAGAAAAATCAAGCTATCAAGGAAGTTGCTAAGATTTACCAGTGGAATAAAAGCCAGCTCTACGCTGCCTACCACGATTGGGAAGAAAATCAAGAAAATGACTAATACTCTTCGAAAATCTCTTTAAACCGCGTCAACGTCGCCTTGCCGTAGTTGTGGTTACTGACTTAGTCAGTTCTATCCACAACCTCAAAATAGGTGTTTTGAGCTGACTTCGTCAGTTCTATCTACAACTTCAAAGCAGTGCTTTGAGCAACCTGTGGCTAGTTTGCTCTTTGATTTTTATTGAGTATAAACAGGGAAGTTTGCCTTCTTCCCTTTTTTTGTTATACTAGTAGAAGAAAAAATTAGAAAGATTTGTGGGAGTGAAAAAGTCCTGTGGACTTTTTCAGCCTGAGCCAAGAAATTCGAAAACTCTTAAGTTTGATTGGCTTTTTCAATGTGAACCTTGTCTTCACACTCCCAAAGAGGTATTAGTGTCGTGTCTCAATCTTATATCAATGTTATCGGTGCTGGTTTGGCAGGTTCTGAAGCAGCCTACCAAATTGCAGAACGTGGTATTCCAGTTAAACTTTATGAAATGCGTGGTGTCAAGTCAACACCTCAGCACAAAACAGACAATTTTGCAGAGTTAGTTTGTTCCAATTCTCTTCGTGGAGATGCTCTGACAAATGCAGTGGGTCTCCTCAAGGAAGAAATGCGTCGCTTGGGTTCAGTTATCTTGGAATCTGCTGAAGCAACCCGTGTTCCTGCAGGAGGAGCTCTTGCGGTGGACCGTGATGGTTTCTCCCAAATGGTGACCGAAAAAGTGGTCAACCATCCCTTGATTGAAGTGGTTCGTGATGAAATTACAGAATTGCCGACGGATGTTATTACGGTTGTCGCTACTGGTCCCTTGACTAGCGATGCCTTGGCTGAAAAGATTCATTCCCTTAATGACGGTGATGGTTTCTATTTCTACGATGCGGCAGCGCCTATTATCGATGTCAATACTATCGATATGAGCAAGGTCTATCTCAAGTCTCGTTATGACAAGGGAGAAGCGGCCTACCTCAATGCCCCTATGACCAAGCAAGAGTTTATGGATTTCCATGAAGCTTTGGTCAATGCTGAAGAAGCACCGCTTAATTCTTTTGAAAAAGAAAAGTATTTTGAAGGATGCATGCCGATTGAAGTCATGGCAAAACGTGGCATTAAAACCATGCTTTATGGTCCTATGAAACCAGTCGGTCTTGAGTATCCAGACGACTACACAGGCCCTCGTGATGGAGAATTCAAAACACCTTATGCGGTGGTTCAACTTCGTCAGGATAATGCGGCAGGTAGTCTTTACAATATCGTTGGATTTCAAACTCACCTTAAATGGGGAGAACAAAAACGTGTTTTCCAAATGATTCCAGGTCTTGAAAATGCTGAGTTTGTTCGTTATGGTGTCATGCACCGCAATTCTTATATGGATTCACCAAATCTTCTTGAGCAGACTTACCGTTCTAAGAAACAACCAAATCTCTTCTTTGCTGGTCAGATGACGGGTGTAGAGGGTTATGTTGAATCAGCGGCGTCAGGCTTAGTTGCGGGAATTAACGCGGCTCGTCTTTTCAAGGGAGAAAGCCAGGCTATTTTCCCAGAAACAACAGCGATTGGAAGTCTGGCTCATTACATCACCCATGCCGACAGCAAACATTTCCAACCGATGAATGTCAATTTCGGAATTATCAAGGAGTTGGAAGGAGAACGTATCCGTGATAAGAAGGCTCGTTATGAAAAAATTGCAGAGCGTGCCCTTGATGACTTAGAGGAATTTTTAACGGTCTAATTTTTTTCAAAGAATTGCTCATGATACTATAAAAATCTTAGAAATTGTGATAAAATAGGTAGGATAAAAAAAGGAGAGTGAAAATGGCGAATCCCAAGTATAAACGTATTTTAATCAAGTTATCAGGTGAAGCCCTTGCCGGTGAACGTGGCGTAGGGATTGATATCCAAACAGTTCAAACAATCGCAAAAGAGATTCAAGAAGTTCATAGCTTAGGTATCGAAATTGCCCTTGTTATCGGTGGAGGAAATCTCTGGCGTGGAGAACCTGCTGCTGAAGCAGGAATGGACCGCGTTCAGGCAGATTACACAGGAATGCTTGGGACTGTTATGAATGCTCTTGTGATGGCAGATTCATTGCAACAAGTTGGTGTCGATACGCGTGTACAAACAGCTATTGCCATGCAACAAGTGGCAGAGCCTTACGTACGTGGACGTGCCCTTCGTCACCTTGAAAAAGGCCGTATCGTTATCTTTGGTGCAGGAATTGGTTCACCTTACTTCTCAACTGATACAACAGCAGCCCTTCGTGCAGCTGAAATCGAAGCGGATGCCATCCTCATGGCTAAAAATGGTGTTGATGGTGTTTACAATGCCGATCCTAAGAAGGACAAGACAGCTGTTAAATTTGAAGAATTGACCCACCGTGATGTTATCAATAAAGGTCTCCGTATCATGGACTCAACAGCTTCAACCCTCTCAATGGACAACGACATTGACTTGGTTGTCTTTAACATGAACCAACCAGGCAACATCAAACGTGTCGTATTTGGTGAAAATATCGGAACAACAGTTTCAAATAATATCGAAGAAAAGGAATAAGAAAGATTATGGCTAACGCAATTATTGAAAAAGCTAAAGAGAGAATGACCCAGTCTCACCAATCACTTGCTCGTGAATTTGGTGGTATCCGTGCTGGTCGTGCCAATGCAAGCTTGCTTGACCGTGTACATGTAGAATACTATGGAGTAGAAACTCCTCTTAACCAAATCGCTTCAATCACCATTCCAGAAGCGCGTGTTTTGTTGGTCACACCATTTGACAAGTCTTCATTGAAAGACATCGAACGTGCCTTGAACGCTTCTGATCTTGGTATCACACCAGCTAACGACGGTTCTGTGATTCGCTTGGTTATCCCAGCTCTAACAGAAGAAACTCGTCGTGACCTTGCTAAAGAAGTGAAGAAGGTCGGCGAAAATGCTAAAGTGGCTGTCCGCAATATCCGTCGCGATGCTATGGACGAAGCTAAGAAACAAGAAAAAGCAAAAGAAATCACTGAAGACGAATTGAAGACTCTTGAAAAAGATATTCAAAAAGTAACAGACGATGCTGTCAAGCACATCGACGACATGACTGCCAACAAAGAGAAAGAACTTTTGGAAGTCTAAAAATAAACAGAAAAACTCAGTTGGCATTGCTGGCTGAGTTTTATTCGAAAGAAGGAAATATGAATACAAATCTTGCAAGTTTTATCGTTGGACTCATCATCGATGAAAACGACCGTTTTTACTTTGTGCAAAAGGATGGTCAAACCTATGCTCTTGCTAAGGAAGAAGGTCAACATACAGTAGGGGATACGGTCAAAGGTTTTGCCTACACGGATATGAAGCAAAAACTCCGCCTGACAACCATAGAAGTGACTGCCACTCAGGACCAATTTGGTTGGGGAACTGTAACGGAAGTTCGTAAAGACTTGGGTGTCTTTGTGGATACAGGCCTTCCTGACAAGGAAATCGTTGTGTCACTCGATATTCTCCCTGAGCTCAAGGAACTCTGGCCTAAGAAGGGCGACCAACTCTACATCAGTCTTGAAGTGGACAAGAAAGACCGTATCTGGGGCCTCTTGGCCTATCAAGAAGACTTCCAACGTCTAGCTCGTCCTGCCTACAACAACATGCAGAACCAAAACTGGCCAGCCATTGTTTACCGCCTCAAGCTGTCAGGAACTTTTGTTTACCTACCAGAAAATAACATGCTTGGCTTTATCCATCCTAGCGAGCGTTACGCAGAGCCACGTTTGGGACAAGTTCTAGATGCGCGTGTCATTGGTTTCCGTGAAGTGGACCGTACCTTGAACCTCTCCCTCAAACCACGTTCTTTTGAAATGTTGGAAAATGATGCTCAGATGATTTTGACCTACTTGGAAAGCAATGGCGGTTTCATGACCTTAAATGATAAGTCATCTCCAGACGACATCAAGGCAATCTTTGGAATTTCTAAGGGTCAGTTTAAAAAGGCACTTGGTGGCTTGATGAAGGCTGGTAAAATCAAGCAAGACCAGTTTGGTACAGAGTTGATCTAGGGAGACTTATGAGAAAATCATTTTACACTTGGCTCATGACCGAGCGCAATCCTAAAAGTAACAGTCCCAAAGCTATCTTGGCAGACCTAGCTTTTGAAGAGTCTTCCTTCCCAAAACACACCGATGATTTTGATGAGGTGAGTCGCTTTTTAGAGGAACATGCCAGTTTCTCTTTTAACCTAGGAGACTTTGACGCTATCTGGCAAGAATACTTAGAACACTAGCATGATTCATTGGGTTTGGGCTAGTAATTTCTCCACCCCTTTGCTATAATAAAAAGAAATAAAAGGATTAGAGAGGTTCTTTATTTGAAGGAACATTCAATAGACATTCAACTGAGTCATCCAGATGACTTGTTTCATCTTTTTGGTTCCAATGAACGCCATCTTCGTTTGATGGAAGAAGAGCTTGATGTGGTGATTCATGCTCGTACGGAGATTGTCCAGGTTTTGGGAGAAGAGTCTGCTTGCGAGGAAGCTCGTCAGGTTATCCAAGCTTTGATGGTCTTGGTGAACCGTGGGATGACCGTTGGTACACCAGATGTAGTGACTGCAATTAGTATGGTCAAAAACGATGAAATAGACAAGTTTGTCGCCCTTTATGAAGAAGAAATTATCAAGGACAATACAGGGAAGCCTATTCGTGTCAAAACCTTAGGTCAAAAGCTTTATGTGGATAGTGTCAAACAGCATGATGTGACCTTTGGAATCGGACCTGCAGGAACAGGGAAGACCTTTCTTGCAGTGACCTTGGCAGTGACAGCCCTTAAACGTGGGCAGGTTAAGCGGATTATCCTAACACGCCCGGCAGTGGAAGCTGGAGAGAGTCTAGGTTTTCTTCCGGGTGATCTTAAGGAGAAGGTAGATCCTTACCTTAGACCTGTTTATGATGCCTTGTATCAGATTCTGGGGAAAGACCAAACAACTCGACTCATGGAACGTGAAATTATCGAGATTGCTCCCCTTGCCTATATGCGTGGACGGACCTTGGATGATGCCTTTGTCATTCTCGATGAGGCGCAAAATACGACCATTATGCAGATGAAGATGTTTTTGACTCGTTTAGGTTTTAATTCTAAGATGATTGTCAATGGGGATATCAGTCAGATTGACCTGCCGCGGAATGTCAAGTCCGGTTTGATTGACGCTCAAGAAAAACTCAAGAACATCCATCAGATTGACTTTGTTCATTTTTCAGCTAAGGATGTGGTTCGCCATCCTGTTGTCGCTCAGATTATCCGAGCTTATGAACCAGCACCGGTTAAAAAAGAAGAGAGTGAAGAATTAGAGTCTCAACCTCTGTCTGAAGGATAGTTCTTTTGTACTTAAAGTTATCTCAATACCAAGTATAAATTTGCGTTTTAAATATTTCATTCAATATCTTTATATTAGATTAGAAACGTTTTAAGTGGAAGAAATATATGGAATCAATCTTTTTAAAACTAGCTCGGTATCCCATAGTCGAGACAGAGCGTTTATTGCTTAGACCTGTAACCTTGGATGATGCGGAAGCAATGTTTGCCTATGCCTCGGACAAGGATAATACGCGCTACACTTTTCCAACCAATCAAAGCTTGGAAGAAACCAAGAATAACATTGCTCAGTTCTACTTGTCCAATTCCTTGGGACGGTGGGGAATAGAACTAAAAAGCAATGGCAAATTTATCGGAACCATTGATTTGCATAAGATTGATCCTGCTCTTAAGAAGGCGGCTATTGGCTACATTATCAATAAAAAGTATTGGAATCAAGGATTGACGACAGAAGCCAATCGTGCCGTAATTGAGCTAGCTTTTGAGAATATAGGAATGAATAAGTTAGTTGCTTTATACGATAAGGCTAATCCCGCGTCAGGAAAGGTCATGGAGAAATCAGGAATGCGTTTTTCCCACGAAGAAGCTTATGCTTGTATGGACCAGCATGAAGAAGACCGAATCGTGACAAGAGTTCATTATGTCTTGACCAAGGAAGACTATTTTGCAAATAAATAAGCAGTTGAGAAGAAATTTTCAACTGTTTTTTCTTCCTCTTACGAATAATTTAAGAGAGGAGAAAATATGGAAGTAATTATCGAGAAAATCAAAGAGTATAAAATTATTGTCATCTGTACTGGTCTGGGCTTGCTTGTAGGAGGATTTTTCCTACTAAAACCAGCTCCAGAAACACCTGTCAAGGAAACGAATTTGCAGGCAGAAGTTGCAGCTGTTTCCAAGGATTCATCGACCGAAAAGGATGTGAAGAAGGAAGAAAAGGAAGAACCTGTTGAACAAGATCTAATCACAGTAGATGTGAAAGGTGCTGTAAAATCGCCAGGGATTTATGATTTGCCTGTAGGTAGTCGGGTCAATGATGCCGTTCAGAAGGCTGGTGGTTTGACAGAGCAAGCAGACAGCAAGTCGCTCAATCTAGCTCAGAAAGTTAGTGATGAGGCTCTGGTTTACGTTCCTACTAAGGGAGAAGAATCAGCTAGTCAACAGGCAGGTTCTGGAGCGCCTTCTTCAACAAGCAAGGACAAGAAGGTCAATCTCAACAAGGCCAGTCTGGAAGAACTCAAGCAGGTCAAGGGACTGGGAGGAAAACGAGCTCAGGATATTATCGACCATCGTGAGGCAAATGGGAAATTCAAGTCGGTTGATGAACTTAAGAAGGTCTCTGGCATTGGTGCTAAAACGATAGAAAAGCTAAAAGACTATGTTACAGTGGATTAAGAATTTCTCTATTCCCCTAATTTACCTAAGTTTTCTGTTACTTTGGCTTTACTACGCCATTTTTTCAGCATCCTATCTTGCTTTGTTGGGCTTCGTTTTTCTGCTAGTCTGTCTTTTTTTCCAATTTCCTTGGAAACCTGCTAGCAAAGTTCTAGTGATTTGTGGAGTCTTTGGCTTTTGGTTTCTGTTTCAAAATTGGCAACAGAGTCAAGCGAGTCAAAATTTGGCGGATTCTGTTGAAAGGGTACGGATTTTGCCCGATACTATTAAGGTTAATGGTGATAGTCTATCCTTCCGTGGCAAGTCTGATGGACGCATTTTTCAAGTCTATTATAAACTCCAATCCGAGGAGGAGAAAGAAGCCTTTCAAGCTTTAACAGCCCTTCATGATTTGAAACTAGAAGGAAAACTTTTAGAGCCAGAAGGGCAGAGAAATTTTGGTGGCTTTGACTATCAAGCCTATCTGAAGACTCAGGGGATTTACCAGACTCTAAATATCAAAAGAATCCAGTCGCTTCAAAAAGTCGGCAGTTGGGATATAGGTGAAAACCTGTCCAGTTTACGCCGTAAGGCTGTAGTTTGGATTAAGACGCATTTTCCAGACCCTATGAGCAATTACATGACAGGTCTCTTGTTAGGGCATCTGGACACAGATTTTGAGGAGATGAATGAGCTTTATTCTAGTCTAGGAATTATCCATCTTTTTGCCTTGTCGGGCATGCAGGTAGGTTTTTTCATGGACGGATTTAAGAAACTTCTCTTGCGATTGGGCTTGACCCAAGAAAAGTTGAAATTTCTGACTTATCCATTTTCCCTTATCTATGCAGGCCTAACTGGATTTTCAGCCTCGGTCATTCGCAGTCTTTTGCAAAAGTTACTGGCTCAACATGGTGTTAAGGGCTTGGATAATTTTGCCTTGACGGTGCTTGTCCTCTTTATTGTCATGCCCAACTTTTTCTTGACAGCAGGAGGTGTCTTGTCCTGCGCTTATGCTTTTATCTTGACCATGACCAGCAAAGAAGGGGAGGGGATCAAGGCTATTGCCAGAGAAAGTCTGGTCATTTCCTTGGGAATATTACCCATTTTATCCTTCTATTTTGCAGAATTTCAGCCTTGGTCTATCCTTTTGACCTTTGTCTTTTCCTTTCTATTTGACTTAGTCTTCTTACCGCTCTTGTCTATCTTATTTGCCCTTTCCTTTCTCTATCCAGTCATTCAGCTTAATTTTATTTTTGAATGGTTGGAGGGGATGATTCGCTTGGTATCGCAGGTGGCAAGTAGACCTCTGGTCTTTGGACAACCCAATGCATGGCTTTTAATCTTGTTGTTAATTTCCTTGGCTTTAGTTTATGATTTGAGGAAAAACATTAAAAGGCTAGCAGTATTGAGCTTATTGGTTACAGGTCTCTTTTTCTTGACCAAGTATCCACTGGAAAATGAAATCACCATGCTGGATGTGGGGCAAGGCGAAAGTATTTTCCTACGGGATGTAACTGGGAAAACCATTCTCCTAGACGTAGGTGGCAAGGCAGAATCTGATAAGAAAATCGAAAAATGGCAAGAAAAGGCGACGACCAGCAATGCTCAGCGAAGCTTGATACCCTATCTTAAAAGTCGCGGAGTAGCCAAGATTGACCAGCTAATTTTGACTAACACGGACAAGGAGCATATTGGAGATTTGTTGGAAGTGGCCAAGGCTTTCCATGTAGGCGAAATTTTAGTGTCAAAAGGCAGTTTGAAACAGAAGGAATTTGTGGCAGAACTAGAGGCTACTAAAACAAAGGTGCGCAGTGTGACAGTTGGAGAGAACTTGCCAATTTTTGGAAGTCAGTTAGAAGTCCTATCTCCAGGGAAAATTGGAGATGGAGATCATGAAAATTCCCTGGTTTTGTATGGGAAACTCTTGGATAAAAACTTTCTTTTCACTGGAAATTTGGAGGAGAAAGGAGAGAGGGACTTGCTGAGGCAATATCCTGACCTAGAAGTGGATGTTTTGAAAGCTGGCCAACATGGCTCTAAAAAATCATCAAATTCAGCCTTTTTAGAACATCTCAAACCAGAGATGACTCTCATCTCAGTTGGAAAGAACAATCGAACGAAACTCCCCCATCAGGAAACCTTGACACGACTGGAAACTATCAATAGCAAAGTTTACCGAACTGACCAGCAAGGAGCTATACGCTTTAAAGGTTGGAAAAATTGGAAAATCGAAAGTGTTCGATAGGAAGGACAAATATTATATATTAGTAAAATAAACTAAAAATCTGTTGCATAATAATGATAAAAACGATATAATGAAAGCGTATTTAATATTAATGATATAAAACCATTAAAAATTAGTAAAAATCGTTTAATTAGTTAGTTTATGATTATTGGTCTTTTTCAGTCCAGTATATCTGCTATGACAGTCACTAAAAGTTACAAGTATGATTGGAATACGGTTTGGGAATTATAGTACCAACTATCACGACCATCAATATGCTTGGATTCCGTCATGGTCTCATTATTATAGCTATTCTGAGTATAAAGTTGGCGGAGGCTGGAAGTACAATCGTTATGAGGTACTAAACCACTACAGTGGAGGCTATTAATCCAAAAAGGAGGGCTAGATATGTTGCAGCTTACTCATGTGACCTTAAAAACGCGACAAGTCATCTTACAAGATGTTGATTTTACATTTGAAAAGGGTAGGATTTATGGTATTCTTGCTATAAATGGCTCTGGAAAGACGACCCTGTTCCGCGCCATTAGCAATTTAATTCCTATAAGTAGTGGAAATATTGTAGCCCCTCCTTCTTTATTTTATTATGAAAGCATTGAATGGCTGGATGGTAACCTAAGTGGGATGGACTACCTTCGTCTTATAAAAAACATCTGGAAGTCAGATCTGAACTTGAGGGAGGAAATCGCCTACTGGGAAATGTCTGATTATATCAGCCTTCCCATTCGCAAGTATTCCTTAGGTATGAAGCAACGCTTGGTGATTGCCATGTATTTCCTCAGTCAGGCCAAATGCTGGCTTATGGATGAGATTACAAATGGCTTAGATGAGTATTATCGACAGAAGTTTTTTGATAGGCTAACACAAATCGATAGACAAGAACAGCTGGTTCTTTTAAGTTCCCACTATAAGGAAGAGTTGCTTGATGTCTGCGATAGAGTAGTAACCATTCATCAGGGGCAAATAGAAGAGGTTTAGTTTATGAAAGATGTTAGTCTATTTTTATTAAAAAAAGTTTTCAAAAGTCGCTTAAACTGGATTATCTTAGCTTTATTTGTATCTGGACTCGGTGTTACCTTTTATTTTAATAGTCAGACTGCAAACTCCGTCAGCTTGGAGAGCGAGTTGGAAACCCGTCTTGTAAAAGATGAGAGAGTCATCAATGAATATGAAGAGAAACTCTCCCAAATATCTGACACCAGCTCGGAGGAATATCAGTTTGCTAAAGAAAATTTAGACTCGCAAAAAAATCTTTTGACGCAAAAGACAGAAATTCTGGCTTTGTTAAAAGAAGGACGCTGGAAAGAAGCCTACTATTTGCAGTGGCAAGATGTAGAGAAGAGTTATGAAATTTTATCAAAGGAACCGACTGCTAGTTCTGACTTAAAAATGGCGGTTGACCGCGAGCGAAAGATTTACCAAGCCTTATATCCCTTGAACATAAAAGCCCACAATTTAGTTTATCCGACCTACGGGATTGATCAGATTGTCTGGATTTTAGAGGCTATCATCCCAAGATTGTTTGTAGTTGCTATTATTTTTATGCTAACGCAACTATTTGCAGAAAGGTATCAAAATCATCTGGATACAGCTCAGTTATATCCTTTTTCAAAAGTGGCATTTGCCATGTCCTCTCTTGGAGTTGGGGTGAGCTATGTAACCGTGCTGTTTATCGGAATCAGCGGATTTTCTTTTCTAGTGGGAAGTCTGATAAGCGGTTTTGGACAGTTAGATTACCCCTACCCGATTTATAGCTTAACGAATCAAGAGGTAACTATTGGAAAGATACAAGATGTGTTATTTCCTGGCTTGTTCTTAGCTTTCTTAGCCGTTATCGTCATTGTGGAAGTTGTGTATTTGATTACTTACTTTTTCAAGCAAAAAATGCCTGTCCTCTTTCTGTCACTTATTGGGATTGTTGGCTTATTGTTTGGCATCCAAACAATTCAGCCTCTTCAAAGGATTGCACATCTGATTCCCTTTACTTACTTGCGTTCAGTGGAGATTTTGTCTGGTAGATTACCTAAGC
The DNA here is from genome assembly GCA_018364455.1 of Streptococcus mitis. Taxonomy (GTDB): domain Bacteria; phylum Bacillota; class Bacilli; order Lactobacillales; family Streptococcaceae; genus Streptococcus; species Streptococcus mitis_BR. Next base: position 77,835 of record JAGZLW010000001.1, on the reverse strand, counting down.
AGATTGATAATGTCAATCTGAATTGGAGCATGGGGATGGTCTTACTTCCTTGCCTGATTATCCTTTTGTTAGTGGGGATTCTATTTATCGAAAGATGGGGAAGTTCACAGAAAAAAGAATTTTTTAATAGGTTTTAGCATTCCTATAGGGAAAATAAGTAAAAACTAACATAGAGAGGGAATCAACTTGATTCTCTCTTTTTAATTAGGAAACCAAGCCAAAATACAAACAGAAACTTTAAAAAAATAACTTTTTATCTTGACAAGAGCTCGAAAACTTGGTATCATATAAAAGTTGAGAAAAGCAGAAGTGAGAGCTTCTCGCCTTGTGACATTAAGTTGCCTGGCCCTACGGATGAAAAGTTTCTAAGAAACGCTATCATAACGTGCGGGCTTGTATATTTACGAGTCCGCTATTGTTTTTCTCTAATAAAACAAAAGAGGTGAAAACCATAGCAAAGCAAGACTTATTCATCAATGATGAGATTCGTGTACGTGAAGTTCGCTTGATTGGTCTTGAAGGAGAACAGCTAGGCATCAAGCCACTCAGTGAAGCGCAAGCTTTGGCTGATAACGCTAATGTTGACCTAGTATTGATTCAACCCCAAGCCAAACCGCCTGTTGCAAAAATTATGGACTACGGTAAGTTCAAATTTGAGTACCAGAAGAAGCAAAAAGAACAACGTAAAAAACAAAGTGTTGTTACTGTGAAAGAAGTTCGTCTAAGTCCAACTATTGACAAGGGTGACTTTGATACAAAACTTCGCAATGCACGCAAATTCCTTGAAAAAGGAAATAAAGTTAAGGTATCTATTCGCTTTAAGGGTCGTATGATTACCCATAAAGAGATTGGTGCAAAAGTTTTAGCCGAGTTTGCTGAAGCAACTCAAGATATTGCCATCATCGAACAACGTGCTAAAATGGATGGACGTCAAATGTTCATGCAATTGGCGCCAGCGACTGACAAAAAATAATTGTCAGAAAGTTAAATAAAGGAGAAAAAATCATGCCAAAACAAAAAACACACCGCGCATCAGCTAAACGTTTCAAACGTACAGGTTCTGGTGGACTTAAACGTTTCCGTGCTTACACTTCTCACCGTTTCCACGGAAAAACTAAGAAACAACGTCGTCATCTTCGTAAAGCATCTATGGTGCATTCAGGAGATTACAAACGTATCAAAGCAATGCTTACTCGCTTGAAATAATAGCTTGACTGTAAGTAAACAATTCTAGGAAATATTTGGAGGAAATAAAACATGGCACGTGTTAAAGGTGGCGTTGTATCACGCAAACGTCGTAAACGTATTTTAAAATTAGCAAAAGGTTACTATGGAGCTAAACACATCTTGTTCCGTACTGCAAAAGAACAAGTAATGAACTCTTACTACTATGCATACCGCGACCGTCGTCAGAAAAAACGTGACTTCCGCAAATTGTGGATCACTCGTATCAACGCGGCAGCTCGTATGAACGGACTTTCATACTCACAATTGATGCATGGTTTGAAATTGGCTGAGATCGAAGTTAACCGTAAAATGCTTGCTGACTTGGCTGTTAACGATGCAGCAGCTTTCACAGCTCTTGCAGATGCAGCGAAAGCAAAACTTGGTAAATAATAACAGATAAGACTGGAACAGGATTGTCCCAGTCTTTTTAAAAATAAAGGAGAAAAATATGTCTTCAAAAATGCTACACACTTGCTTGCGAGTAGAAAATCTTGAAAAATCAATTGCATTTTATCAAGATGCTTTTGGATTTAAAGAATTGCGTCGCAGAGATTTTCCAGACCATGCCTTCACGATTGTCTATCTCGGACTTGAAGGAGACGACTATGAGTTGGAGTTGACTTATAACTACGATCATGGTCCTTATGTGGTTGGAGATGGATTTGCCCATATCGCCCTCAGTACACCTGATCTTGAGGCGCTTCATCAAGAGCATAGTGCCAAAGGATATGAAGTTACTGAGCCAAATGGTTTACCAGGAACTGCACCTAACTATTACTTTGTCAAAGACCCTGATGGCTACAAGGTCGAAGTCATTCGTGAAAAATAATCTCGTGAAGTCAAGTAGAATGTTCGTTTTCTACTTGACTTTTTTTAGCTGAAAGAGTATACTAGTAAAAATTTAACCTTTAAGGGGAGTCCAGAGAGACTCACAAGGTGTCAGATAAAAGAATAGTACAATTTTCTAGAGGAGACTTTTTGAGTGTGCTCTCTTCTGTTGTACGATTTTAACTGAGGCCTTGCACTAGCAAGGTCTTTTCTTTGTCTGGTCCCCTTAAAATTTAAGGAGGAAAAGTCATGAATCCCACATGTAAGAAACGTTTGGGTGCAATTCGTTTGGAAACCATGAAGGTGGTTGCACAGGAGGAAATCGCGCCAGCAATCTTTGAATTAGTCCTAGAGGGGGAAATGGTTGAAGCCATGCGAGCAGGCCAATTTCTTCATCTGCGTGTGCCTGATGATGCCCATCTTTTGCGTCGTCCTATTTCAATTTCGTCTATTGATAAGGTTAAGAAGCAGTGTCATCTCATTTATCGGATTGAGGGAGCTGGAACCGCTATTTTTTCAACCTTAAGTCAGGGAGATACTCTTGATGTGATGGGTCCTCAGGGAAATGGTTTTGACTTGTCTGACCTAGATGAGCAGAACCAGGTTCTCTTAGTTGGAGGGGGGATTGGTGTACCTCCTTTGCTTGAGGTGGCTAAAGAATTGCATACGCGTGGTGTGAAAGTAGTGACAGTTCTCGGTTTTGCTAATAAGGCTGCTGTTATTTTGGAAACGGAATTGGCCCAATATGGTCAAGTATTTGTAACGACAGATGATGGCTCTTATGGTATCAAGGGAAATGTTTCCGTTGTCATCAAGGATTTAGACAATCAATTTGATGCTGTTTACTCATGTGGGGCGCCTGGAATGATGAAGTATATCAATCAAACCTTTTATGACCACCCAAGAGCCTATCTATCTCTGGAATCTCGTATGGCTTGTGGGATGGGGGCTTGCTATGCCTGCGTCCTAAAAGTGCCAGAAAGCGAGACGGTCAGCCAACGCGTCTGTGAAGATGGCCCTGTTTTCCTCACAGGAACAGTTGTATTGTAAGGAGAAAATCATGACTACAAATCGTTTACAAGTTTCTCTACCAGGATTGGATTTGAAAAATCCGATCATTCCAGCATCAGGCTGTTTTGGTTTTGGACAAGAGTATGCCAAGTACTATGATTTAGACCTTTTAGGTTCTATTATGATCAAAGCGACAACTCTTGAACCTCGTTTTGGGAATCCAACTCCAAGGGTAGCAGAGACACCTGCTGGTATGCTCAATGCAATCGGCCTGCAAAATCCTGGTTTGGAAGTTGTTTTGGCCGAAAAGCTACCTTGGCTGGAAAGAGAATATCCAAATCTTCCTATTATCGCCAATGTAGCTGGTTTTTCAAAACAAGAATATGCAGCCGTTTCTAGTGGTATTTCCAAGGCAGCCAATGTAAAGGCTATCGAGCTTAATATTTCTTGCCCCAACGTTGACCACTGTAATCACGGACTTTTGATTGGTCAAGATCCAGATTTAGCTTATGATGTGGTGAAAGCAGCGGTAGAAGCCTCTGATGTGCCAGTTTATGTCAAATTAACCCCTAGTGTGACGGATATCGTTACAGTCGCAAAAGCTGCAGAAGATGCGGGGGCAAGTGGCTTAACCATGATCAATACTCTAGTTGGAATGCGTTTTGACCTCAAAACCAGAAAACCAATCTTGGCCAATGGAACAGGTGGAATGTCTGGTCCAGCAGTCTTTCCAGTAGCCCTCAAACTCATTCGCCAAGTAGCCCAAACAACAGACTTGCCTATCATTGGAATGGGGGGAGTAGATTCGGCTGAAACTGCCCTAGAAATGTATCTGGCGGGAGCATCTGCTATTGGAGTTGGAACAGCCAACTTTACCAATCCTTATGCCTGCCCTGATATCATCGAAAATTTACCAAAAGTCATGGATAAATACGGCATCAGCAGTCTAGAAAATCTCCGCAAGGAAGTAAAAGAGTCTCTGAGGTAAACTGCAATCAATCTGTTCTTGATTTTTTATCAGTTTGTAATGTTGATTATAGAGAATTTTGATACAATAAAATAGAAAGAACAGAGGAAGAAAGTTTATGAAGAAATTGAGATTTGTTTTTTTAGGTCTGCTATTTTTCTTAGCCAGACCAGAGAGTGCAATGGCTAGTGATGGTACTTGGCAAGGAAAACAATACCTGAAAGCAGATGGGAGTCAAGCAGCCAATGAGTGGGTTTTTGATGCTCACTATCAATCTTGGTTTTATATAAAAGAAGATGCAAACTACGCTGAAAATGAATGGCTGAAACAAGGTGACGACTATTTTTACCTAAAATCTGGTGGCTATATGGCCAAGTCAGAATGGGTAGAAGACAAGGGAGTCCTCTATTATCTTGACCAAAATGGAAAGATGAAAAGAAATGCTTGGGTAGGAACTTCCTATGTTGGTGCAACAGGTGCCAAAGTAATCGAAGACTGGGTCTATGATTCTCAATACGACGCTTGGTTTTATATAAAAGCAGATGGACAACACGCAGAGAAAGAATGGCTCCAAATTAAGGGCAAGGACTATTATTTTAAATCTGGCGGTTATTTACTAACAAGTCAGTGGATTGAGCAGGCTTATGTGAATGCTAGTGGTGCCAAAGTACAGCAAGGTTGGCTTTATGACAAACAATACCAATCTTGGTTTTACATCAAAGCAAATGGAAATCATGCTGATAAAGAATGGATTTTCGAAAATGGTCACTATTATTATCTAAAATCCGGTGGCTATTTGGCAGTGAATGAATGGATTTGGGATAAGGAATCTTGGTTTTATATAAAATCTGATGGGAAAATGACTGAGAAAGAATGGTTATACGATTCTAAAAGTCAAGCCTGGTACTACTTCAAATCTGGTGGCTACATGGCGAAAAATGAGACTGTAGATGGTTATCAGCTTGGAAGCGACGGTAAATGGCTTGGAGAAAAAGCTACAAACGAAAATGCTGCTTACTATCAAGTAGTGCCTGTCACAGCAAATATTTATAATGTAGATGGTAAAAAGCTCTCCTATATATCGCAAGGTAGTGTCGTCTGGCTAGATAGGGATAGAAAAAGTGATGACAAGCGCTTGGCTATTACTATTTCTGGTTTGTCAGGCTACATGAAAACAGAAGATTTACAAGCGCTAGATGCTAGTAAGGATTTTATCCCTTATTATGAGAGTGATGGACATCGTTTTTATCACTATGTGGCTCAGAATGCTAGTATCCCAGTAGCTTCTCATCTTTCTGATATGGAAGTAGGCAAGAAATATTATTCGGCAGATGGGCTGCATTTTGATGGTTTTAACCTTGAAATCCCCTTCCTTTTCAAAGATTTGACAGAGGCTACAAACTATAGTGCTGAAGACTTGGATAAGGTATTTAGTCTGTTAAATATTGACAATAGTCTCTTGGAAAACAAGGGAGCTACCTTTAAGGAAGCCGAAGAACATTACCATATCAATGCCCTCTATCTCCTTGCCCATAGTGCTTTAGAAAGTGATTGGGGACGTAGCAAGATTGCCAAAGATAAGAATAATTTCTTTGGAATTACAGCCTATGATACGACCCCTTACCTTTCTGCCAAGACATTTGATGATGTGGATAAGGGAATTTTAGGTGCCACCAAGTGGATTAAGGAAAATTATATCGATAGGGGCAGAACTTTCCTTGGAAACAAGGCGTCTGGTATGAATGTGGAATATGCCTCAGATCCTTATTGGGGCGAAAAAATTGCTAGTGTGATGATGAAAATCAACGAGAAACTAGGTGGCAAAGATTAGTCCTATAATTGGATATGATTTGAGTGAGTAGTAATGCTCTTCGAAAATCTCTTCAAACCACGTCAACGTCGCCTTGGATTATATATGGTTACTGACTTTGTCAGTTCTATCTGCAACCTCAAAACAGTGTTTTGAGCTGACTTCGTCAGTCTTATCTCCAACCTCAAAGCAGTGCTTTGAGCAACCTGCGGCTAGCTTCCTAGTTTGCTCTTTGATTTTCATTGAGTATAAGTTAAAAATCCTGATTTCAAGTAAAATCAGGATTTTTTCATGGATGTAATTTTTTCGGGGTCTGGTGTGACGCGGAGGGTCTTTTGTCCTGTGTAAGTGACAAAGCCTGGTTTTCCACCAGTTGGTTTGTTGAGTTTCTTGACTTCAATCATATCTACCTGGATCAGATTTGACAGGCGACCTTGCGAGAAGTAGGCAGCCAACTCTGCTGCGTCTGTCTTGACTTCATCAGATGGATCAAGATTGCCTGAGATGACAACGTGGCTTCCAGGAATGTCCTTGGCATGGAACCAAAGTTCTTCCTTGCGGGCCATTTTAAAGGTTAGCTCCTCGTTTTGTAGGTTGTTTCGGCCGACATAGATGATGGTTTTGCCATCGCTTGCTAGATATTGTTCTGGTTTTTTGCGTTTCTGGATTTTCTCCCGTTGTCTTCTGCGGATAAAACCTGTTTGAATCAATTCTTCACGGATTTCAGCGATTTCTTCCAGTCTAGCTTGGTTGAGGACGGTTTCTACACTTTCCAAATAGAGAATAGTTGCCTTGGTTTCCTCAATCAGATCAGTCAAGTATTTGACAGCTTCTTTTAATTTCTGATACCGTTTAAAGTAGCGTTGGGCATTCTGGTTGGGAGTCAGAGCCTTATCAAGCGCAATCGTGATAGGTTGGTTGGTATAGTAGTTTTCTAAGATAACCTGATTTTGGTCGTTAGGTACTTGGTGGAGGAAGGTTGTTAGCAATTCTCCTTTTTGGCGAAATTCTTCAGCGTTGTCTGTCGCTAGTAACTCTTTTTCCTGTTTTTTAAGTTTGTGGCGGTTTTTCTGAAGTTCATTTTCAACACGACGAATGAGTTCACTGGCTTGCTGTTTGACGCGGTCGCGCTCAGCCTTATCCTTATAGTAGGTGTCCAACAAATCAGAAAGACTGGCAAAAGGCTCTCCCACCTGATTTGCAAAAGGAACTGGACTGAAGGAAGTCTCAGTCAAGCATGGTTTGGTTTCTTGATTGAAAAAGTTTCGGAAAGTGGAAAGTTTATCACTAACCAGAATCTTTTCCAATTCATTTGCCGTATCGCGTCCCAGACCTTGAAAGAGGTTTTGAAGATTTTTAGCTGTCGTTTCCTGTGTTTGCAGGATTTCAAAGAGTTTCTCGTCCTTGATAGTAAAAGGATTGAGAGATTCCGTACTTGGCGGAGCGATGTAGGTCGACCCAGGAAGCAAGGTACGGTAGCTATTTTGTGAAAAGCCAACATGTTTGATGACTTCGAGGATTTTGTGGCTACTTTTATCAACCAGTAGAATATTACTGTGTTTCCCCATAATTTCGATAATCAAGGTAGCCTGGATATGGTCTCCAATCTCGTTTTTATTGGAAACTGTAATTTCCACAATACGGTCATTTTCCACTTGCTCAATCGACTCAATCAGGGCACCCTGCAAATATTTTCTCAAAACCATGATAAAGGTAGAAGGTTGGGCAGGATTTTCAAAAGTCGTTTGGGTCAGTTGAATGCGTCCAAAAACTGGGTGAGCAGAAAGGAGCAGGCGATGGCTTTGACGATTGCTGCGGATTTGCAAGACCAACTCTTGTTCAAAAGGCTGATTGATTTTCTGAATGCGACCATTCACTAACTCTCTTCGCAATTCCTCAACCATATGATGTAAAAAAAATCCGTCAAATGACATCGTTCTCTCCTTGTGATTGTATTCCATAGTATTATATCAAAAAGGTAGAATAAAATCATGGAAATGTGGTATAATAAAGCCAAGTAAAGAGAAACGAGAAGTACATGTATATTGAAATGGTAGATGAAACTGGTCAAGTTTCAAAAGAAATGTTGCAACAAACCCAAGAAATTTTGGAATTTGCAGCCCAAAAATTAGGAAAAGAAGACAAGGAAATGGCAGTCACCTTTGTGACTAATGAGCGTAGTCATGAACTCAATCTGGAGTACCGTGACACGGACCGTCCAACAGATGTTATCAGCCTTGAGTATAAACCAGAGTTGGAAATTGCCTTTGACGAAGAGGATTTACTTGAAAATCCGGAATTGGCAGAGATGATGTCTGAGTTTGATGCCTATATTGGGGAACTATTCATCTCTATCGATAAGGCTCATGAGCAGGCCGAGGAATATGGTCACAGCTTTGAGCGTGAGATGGGCTTCTTGGCAGTACACGGCTTTTTACATATCAACGGCTATGATCACTACACTCCAGAAGAAGAAGCGGAGATGTTCGGTTTACAAGAAGAAATTTTGACAGCCTATGGACTCACAAGACAATAAACGAAAATGGAAAAATCGTGACCTGATAGCCAGTTTAGAATTTGCCATCACAGGGATTTTTACTGCTATCAAGGAAGAACGCAATATGCGAAAACATGCAGTGACGGCTCTAGTGGTCATCCTTGCAGGTTTTGTTTTTCAGGTGTCACGAATCGAATGGCTCTTTCTCCTATTGAGCATTTTCTTGGTGGTAGCTTTTGAGATTATCAATTCTGCTATCGAAAATGTGGTGGATTTGGCCAGTCACTATCACTTTTCCATGCTGGCTAAAAATGCCAAGGATATGGCAGCTGGCGCGGTATTAGTGGTCTCTCTTTTCGCAGCCTTAACAGGCGCATTGATTTTTCTCCCACGAATCTGGGATTTATTATTTTAAACAGTAAGAGGAAATTATGACTTTTAAATCAGGCTTTGTAGCCATTTTAGGACGTCCCAATGTTGGGAAGTCAACTTTTTTAAATCACGTTATGGGGCAAAAGATTGCCATCATGAGTGACAAGGCGCAGACAACGCGCAACAAAATTATGGGAATTTACACGACCGATAAGGAGCAGATTATCTTTATCGATACACCAGGGATTCACAAGCCTAAAACAGCCCTTGGGGATTTCATGGTTGAGTCTGCCTACAGCACCCTTCGTGAAGTGGATACAGTTCTATTTATGGTACCTGCGGATGAGGCGCGTGGTAAGGGAGACGATATGATTATCGAGCGTCTCAAGGCTGCTAAGGTTCCTGTGATTTTGGTGGTGAACAAGATTGACAAGGTTCATCCAGACCAGCTTTTGTCTCAGATTGATGATTTTCGTAATCAAATGGACTTTAAGGAAATCGTTCCAATCTCAGCTCTTCAAGGGAATAACGTCTCTCGTCTAGTGGATATTTTGAGTGAAAATCTGGACGAAGGTTTCCAATATTTCCCGTCTGATCAAATTACAGACCATCCAGAACGTTTCTTGGTTTCAGAAATGGTTCGCGAGAAAGTCTTGCATCTAACTCGTGAAGAGATTCCTCACTCAGTTGCTGTAGTGGTTGATTCGATGAAACGAGATGAAGAGACAGACAAGGTTCACATCCGTGCAACCATCATGGTCGAGCGCGATAGCCAAAAAGGGATTATCATCGGTAAAGGTGGCGCTATGCTTAAGAAAATCGGTAGCATGGCCCGTCGTGATATCGAACTCATGCTAGGAGACAAGGTCTTCCTAGAAACCTGGGTCAAGGTCAAGAAAAACTGGCGCGATAAAAAGCTAGATTTGGCTGACTTTGGCTATAATGAAAAAGAATACTAAGTAGAGGTGGGCTCATGCCTGCTTCTTGTTTTTACAGAAGGAGGACTTATGCCTGAATTACCTGAGGTTGAAACCGTTCGATGTGGCTTAGAAAAATTGATTTTGGGTAAAAAGATTTCTAGCATTGATATTCGCTATCCCAAGATGATTAAGACAGATTTGGACGAGTTTCGAAAGGAAGTGCCTGGTCAAGTTGTTGAGTCAATGGGACGCCGTGGCAAATATTTGCTTTTCTACATGACAGACAAGGTCTTGATTTCCCATCTGCGGATGGAGGGCAAGTATTTTTACTATCCAGACCAAGCACCTGAACGCAAGCATGCCCATGTTTTCTTCCAATTTGAGGATGGTGGGATACTTGTTTATGAGGATGTACGTAAATTTGGTACTATGGAACTCTTGGCTCCTGACCTTTTAGACGCCTACTTTATTTCTAAAAAATTAGGGCCTGAACCAAGAGAGCAGGATTTTGATTTGCAGGTCTTTCAAGCTGCCCTTGCCAAGTCCAAAAAGCCTATCAAATCCCATCTCCTAGACCAGACTTTGGTAGCTGGACTTGGCAATATCTATGTGGATGAGGTTCTCTGGCGAGCTCAGGTTCATCCAGCAAGTCCTTCTCAGACTTTGACAGTAGCAGAAGCGACTGCCATTCATGACCAGACCATTGCTGTATTGGGACAGGCTGTTGAAAAAGGTGGTTCCACCATTCGGACCTATACCAATGCCTTTGGGGAAGATGGAACCATGCAGAATTTTCATCAGGTCTATGACAAGGCTGGTCAAGAATGTGTACGCTGTGGTACCATCATTGAGAAAATCCAACTAGGCGGACGAGGAACTCACTTTTGTCCTCAGTGCCAAAGGAGGGGCTGATGGGAAAAATCATCGGAATCACTGGGGGAATTGCCTCAGGTAAGTCCACTGTGACAAATTTTCTAAGAAAGCAAGGCTTTCAAGTAGTGGATGCCGACGCAGTCGTCCACCAACTACAGAAACCTGGTGGTCGTCTGTTTGAGGCTCTAGTCCAGCACTTTGGGCAAGAAATCATCCTTGAAAACGGAGAACTTAATCGCCCTATTCTAGCTAGTCTTATCTTTTCAAATCCTGAAGAACAGGAATGGTCTAAGCGAATCCAAGGAAAGATTATCCGTGAGGAGTTAGCTAGGTTGAGAGACCGGTTTGCTCAGACAGAAGAGATTTTCTTCATGGATATTCCCCTACTTTTTGAGCAGGACTACGTCTCTTGGTTTGATGAGACTTGGTTGGTCTATGTGGACCGAGATGTCCAAGTAGAACGTCTAATGAAAAGGGACCAGCTGTCCAAGGATGAAGCCGAGTCTCGTCTGGCAGCCCAGTGGCCTTTAGAAAAAAAGAAAGATTTGGCCAGCCATATTCTTGACAACAATGGCAATCAGGACCAGCTTCTCACTCAGGTGCCTATCCTTCTTGAGGGAGGTAGCTAAGATGACAGAGATTAACTGGAAGGATAATCTGCGCATTGCCTGGTTTGGTAATTTTCTGACTGGAGCCAGTATTTCTTTGGTTGTGCCTTTTATGCCCATCTTTGTGGAAAATCTGGGTGTAAGAAGTGATCAAGCTGCTTTTTATGCAGGTTTAGCTATTTCTGTCTCTGCCATTTCTGCAGCACTTTTCTCTCCTATCTGGGGCATTCTTGCTGACAAATACGGTCGAAAACCCATGATGATTCGAGCTGGCCTAGCCATGACTATCACTATGGGAGGATTGGCTTTTGTGCCAAATATTTATTGGTTAATCTTTCTTCGTTTACTGAATGGTGTATTTGCGGGTTTTGTTCCCAATGCAACGGCCTTGATAGCCAGTCAGGTTCCAAAGGAGAAATCAGGAACTGCCTTAGGTACTTTGTCTACAGGCGTAGTTGCAGGTACTCTAACGGGTCCCTTTATTGGTGGCTTTATCGCAGAATTATTTGGCATTCGTACTGTTTTCTTACTGGTTGGTAGTTTTCTATTCTTAGCTGCTGTTTTAACTATTTGCTTTATCAAGGAAGATTTTCAACCAGTAGCCAAGGAAAAGGCCATTCCAACAAAGGAATTGTTTACATCAGTTAAATATCCCTATCTTTTGGTCAACCTCTTTCTGACCAGTTTTGTCATCCAATTTTCAGCCCAATCAATCGGCCCTATCTTAGCTCTTTATGTACGCGACTTAGGCCAGACAGAGAATCTTCTTTTTGTCTCTGGTTTGATTGTATCCAGTATGGGCTTTTCCAGTATGATGAGTGCAGGAGTTATGGGAAAGCTAGGTGACAAGGTGGGCAACCATCGCCTCTTGGTTGTCGCCCAGTTTTATTCAGTCATCATCTATCTCCTCTGTGCTAATGCCTCTAGCCCCCTTCAACTAGGACTCTATCGTTTCCTCTTTGGATTGGGAACCGGTGCCTTGATTCCCGGGGTTAATGCCCTACTCAGCAAAATGACTCCCAAAGCCGGCATTTCGAGGGTCTTTGCCTTCAATCAGGTATTCTTTTATCTGGGAGGTGTTGTTGGTCCCATGGCAGGTTCTGCAGTAGCAGGTCAATTTGGCTACCATGCTGTCTTTTATGCGACAAGCCTTTGTGTTGCCTTTAGTTGTCTCTTTAACCTTCTTCAATTTCGAACATTATTAAAAGTAAAGGAAATCTAGTGCGAGTAAAAATTAATCTCAAATGCTCCTCTTGTGGCAGTATCAATTACCTAACCAGTAAAAATTCAAAAACCCATCCAGACAAGATCGAGGTTTTAAAGTATTGTCCCAAGGAAAGAAAAGTAACCCTACATCTTGAATCTAAGTAGATTTTATGGTAAAATAATAGGGATTTTAAGGAGTTTGATATGTATAACCTATTATTAACCATTTTATTAGTATTATCTGTTGTGATTGTGATTGCGATTTTCATGCAACCAACCAAAAATCAATCCAGCAATGTATTTGATGCCAGCTCAGGTGATTTGTTTGAACGCAGTAAAGCACGCGGTTTTGAAGCTGTAATGCAGCGTTTGACAGGGATTTTAGTCTTTTTCTGGCTAGCCATTGCCTTAGCATTGACGGTATTATCAAGTAGATAAGAAAATAATGGGCAGGACTAGGTCTTTGCCTCTTTTTATTTTTAAATGATGTTTGAGAAGGTTTTACAGTAAAAGAAAATAAAAAAATCTAGAAAGAAAATATGAAAGATAGAATAAAAGAATATTTACAAGACAAGGGAAAGGTGACTGTCAATGACTTGGCTCAGGCTTTGGGAAAAGACGGTTCCAAGGATTTTCGTGAGTTGATTAAAACCTTGTCCCTAATGGAAAGAAAACACCAGATTCGCTTTGAAGAAGATGGAAGTCTGACCTTGGAAGTCAAGAAAAAACATGAGATTACTCTCAAGGGGATTTTTCATGCTCATAAAAATGGCTTTGGATTTGTTAGTCTGGAAGGGGAAGAGGACGACCTTTTTGTAGGAAAAAACGATGTCTACTATGCTATTGATGGTGATACCGTTGAGGTCGTCATCAAGAAAGTAGCTGACCGCAGCAAGGGAACAGCTGCCGAAGCAAAAATTATTGATATCTTAGAACACAGTTTGACAACTGTTGTTGGACCAATCGTTCTAGATCAGGAAAAGCCCAAGTATGCTGGCTATATTCGTTCAAAGAATCAGAAAATCAGTCAACCGATTTATGTGAAGAAACCAGCTCTAAAACTAGAGGGAACCGAAGTTCTCAAGGTCTTTATCGATAAATACCCAAGCAAGAAACATGATTTCTTTGTCGCGAGTGTTCTCGATGTGGTGGGGCATTCAACGGATGCTGGGATTGATGTCTTGGAAGTTTTGGAGTCTATGGATATTGTCTCTGAATTTCCAGAGGCTGTTATCAAGGAAGCAGAAAAAGTACCGGATGCTCCATCTGAAAAAGATATGGAAGGTCGTCTTGATCTACGAGATGAGATTATCTTTACCATTGATGGTGCAGATGCTAAGGACTTGGATGACGCAGTTCATATTAAACCATTGAAAAATGGAAATATCGAACTTGGAGTTCACATCGCAGACGTTTCCTACTATGTGACGGAAGGCTCTGCCCTGGACAAGGAAGCCCTTAACCGTGCGACTTCTGTCTATGTGACGGACCGTGTGGTCCCAATGCTTCCAGAACGCCTATCAAATGGAATTTGCTCACTTAACCCGCAAGTGGACCGCTTGACCCAATCTGCTATTATGGAGATTGATAAACATGGTCGTGTGATCAACTACACTATTACACAAACAGTTATCAAGACCAGTTTTCGTATGACCTATAGCGATGTCAATGATATCCTAGCTGGCGACGAGGAAAAAAGACAAGAATATCAGAAAATTGTACCAAGTATCGAACTCATGGCCAAGCTCCATGAAACTTTAGAAAACATGCGAGTGAAACGTGGAGCCCTCAATTTTGATACCAATGAAGCTAAGATTTTAGTGGACAAGCAAGGTAAGCCTGTTGATATCGTTCTTCGTCAGCGTGGTGTTGCCGAGCGCATGATTGAGTCCTTTATGTTGATGGCCAATGAAACAGTTGCCGAGCATTTTAGCAAGCTGGATTTGCCTTTCATCTATCGAATTCACGAGGAGCCAAAGGCTGAAAAAGTTCAGAAGTTTATTGATTATGCTTCGAGTTTTGGCTTGCGCATTTATGGGACTGCCAGTGAGATTAGCCAGGAGGCCCTTCAAGACATCATGCGTACTGTTGAGGGAGAACCTTATGCAGATGTATTGTCCATGATGCTTCTTCGATCCATGCAGCAGGCTCGCTATTCAGAGCACAATCACGGCCACTATGGATTAGCGGCTGATTATTATACTCACTTTACTAGTCCGATTCGTCGTTATCCAGACCTTCTTGTTCACCGTATGATTCGGGATTACGGCCGTTCTAAGGAAATAGCAGAGCATTTTGAGCAAGTGATTCCAGAGATTGCTACCCAGTCTTCCAACCGTGAGCGTCGTGCCATCGAGGCTGAGCGTGAAGTCGAAGCCATGAAAAAGGCTGAGTACATGGAAGAATACGTAGGTGAAGAATACGATGCGGTTGTATCCAGCATTGTCAAGTTTGGTCTCTTTGTCGAATTGCCGAACACAGTTGAAGGCTTGATTCACATCACTAATCTACCTGAATTTTATCATTTCAATGAACGTGATTTGACTCTTCGTGGGGAAAAATCAGGAACAACCTTCCGTGTAGGGCAACAGATTCGTATCCGAGTTGAAAGAGCCGACAAGCTGACGGGTGAAATTGACTTCTCATATATCCCAAGTGAATTTGATGTGATTGAAAAAGGCTTGAAACAGTCTAATCGTAGTGACAGAGGGCGTGGTTCAAATCGTCGTTCAGATAAGAAAGAAGACAAGAGAAAATCAGGACGCTCAAATGATAAGCGCAAGCATTCACAAAAAGACAAGAAGAAAAAAGGAAAGAAACCTTTTTATAAGGAAGTAGCTAAGAAAGGAGCCAAACATGGCAAAGGGCGAGGGAAAGGTCGTCGCACAAAATAAAAAGGCGCGTCACGACTATACAATCGTAGATACGCTAGAGGCAGGGATGGTCCTGACTGGAACTGAAATCAAGAGTGTACGAGCAGCTCGAATCAATCTCAAGGATGGCTTTGCCCAAGTAAAAAATGGAGAAGTCTGGTTGAGCAATGTTCATATCGCGCCTTACGAAGAGGGCAATATCTGGAACCAAGAACCAGAACGTCGTCGTAAACTCCTGCTCCATAAAAAGCAAATCCAAAAGTTGGAACAAGAGACCAAAGGGACAGGAATGACGCTGGTTCCTCTTAAAGTCTATATCAAAGATGGTTATGCCAAGCTCCTTTTAGGTTTAGCTAAAGGGAAGCATGACTATGATAAACGGGAATCAATCAAGCGACGTGAGCAAAACCGTGACATCGCGCGTGTGATGAAAGCTGTTAATCAGCGATAAAAAGAGGAAATGAAAATGGAAAAATTAGTTGCCTATAAACGTATGCCCTTGTGGACTAAAGAAACTATGCCAGAGGCTGTTCAGAAGAAACACAATACTAAGGTTGGGACTTGGGCGAAAATTACTGTCTTGAAGGGAGCTCTCAAGTTTATTGAATTGACAGAAGATGGTGAGATTTTAGCTGAGCACCTCTTTGAAGCAGGAGCCGACAATCTAATGGCACAACCTCAAGCTTGGCATCGAGTGGAGGCAGCCACAGACGATGTGGAATGGTATTTGGAATTTTATTGTAAACCTGAGGATTATTTTCCTAAGAAATACAATACCAATCCTGTTCATTCAGAGGTTCTAGAGGCAATGCAGATAGTAAAACCAGGGAGAGCCTTGGATTTGGGCTGTGGTCAAGGCCGTAATTCTCTCTTTTTAGCCCAGCAAGGTTTTGATGTGACAGCTGTGGATCAAAATGAACTTTCTCTTGAAATCTTGCAAAGTATTGTAGAGCAAGAAGACCTAGACATGCCAGTTGGTCTTTATGATATCAATTCAGCCAGTATTGGACAAGCGTATGATTTCATCGTATCGACAGTTGTTTTGATGTTTTTGCAAGCAGACTGCATTCCTGCAATTATCAAAAATATGCAGGAGCATACCACTGTTGGTGGCTATAATCTTATCGTCTGTGCCATGGACACGGAAGATTATCCTTGCTCAGTGAACTTCCCATTCACATTTAAAAAGGGAGAATTGGCAGACTATTACAAGGATTGGGACTTGGTCAAGTACAATGAAAATCCTGGTCATCTGCACCGTCGCGATGAAAATGGCAATCGCATTCAACTACGCTTTGCGACCATGCTAGCTAAGAAAATCAAGTAAACACACATGAAGATTAGGAATTTTCCTGATCTTTTTTTTCTTTTTTTACGAATAGATAAGATAGAAGAATTGACAAAAATACGCATTATAAGTATAATTTCAGCTAGAAAGGTAACCATACATGCCAATCACAGGTAAGGAAATGGTAAAATTATACTCAATGAAAATCAAAGAGCAAACTAGGAAGCTGACCGCAGGCTGTACTTGAGTACGTCAAGGAGAAGCTGACGTGGTTTGAATTTGATTTTCGAAGAGTATTAGCTCTTGCAAATGGATGGTTTGAAGTTCGTAAGAGAGGAAGTCATCATCATTTTAAGAAAGAAGGGGTTCCCTATCTTGTCACTATTCCAGTTCACGGTAATGATGATCTAGGAAAAGGTTTAGAGAGAAAAATATTAAAAGATTTGGGATTGTAGTTGATTTGGAAATTGTGGAGGTGTATTATGCTAAAATCTTATCCTGCTATTTTTCATAAAGAAGGTACTGGATACTGGATTGAATTTCCGGAGTTTGGAGGCGGGACTGAAGGAGCAACGATTGAACTTGCAATGAAAAATGCTCTGGAAATGCTTGAGAGTGTTTTAGCTTCTTATATTGATGAAGGACTGGCTCTGCCTACTCCTAGTGACATTTCTATGTTAAAAGCTTCTGATGGATTTGTGACTTTGATTCAGGTCAATCCCTTGCCTTTCGTGAATAATAATAAAGCGATTCGAAAAAATGTTACGGTTCCAGAGTGGCTAGTCAGACTTGCAGATCGTGAGAAAGTGAACTATTCTGAAGTGCGGACACAAGCTCTTGAAAGTCGCTTGCAACTCTAAAATTATAGAGTGATGAAGATTAGGAAATTTCCTGATCTTTTTTCTTTTTTTTCGAATAATATAGAAAAGGAGGGAAATCATGTTTGTTGCGAGAGATGCTAGGGGAGAATTGGTAAATGTGTTAGAGGATAAGCTTGAGAAGCAAGCCTACACTTGCCCAGCTTGTGGAGGTCAGCTCCGTTTGCGTCAAGGATCAAGTGTACGGACCCATTTTGCCCACAAAACCTTAAAAGACTGTGATTTTTCCTCTGAAAATGAAAGTCCAGAACACCTGGCAAATAAAGAATCCCTTTATCACTGGTTGAAAAAAGAGGCAGAGGTGCTATTAGAATACCCTCTTCCAGAGCTTAAACAGATTGCGGATGTATTTGTAAATGGCAATCTAGCTTTAGAGGTTCAATGTAGTCCCTTGCCTCAAAAAATTCTTAAGGAGCGTAGTGAGGGTTATCGTAGTCAGGGTTACCAAGTACTGTGGTTGTTGGGAGAAAAACTGTGGCTCAAGGAGCGGTTGACTCGTTTACAACAAGGGTTTCTCTATTTCAGTCACAACATGGGATTTTATGTTTGGGAATTAGACAAGGAAAAACAGGTTTTAAGGCTTAAATATCTCATTCATCAGGATCTCCGCGGCAGACTCTATTATCAAATCAAGGAATTTCCATATGGTCACGGTAGTCTACTGGAGATATTACGTTTTCCCTATAAGAAACAAAAAATATCTCATTTTACAGTTTCTCAGGACAAGGACATCTGTCGCTATATCCGGCAACAACTCTATTATCAAAATCCTATTTGGATGAAAGAACAAGCAGAAGCCTATCAAAAGGGAGAAAATGTCCTGAATTATGGGCTGAAAGAATGGTATCCACAAATTCGACCACTAGTAGGTGAGTTTTGTCAGATTAAGCAAGATTTGACTAGCTATTATAAGTATTTTCAAACCTATTACCAAAGAAATCCTCAAAATGATTGGCAAAAGCTCTATCCACCAGCCTTTTATCAGCAATATTTCTTAAAAAATATGGTAGAATAGAAAGGATGGAGGAATCTAATGGTATTACAAAGACATGAAATAAATGAAAAAGATACATGGGATCTATCAACGATCTACCCAACTGACCAGGCTTGGGAAGAAGCCTTAAAAGATTTAACAGAACAATTGGAGACAGTAGCCCAGTATGAAGGCCATCTCTTGGATAGTGCGGATAGCCTACTAGAAATTACTGAATTTTCTCTTGAAATGGAACGCCAGATGGAGAAGCTTTACGTTTATGCTCATATGAAAAATGACCAGGATACACGTGAAGCCAAGTACCAAGAGTACTATGCTAAAGCCATGACACTCTACAGCCAGTTAGACCAAGCCTTTTCATTCTATGAACCTGAATTTATGGAGATTAGCGAAAAGCAGTATGCTGACTTTTTAGAAGCTCAACCAAAATTGCAGGTTTATCAACACTATTTTGACAAGCTTTTGCAAGGCAAGGATCACGTTCTTTCACAACGCGAAGAAGAATTATTGGCTGGAGCTGGTGAAATCTTTGGTTCGGCAAGTGAAACTTTCGCTATCTTGGACAATGCGGATATTGTGTTCCCTTATGTTCTTGACGATGATGGTAAGGAAGTGCAGCTTTCTCATGGGACTTACACACGTCTGATGGAGTCTAAAAATCGTGAGGTTCGCCGTGGGGCCTATCAAGCACTTTATGCGACTTATGAGCAATTCCAACATACTTATGCCAAAACCTTGCAAACCAATGTTAAGGTTCAAAACTATCGTGCAAAAGTTCGCAACTACAAGAGTGCTCGTCATGCAGCCCTCGCAGCGAATTTTGTTCCAGAAAGTGTTTATGACAATTTGGTAGCAGCAGTTCGCAAGCATTTGCCACTCTTGCATCGTTACCTTGAGCTTCGTTCAAAGATTTTGGGAATTTCAGACCTCAAGATGTACGATGTCTACACACCGCTTTCATCTGTTGAATATAGCTTTACCTACCAAGAAGCCTTGAAAAAAGCAGAAGATGCCTTGGCAGTATTGGGAGAGGATTACTTGAGCCGTGTTAAACGTGCCTTCAGTGAGCGTTGGATTGATGTTTACGAAAACCAAGGCAAGCGTTCAGGGGCCTATTCTGGTGGTTCTTACGATACCAATGCCTTCATGCTTCTTAACTGGCAGGATAATCTAGACAATCTCTTTACTCTTGTTCATGAAACAGGTCACAGTATGCATTCAAGCTATACTCGTGAAACGCAGCCTTATGTTTACGGAGATTATTCTATCTTCTTGGCTGAGATCGCTTCAACTACCAATGAAAATATCTTGACGGAGAAATTATTGGAAGAAGTGGAAGACGACGCAACGCGCTTTGCTATTCTCAATAACTTCCTAGATGGTTTCCGTGGAACAGTTTTCCGCCAAACTCAATTTGCCGAGTTTGAACACGCTATTCACCAAGCGGATCAAAATGGGGAAGTCTTGACAAGCGATTTCCTAAATAAACTCTACGCAAACTTGAACCAAGAGTATTATGGTTTGAGTAAGGAAGACAATCCTGAAATCCAATACGAGTGGGCCCGCATCCCACACTTCTACTATAACTATTATGTATATCAATATTCAACAGGCTTTGCAGCAGCTTCAGCCCTGGCTGAAAAAATTGTCCATGGTAGTCAAGAAGACCGTGAGCGCTATATCGACTACCTCAAGGCAGGTAAATCTGACTATCCACTTAATGTCATGAGAAAAGCTGGTGTTGATATGGAGAAGGAAGACTATCTCAACGATGCCTTTGCAGTCTTTGAACGTCGTTTGAATGAGTTTGAAGCCCTTGTTGAAAAATTGGGATTGGCATAAGATGGTTGAATCGTATAGTAAGAATGCCAACCATAACATGCGTCGCCCTGTCGTCAAGGAAGAAATTGTTGACTTGATGCGTCAGCGTCAAAAGCAAGTCACAGGTTCCCTGAAAGAATTGGAAGACTTTGCTCACAAGGAAAATATTCCCATCATCCCCCATGAAACGGTTGCTTATTTCCGTTTTCTCATGGAAACCATGCAACCTAAAAACATACTGGAAATTGGGACGGCTATCGGTTTTTCTGCCCTCTTGATGGCAGAACATGCGCCAGATGCCAAAATTACAACAATTGACCGCAATCCAGAGATGATTGGATTTGCCAAGGAAAATTTTGCCCAGTTTGACAGTCGTAAGCAAATCACGCTTTTAGAAGGAGATGCGGTAGATGTCTTATCAACCTTGACAGAGTCCTATGATTTTGTCTTTATGGATTCTGCCAAGTCTAAATATATCGTCTTTCTGCCAGAAATCCTCAAACACTTGGACGTTGGAGGCGTGGTTGTCTTGGATGATATTTTCCAAGGTGGTGATGTTGCCAAGGACATTATGGAGGTTCGTCGTGGCCAGCGAACCATTTATCGTGGCCTTCAAAGATTATTTGATGCAACCTTAGATAATCCAGGACTCACTGCAACATTAGTACCTTTAGGGGACGGCATTCTCATGCTTCGTAAAAATGTAGCAGACGTTCAATTGCCTGTTAGCGAATGATTTTCAGAATAATTTAAGAAAATATAGTAAAATAGATAGAGTAACACTTATCTCAAAGGAGTAGACATGAAGAAAAAACTATTGGCAGGTGCCATTACACTATTATCAGTAGCAACTTTAGCAGCTTGTTCGAAAGGTTCAGAAGGGGCAGACCTTATCAGCATGAAAGGAGATGTCATCACAGAACATCAATTTTATGAGCAAGTGAAAAGCAATCCTTCAGCCCAACAAGTGTTGTTGAACTTGACTATCCAAAAAGTATTTGAGAAGCAATATGGCTCAGAAGTAGATGACAAAGAAGTCAACGACACGATTGCCGAAGAAGAAAAACAATATGGTGAGAACTACCAACGTGTCTTGTCACAAGCAGGAATGACCCTTGAAACACGTAAAGCTCAAATTCGTACAAGTAAATTAGTTGAGTTGGCAGTTAAGAAGGCAGCAGAAGCTGAATTGACAGATGATGCTTATAAGAAAGCCTTTGATGAGTACACTCCAGATGTAACGGTTCAAATCATCCGTCTTGATAATGAAGATAAGGCCAAAGAAGTTCTCGAAAAAGCCAAAGCTAGTGATGCAGACTTTGCTCAATTAGCTAAAGATAACTCAACGGATGAGAAAACTAAAGCGAATGGTGGAGAAATCACCTTTGATTCTGCTTCAACAGAAGTACCAGAACAAGTTAAAAAAGCCGCTTTCGCTTTAGATGTAAATGGCATTTCTGATGTGATCACAGCAACTGGTACACAAGCCTACAGTAGCCAATATTACATTGTAAAACTCATTAAGAAAACAGAAAAATCATCTAATATTGATGACTACAAAGAAAAATTAAAAACTGTTATCTTGACTCAAAAACAAAATGATTCAACATTTGTTCAAAGCATTATCGGAAAAGAATTGCAAGCAGCTAATATCAAGGTTAAGGACCAAGCCTTCCAAAATATCTTTACCCAATATATTGGTGGCGGAGATTCAAGCTCAAGCAGTTCATCAAAAGAATAAAACAGAAAAGGGCCAAGTGCTCTTTTTCTTATGACAAAAATGGTCTATCTGATGGATAAGAGTTTTTTTCTTTCGGAAAAAATGGTATAATAGCAATCAAAACTAGAAAATAAACGGAATTTGGGAATCATTTTTTTGTTCTCATTAGATTGGTGATACTATGAAGATTAGTAAGAGGCACCTATTAAACTATTCTATCCTAGTTCCTTATTTACTTTTATCTATTTTGGGCTTGATTGTAGTTTATTCTACAACCAGTGCCATTCTTATCGAAGAAGGTAAAAGTGCCCTGCAATTAGTTCGAAGTCAGGGAATGTTTTGGGGCTTTAGTTTAATATTGATTGCCTTGATATATAAGCTGAAACTAAATTTTTTAAGAAAAGAACGACTTTTATTTATTGTTATGTTTATTGAGCTAATTCTATTAGCTCTGGCTCGCTTAATTGGTACGCCAGTTAATGGAGCCTATGGTTGGATATCAGTAGGACCTTTGACCATTCAGCCAGCTGAGTATTTGAAGATTATTATCGTCTGGTACTTGGCTCAACGTTTTTCAAAACAACAGGATGAAATTGCTGTTTATGATTTCCAAGTTTTAACTCAAAATCAATGGATTCCTCGTGCTTTTAATGATTGGCGCTTTGTCCTCTTGGTAATGATAGGAAGTCTGGCTATTTTCCCAGATTTGGGGAATGCTACTATCCTAGCTTTGGTTGCCTTGATTATGTATACAGTTAGTGGGATTGCTCATCGTTGGTTTATAGCCTTTATCGGTCTTTTGTTTGGAGTTTCGGCTCTTTCCTTAACAGCTATTGATATGATAGGGGTTGATAAGTTTTCAAAAGTTCCAGTATTTGGATATGTGGCTAAACGTTTCAGCGCCTATTTTAATCCCTTTGCTGATTTGGCAGGAGCAGGCCACCAACTTGCAAATTCTTACTTTGCCATGGTCAATGGTGGCTGGTTTGGTCTAGGCTTAGGAAATTCAATCGAAAAACGTGGCTATCTACCAGAAGCCCATACAGACTTTGTATTTTCAATTGTCATTGAAGAGTTTGGATTTGTGGGTGCCAGCTTGATTTTAGCACTTGTCTTTTTCCTCATTTTGCGAATTATCCTAGTAGGAATTCGTGCTAAGAATCCCTTTAATTCCATGATGGCGATTGGAGTTGGGGGGATGATGTTGGTACAGGTCTTTGTTAATATCGGTGGAATTTCTGGTATTATTCCCTCAACAGGAGTTACCTTCCCCTTCTTATCGCAAGGAGGGAACAGTCTTTTGGTATTATCTGTAGCCATCGCCTTTGTCTTAAATATTGATGCAAGTGAAAAACGTGCCAAATTGTATGAGGAGTTAGAAGCTCACTCATCACACTATATGTAGCGCTGAGAGTAGAAAGGATTGCCTATGTCTCTTCAAAAATTAGAAAACTATAGTAATAAAGCTGTCGTGCAAGAAGAAGTATTGATTTTAACAGAATTGTTAGAAGATATCACTAAAAATATGCTTGCCCCAGAAACTTTTGAAAAAATCATGCAGTTGAAGGAATTATCAACTCAAGAAGATTATCAAGGCTTGAACCAATTGGTTACTAGCCTTACAAATGATGAAATGGCTTATATTTCACGCTATTTCTCTATCTTGCCTCTCTTGATTAATATTTCAGAAGACGTGGATTTGGCCTATGAAATCAACCACCAAAACAATATCGATCAAGATTATCTTGGGAAATTGTCAGCAACAATCAAAATGGTTGCAGAAAAAGAAAATGCGGTTGAAATTCTAGAACATTTGAATGTTGTTCCAGTTTTGACAGCCCATCCAACACAAGTTCAACGTAAGAGTATGCTGGATTTGACCAACCATATCCACACCCTCTTGCGTAAGTACCGTGATGTGAAATTAGGCTTGATTAATAAGGAAAAATGGCATAATGATCTCCGTCGTTACATTGAGATTATCATGCAGACAGACATGATTCGTGAAAAGAAATTGAAAGTAACCAATGAAATCACGAATGTTATGGAATACTACAATAGTTCATTCCTGAAAGCTGTTCCTCATTTGACTGCTGAGTACAAGCGTCTGGCTAAAAAACACGGCTTGGAGTTGAAACATCCTAAACCAATTACCATGGGAATGTGGATTGGTGGAGACCGTGATGGGAATCCTTTTGTTACAGCAGATACCTTGAAACAATCTGCTATGACTCAGTGTGAAGTCATCATGAACTACTATGATGAAAAAATTTACCAACTTTATCGTGAATTCTCTCTCTCAACCAGTATTGTTAATGTCAGCAAGCAAGTCAGAGAAATGGCTCGTCAATCCAAGGATAACTCGATCTACCGTGAAAAAGAGCTTTACCGTCGTGCCTTGTTTGATATTCAATCAAAAATCCAAGCAACAAAAACCTATCTGATTGAGGATAAGGAAGTTGGGGCTCGCTATGAAACGGCCAATGATTTTTATAAGGATTTAATTACCATTCGTGATTCCCTCTTGGAAAATAAGGGTGAAGCACTGATTTCTGGTGATTTTGTTGAGCTGATTCAGGCAGTTGAAATTTTTGGTTTCTATTTGGCATCTATTGACATGCGTCAAGATTCTAGTGTTCATGAAGCCTGTGTAGCTGAACTCTTGAAATCAGCAGGTATTCATTCTCATTATAGCGAACTAAGTGAAGAAGAAAAATGCCAGCTTCTATTGAAAGAATTGGAAGAAGATCCACGTATTCTTTCTGCAACTCATGTTGAAAAATCAGAGTTACTTGAAAAAGAATTGGCCATCTTTAAAGCTGCTCGTAAGTTGAAAGATAAGTTGGGCGATGATGTTATTCGTCAAACCATTATTTCACATGCAACTAGCGTATCAGACATGTTGGAATTGGCTATCTTGTTAAAAGAAGTAGGGCTAGTTGATAAAGAAAGAGCCCGTGTCCAAATCGTTCCTCTCTTTGAAACAATCGAGGACTTGGACCACTCAGAAGAAACCATGAGAGAATACCTTTCTCTTCCTCTTGCTAAGAAATGGATTGCTTCACGTAATAACTATCAAGAAATCATGCTTGGTTACTCTGATAGTAATAAAGATGGTGGTTATCTTTCATCATGTTGGACTCTCTACAAGGCTCAACAACAATTGACTGCTATTGGAGATGAATTTGGCGTTAAGGTTACCTTCTTCCATGGCCGTGGTGGGACTGTCGGTCGTGGTGGTGGACCAACCTATGAAGCCATCACATCTCAACCGCTCAAGTCTATCAAGGATCGTATCCGTTTGACGGAGCAGGGGGAAGTAATTGGGAATAAATACGGTAACAAAGACGCTGCTTACTATAACCTTGAAATGCTGGTTTCAGCGGCCATTAACCGTATGATTACTCAGAAGAAGAGTGATACCAATACCTCAAATCGTTATGAAGCCATTATGGACCAAGTGGTGGACCGTAGTTATGATATCTACCGTGATTTGGTCTTTGGTAATGACCATTTCTATGATTATTTCTTCGAGTCAAGTCCAATCAAGGCTATTTCAAGCTTTAATATTGGTTCTCGACCAGCCGCTCGTAAGACGATTACTGAAATCGGTGGTTTGCGAGCTATCCCTTGGGTATTCTCATGGTCGCAAAGTCGCGTCATGTTTCCTGGTTGGTATGGGGTTGGTTCAAGCTTCAAGGAATTTATCGATAAAAATCCAGAGAATATCGCTATCTTACGAGATATGTACCAAAACTGGCCTTTCTTCCAATCGCTTCTTTCAAATGTCGACATGGTCTTGTCAAAATCAAATATGAACATTGCTTTTGAATATGCCAAACTTTGTGAAGATGATCAAGTAAAAGCAATCTATGAGACTATTCTAAATGAATGGCAAGTTACCAAGGAAGTTATCTTGGCTATCGAAGGTTATGATGAACTCTTGGCTGAAAATCCATATCTGAAAGCAAGTTTGGATTACCGTATGCCTTACTTTAATATCCTCAACTATATCCAGTTGGAGTTGATTAAACGTCAACGTCGTGGAGAATTATCAAGCGATCAAGAAAAATTAATCCATACAACCATCAACGGAATTGCAACAGGATTGCGTAATTCAGGCTGATACCCATCAAACTTCCTCTTTTCTATAGGGGAAGTTTTTGAATATTTCAAAAAAATTCTCAAAGAGTCTTGACAAGTAGTTGAAAAATGATATAATTTAACCATTCAGAAAAGTAATCATACAAACTTTTTAGAGAGTCTGTGGTAGCTGAAAACAGATAAGTGGTGATGATGAAAATTGGGCTGAATGTTATTTAGAATTTGAAATCATAAAAATTCGGTGAGCACACCTTACAGTGCATCTCGTTATTGCGAGACAGAGCGATAGGGAAATTCCCTATAATTGAGGTGGTACCGCGCATCGACGTCCTCACACAAGTTTTTTGTGTGAGGACTTTTTTGATGGAGGTTAGTATGGAAAGAAAACGATGGCGTCGCTTGTTTAGATAAGTGAAGTATTTTAAAGGAATTAAAAAGGAGAAATAGAATGAAAAATAAACGTTTAATTGGAATTATCGTTGCATTAGCAGTCTTAGTAGCAGGAAGCTTGATTTACTCTTCAATGAATAAACCAGAAGCTAAGAATGAAAAGAAAGTTGCCAAAGTTGGTGTCCTTCAGTTTGTGAGCCATCCATCTCTTGACTTGATTTATAAAGGGATTCAAGATGGACTTGCAGAAGAAGGCTATAAAGATGATCAGTTGAAGATCGACTTTATGAACTCAGAAGGTGACCAAAGTAAGGTTGCGACAATGAGTAAACAATTGGTTGCGAATGGTAATGACTTGGTTGTTGGTATCGCAACACCAGCTGCTCAAGGTTTGGCTAGTGCAACAAAAGATATACCTGTTATCATGGCTGCTATTACAGACCCAATCGGTGCTAACTTGGTTAAAGATTTGAAAAAACCAGGTGGCAACATTACAGGGGTATCTGACCACAACCCAGCTCAACAACAAGTTGAACTCATCAAGGCTCTGACACCAAATGTGAAAACAATCGGTGCTCTTTACTCAAGTAGTGAAGACAATTCAAAAACACAGGTAGAAGAATTTAAAGCTTATGCTGAAAAAGCAGGTTTGACAGTGGAAACATTTGCAGTTCCTTCAACAAATGAAATTGCTTCAACAGTTAACGTTATGACTAGCAAGGTCGATGCTATCTGGGTTCCAATTGATAACACAATTGCTTCAGCCTTCTCAACTGTTGTATCAAGCAACCAATCAGCTAAAAAACCAATCTACCCAAGTGCAACTGCCATGGTAGAAGCAGGTGGTTTGGCATCCGTTGTAGTTGACCAACATGACCTTGGTGTGGCAACTGGTAAAATGATTGCTCAAGTTCTGAAAGGAGCAAAACCAGCTGATACACCAGTGAATGTCTTTTCAACTGGTAAATCAGTGATCAATAAAAAATTGGCACAAGAACTTGGTATTACTATTCCTGAATCTGTTCTAAAAGAAGCAGGACAAGTGATTGAATAATCTGTAATGGAGGAGTTGGGGACATCTCCTCCAATTTTTTACAATAGAAATCATATAGAAAAGGTTAAGAAACAGATGATATTATCTATTATTTCTCAAGGATTTGTCTGGGCTATTTTAGGTCTGGGAATCTTTATGACATTTAGGATTTTAAACTTTCCAGATATGACGACAGAAGGTTCCTTCCCTCTTGGGGGAGCTGTTGCTGTCACTCTGATAACCAAAGGTGTAAATCCCTTTTTAGCGACACTTGTTGCTGTAGGAGCAGGTTGTTTGGCTGGAATGGCAGCAGGTCTTCTTTATACAAAAGGGAAGATTCCAACCTTGCTCTCAGGGATTTTGGTGATGACTTCTTGTCACTCTATCATGCTCTTGATTATGGGACGTGCAAATTTAGGCTTGCTTGGAACTAAGCAAATCCAGGATGTCTTACCTTTTGATTCAGACTTGAACCAACTCTTGACAGGTCTTATCTTTGTCAGTCTTGTCATTGCTCTCATGCTCTTTTTCTTGGACACTAAACTTGGACAAGCCTATATTGCTACAGGTGACAATCCTGATATGGCTAGAAGTTTCGGAATTCATACTGGACGCATGGAGCTCATGGGCTTGGTCTTATCAAATGGGGTGATTGCCCTTGCAGGTGCCCTCATTGCCCAGCAAGAAGGCTATGCTGATGTTTCTCGAGGAATTGGTGTCATCGTTGTGGGGCTTGCAAGTTTGATTATTGGAGAAGTTATCTTCAAGAGTTTGAGCTTGGCAGAGCGTTTGGTTACCATCGTTGTAGGTTCTATTGCCTATCAATTCTTAGTATGGGCAGTTATCGCGCTTGGCTTTAACACAAGTTACCTTCGTCTATACAGTGCAGTGATTTTAGCAGTCTGCCTCATGATTCCAACATTTAAGCAAACCATCTTGAAAGGAGCCAAATTAAGCAAATGACAGCAATTGTAGAATTAAAAAATGCAACCAAAGTCGTTAAAAATGGCTTTGATGAAGAAAAGATTATTTTAAATGATGTTTCCTTAGAAATTTTTGAACAGGATTTTATCACGATTTTGGGTGGAAATGGCGCTGGTAAATCGACCCTCTTTAACACTATTGCAGGAACCTTGTCCTTAACCAGTGGAACCATCCGTATTTTGGGTGAAGATGTTACCAAGTTTTCACCCGAGAAGCGTGCCAAGTATCTGTCTCGTGTTTTCCAAGATCCAAAGATGGGGACAGCTCCTCGTATGACAGTGGCTGAAAATCTTTTGATTGCCAAGTTTCGTGGTGAAAAACGTGGACTGTTACCAAGACGTCTGGCTAGCTATAAGGATGAATTTCAGGCAACTATTGAAAAAGTAGGAAATGGTCTTGAGAAACACTTGAATACACCGATTGAGTTTTTATCAGGTGGACAAAGACAGGCCTTGAGCCTCTTGATGGCAACCTTGAAGCGTCCTGAATTACTCTTGTTGGACGAGCATACTGCGGCCCTTGATCCAAAGACCAGTGTGGCCTTGATGGAATTGACAGATGAATTTGTCAAGAATGATCAGTTGACAGCACTTATGATTACCCATCATATGGAAGATGCTCTCAAATATGGCAATCGCTTGATTGTCATGAAAGAAGGACGAATTATCCAAGATTTGAACCAAGAAGAAAAAGCAAAAATGAAAATCTCTGATTATTATCAACTCTTTGAATAAAGTAGGGAAAATGAGTGAAATGGTTTACTTTTTTTCTGAAATAAAGTATACTATATAAAGTAAACTATGATAACATGGAGGTATTGTGTATGGTTGACAAACAAGTCATTGAAGAAATCAAAAACAATGCCAACATTGTGGAAGTCATAGGAGATGTGATTTCTTTACAAAAGGCAGGACGGAACTATATAGGGCTCTGTCCTTTTCATGGTGAAAAAACACCTTCTTTCAACGTTGTAGAGGATAAGCAGTTTTATCACTGTTTTGGTTGTGGTCGCTCGGGTGATGTCTTTAAGTTCATCGAGGAGTATCAAGGGGTTCCTTTTATGGAGGCTGTCCAAATCTTAGGTCAGCGTGTTGGGATAGAGGTGGAAAAACCGCTTTATAGTGAGCAGAAGCCAGCCTCCCCCCACCAATCTCTTTATGATATGCATGAAGATGCTGCCAAATTTTATCATGCTATTCTCATGACAACGACCATGGGGGAAGAGGCCAGAAACTACCTTTATCAGCGTGGTTTAACAGATGAAGTGCTTAAGCATTTTCGGATTGGTTTGGCACCTCCAGAACGAAACTATCTCTATCAACGTTTGACTGGTCAGTATCGTGATGAGGATTTCCTGGATTCAGGACTGTTTTATCTCTCGGATGCTAATCAATTTGTAGACACCTTTCACAATCGCATTATGTTTCCTCTGACAAATGATCAGGGAAAGGTCATTGCCTTCTCAGGTCGTATCTGGCAGAAAACGGATTCACAAACTTCTAAGTATAAAAATAGCCGATCGACTGCAATTTTTAACAAAAGTTACGAATTATATCATATGGATAGGGCAAAAAAATCTTCTGGTAAAACCAGTGAGATTTACCTCATGGAAGGATTCATGGATGTCATTGCAGCCTATCGGGCTGGAATCGAAAACGCTGTCGCATCTATGGGAACGGCCTTGAGTCGTGAGCATGTTGAGCATCTGAAAAGGTTAACCAAGAAGTTGGTTCTGGTTTATGATGGCGATAAGGCTGGGCAAGCTGCGACATTGAAAGCCTTAGATGAAATTGGCGATATGCCTGTGCAGATCGTCAGCATGCCTGATAACTTGGATCCAGATGAGTATCTACAAAAAAATGGACCAGAAGACTTGGCCTATCTATTAACGAAAACTCGTATTAGTCCGATTGAGTTCTACATTAACCAGTACAAGCCTGAAAATAGTGAAAATCTGCAGGCTCAGATTGAGTTTATTGAAAAAATAGCTCCCTTGATTGTTCAAGAAAAGTCTATCACTGCTCAAAACAGCTATATTCATATTTTAGCTGACAGTCTGCCATCCTTTGATTATACTCAAATTGAGCAGATTGTTAATGAGAGTCGACAGGCACAAAGGCAGAATCGCATGGAAGGAATTTCCAGACCGACGCCAATCACCATGCCTGTTACCAAGCAGTTATCGGCTATTATGAGGGCAGAAGCCCATCTACTTTATCGAATGATGGAATCTCCCCTTATATTGAATGATTACCGTTTGCGAGAAGATTTTGCATTTGACACACCTGAATTTCAGGTTTTATATGACTTGCTTGGCCAGTATGGCAATCTTCCTCCAGAAGTTCTAGCAGAACAGACAGAGGAAGTTGAAAGAGCTTGGTACCAAGTCTTAGCTCAGGATTTACCTGCTGAGATGTCACCGCAGGAACTTAGTGAAGTAGAGATGACTCGAAACAAGGCTCTCTTGAATCAGGACAATATGAGAATCAAAAAGAAGGTGCAGGAAGCTAGCCATGTAGGAGATACCGATACAGCCCTAGAAGAATTGGAACGTTTAATTTCCCAAAAGAGAAGAATGGAGTAATAATGGCAACAAAACAAAAAGAAGTAACAACATTTGACGTACAAGTAGCAGAATTTATCCGTAATCATAAACAAAAAGGGACAGCAACAGACGATGAAATCAATGCTAGTCTAGTTGTTCCTTTTACCTTGGATGCTGATGGGATTGAAGACCTTTTGCAACGAATCCAGGATGCAGGGATTTCAATCACAGATAACGAAGGAAATCCAAGTGCGCGTGTTCTTAGTGCAGAAGAAGAACCAGAACTTAGCGATGAGGATTTGATTGGTTCAACTTCGGCTAAGGTCAATGACCCTGTCCGTATGTACTTGAAAGAAATCGGGGTCGTACCTCTTTTGACCAATGAAGAGGAAAAAGAATTGGCACTTGCTGTTGAAGCTGGCGATATCGAAGCCAAACAACGTCTTGCGGAAGCCAACCTTCGTTTGGTTGTTTCTATTGCCAAACGCTATGTCGGCCGCGGTATGCAGTTCCTTGACTTGATTCAAGAAGGAAATATGGGCTTGATGAAGGCTGTTGACAAGTTTGATTATTCTAAAGGGTTCAAGTTTTCAACTTACGCAACTTGGTGGATTCGTCAGGCAATCACTCGTGCTATTGCGGATCAAGCTCGTACCATTCGTATCCCAGTTCACATGGTTGAAACCATCAATAAATTGGTTCGTGAACAGCGTAATCTCCTTCAAGAATTGGGACAAGATCCAACACCAGAACAAATCGCTGAACGTATGGATATGACACCTGATAAGGTTCGTGAAATCTTGAAGATTGCTCAAGAACCGGTATCCCTTGAAACTCCAATCGGTGAAGAGGATGATAGTCACCTTGGGGACTTTATCGAAGATGAAGTGATTGAAAATCCAGTGGATTATACAACTCGTATCGTCTTGCGTGAGCAGTTGGATGAGGTCTTGGATACTCTTACAGACCGTGAAGAAAATGTTTTGCGTCTACGTTTTGGGTTAGATGATGGGAAAATGCGCACTCTTGAAGATGTGGGGAAAGTCTTTAACGTAACTCGTGAGCGTATCCGTCAGATTGAAGCAAAGGCTTTGAGAAAACTACGCCAACCAAGTCGTAGCAAACCGCTTCGTGATTTTATTGAAGACTAAGAGTGAGGATGAATATGGCTTATACAGAAGAGCAAATTGAAAACATCAAAACACGAATTTTATCAGCCTTGGAAGAAGTTATTGACCCTGAGTTGGGAATCGATATTGTCAATCTTGGTTTGATTTATGAGATTCGTTTTGATGGCGACACAGGGCAAACAGAGATTGATATGACTTTGACAACTATGGGATGTCCTCTAGCAGACCTTTTGACGGATCAGATTTATGATGCCATGACAGAGGTTCCAGAAGTAACGGATACTGAGGTTAAATTAGTCTGGTATCCGGCCTGGACAGTTGAAAAAATGAGTCGCTATGCACGCATTGCCCTAGGCATTAAGTAAACATATAAAAGCATGTGAGAGACCCTTGGAAAAGTGAGGAAATTTC
This sequence comes from Streptococcus mitis, assembly GCA_018364455.1. Taxonomy (GTDB): domain Bacteria; phylum Bacillota; class Bacilli; order Lactobacillales; family Streptococcaceae; genus Streptococcus; species Streptococcus mitis_BR. The sequence continues at coordinate 45,345 of JAGZLW010000001.1, read as the reverse complement.
CCCCTCTTTTCCTCTAGTCTCTCCTTTCTTTTGCTGATTTTATTCAAAGAAAATGATATAATAGTAGTTATGGAAAAAAAGAAATTACGCATCAATATGTTGAGTTCAAGTGAGAAAGTAGCAGGACAAGGAGTTTCAGGTGCTTACCGTGAATTAGTTCGTCTTCTTCAACGTGATGCCAAGGACCAATTGATTGTTACAGAAAATCTTCCAATAGAGGCAGATGTGACTCACTTTCATACCATTGATTTCCCCTATTATTTATCAACATTCCAAAAGAAACGCTCAGGAAGGAAAGTTGGCTATGTGCATTTCTTACCTGATACACTTGAGGGGAGTTTGAAAATTCCATTTTTCTTAAAGGGAATTGTGAAACGCTATGTATTTTCTTTTTACAACCGGATGGAGCACTTGGTGGTGGTCAATCCTATGTTTATCGAGGATTTGGTCGCAGCTGGTATTCCACGTGAAAAAGTGACTTATATTCCTAACTTTGTAAACAAGGAAAAATGGCATCCTCTACCACAAGAAGAGATAGTCAGACTGCGTACAGAGCTAGGTCTTAGTGACAATCAGTTTATCGTAGTAGGTGCTGGTCAAGTTCAGAAGCGCAAAGGGATTGACGATTTTATCCGTCTGGCTGAGGAATTGCCGCAAATTACCTTTATCTGGGCAGGTGGTTTCTCTTTTGGTGGTATGACAGATGGTTATGAACGCTACAAGAAAATCATGGAGAATCCCCCTAAAAATTTGATTTTTCCAGGTATTGTGTCACCAGAGCGTATGCGCGAATTGTATGCCCTAGCGGACCTTTTCTTGTTGCCTAGTTACAATGAGCTCTTTCCGATGACGATTTTAGAGGCTGCCAGTTGTGAAGCTCCTATTATGTTGCGTGATTTAGATCTTTATAAGGTAATTTTAGAGGGAAATTATCGGGCGACAGCAGATAGAGAAGAGATGAAAGAAGCTATTCTGGAATATCAAGCAAATCCTGCTGCCTTAAAAGACCTCAAAGAAAAAGCTAAGAATATTTCTAGAGAGTATTCAGAAGAGCATCTGTTACAAATCTGGTTGGACTTTTATGAAAAACAAGCCGCTTTAGGGAGAAAGTAAAAAGTGAGGTAATCTATGCGAATTGGTTTATTTACAGATACCTATTTTCCTCAGGTTTCAGGTGTTGCGACCAGTATTCGAACCTTGAAAACCGAACTTGAAAAGCAGGGACATGCTGTTTTTATCTTTACGACGACAGATAAGGATGTCAATCGCTACGAAGATTGGCAAATTATCCGCATTCCAAGCGTTCCTTTCTTTGCTTTTAAGGATCGTCGCTTTGCCTATCGAGGATTCAGCAAGGCGCTTGAAATTGCTAAACAATATCAACTAGATATTATACATACTCAGACAGAATTTTCTCTTGGCTTGTTGGGAATTTGGATTGCGCGTGAATTGAAGATTCCAGTCATCCATACCTATCACACCCAGTACGAAGACTATGTGCATTATATTGCCAAGGGGATGTTGATTCGTCCTAGTATGGTCAAGTATCTGGTCAGAGGTTTCCTGCACGATGTGGATGGGGTTATTTGCCCGAGTGAGATTGTCCGTGACTTGTTATCTGACTATAAGGTCAAGGTGGAAAAGAGAGTCATTCCAACTGGGATTGAATTAGCTAAGTTTGAGCGTCCAGAAATCAAGCAGGAAAATCTGAAAGAACTACGTAGTAAACTAGGGATTCAAGATGATGAACAGATGTTGCTTAGTCTTTCCAGAATTTCCTATGAAAAAAATATTCAAGCAGTATTAGCAGCCTTTGCAGAAGTTCTGAAAGAAGAAGACAAGGTTAAACTGGTGGTAGCTGGGGATGGTCCTTATCTGGATGACCTCAAAGAGCAAGCCCAGAAACTAGAGATTCAAGACTCTGTTGTCTTTACAGGGATGATTGCTCCTAGTGAGACAGCTCTTTACTATAAGGCGGCGGATTTCTTCATCTCGGCATCGACAAGTGAAACCCAAGGCTTGACCTACTTGGAAAGCTTAGCCAGTGGAACGCCTGTCATTGCTCATGGAAATCCTTATCTGGACAATCTGATCAGTGATAAAATGTTTGGAACCTTGTATTACGGTGAACATGATTTGGCTGGAGCTATTCTGGAGGCCCTGATTGCAACACCAGACATGAATGAGCATACTTTATCAGAGAAGTTGTACGAGATTTCAGCTGAAAACTTTGGGAAACGAGTGTATGAGTTTTATCTGGATGCCATTATTTCAAATAACTTCCAGAAAGATTTAGCCAAAGATGATACGGTCAGTCAGCGTATTTTTAAAACAGTTTTGTATCTACCGCAACAGGTGGTTGCTGTACCCGTAAAAGGCTCTAGACGCATGCTGAAGGCTTCAAAAACACAGTTGATCAGCATAAGAGATTATTGGAAAGACCATGAAGAATAGAAAGAGGAACAGCTATGAAAAAACAATTAATGAGAAGTGGGCGTGACAAAAAGATTGCGGGTGTTTGTGCTGGAGTGGCCTATTATCTAGATATAGATCCAACTATCGTTCGCGTAATATGGGGTGTCCTTGCTTTCTGTTACGGAGCGGGAATTGTAGCTTATATCATTTTATGGATTATTGCGCCAGTAGCAACTGACTATTGAAAACTAGCTCAATTCATGCTAAGATAATAGAAAATAGAATGTAACGAAGGAGATAAAAATGGCATTTGGAGATAATGGAAATCGTAAAAAAACTATGTTTGAGAAAATAACCTTGTTTATCGTGATTATCATGCTAGTAGCAAGTTTATTGGGAATTTTTGCAACTGCAATTGGTGCCCTCAGTAATCTATAAAATAGATTCAAGAAAATTTAGTGACTGGGATTTCCCAGCCCTTTTTTAAAGTGAGAAGAAAAAATGAGTATGTTTTTAGATACAGCTAAGATCAAGGTCAAGGCTGGTAATGGTGGTGATGGCATGGTTGCCTTTCGCCGTGAAAAATATGTCCCTAATGGCGGTCCTTGGGGCGGTGATGGTGGTCGTGGAGGCAATGTCATCTTCGTTGTAGATGAAGGTCTACGTACCCTCATGGATTTCCGCTATAATCGCCATTTCAAGGCTGATTCTGGTGAAAAAGGGATGACCAAAGGGATGCATGGTCGTGGAGCTGAGGACCTTAGAGTTCGAGTACCACAAGGTACGACTGTTCGTGATGCAGAGACTGGCAAGGTTTTGACAGATTTGATTGAACATGGTCAAGAATTTATCGTTGCCCACGGTGGTCGTGGTGGACGTGGAAATATTCGTTTCGCAACACCAAAAAATCCTGCACCGGAAATCTCTGAAAATGGAGAACCAGGTCAGGAACGTGAGTTACAATTGGAACTAAAAATCTTGGCAGATGTCGGTTTAGTAGGTTTCCCATCTGTAGGGAAATCAACACTTTTAAGTGTTATCACATCTGCTAAACCTAAAATTGGTGCCTACCACTTTACGACCATTGTGCCAAATCTAGGTATGGTTCGCACCCAATCAGGTGAATCCTTTGCAGTAGCTGATTTACCAGGTTTGATTGAAGGGGCTAGTCAAGGTGTTGGTTTGGGAACTCAGTTCCTCCGTCACATTGAGCGTACCCGTGTCATCCTTCATATTATTGATATGTCAGCTAGCGAAGGCCGTGATCCTTATGAGGATTATCTTGCCATCAATAAAGAGCTGGAGTCGTATAATCTTCGTCTCATGGAGCGTCCACAGATTATTGTATCCAATAAGATGGATATGCCTGAGAGTCAGGAAAATCTTGAAGAATTTAAGAAAAAATTGGCTGAAAACTATGATGAATTTGAAGAGTTACCAGCTATCTTCCCAATTTCCGGATTGACCAAGCAAGGTTTGGCTACGCTTTTGGATGCTACAGCTGAATTGTTAGACAAGACACCAGAATTCTTGCTCTACGACGAGTCAGATATGGAAGAAGAAGCTTATTATGGATTTGATGAGGAAGAAAAAGCCTTTGAAATTAGTCGTGATGACGATGCGACATGGGTGCTTTCTGGTGAAAAACTGATGAAACTCTTTAATATGACCAACTTTGATCGTGACGAATCAGTCATGAAATTTGCTCGCCAACTTCGTGGTATGGGAGTTGATGAATCTCTTCGTGCGCGTGGTGCTAAGGATGGAGATTTAGTCCGCATTGGTAAATTTGAGTTTGAATTTGTAGACTAGGAGACTGGTATGGGAGATAAACCGATATCTTTCCGAGATGCGGATGGAAATTTCGTTTCCGCTGCAGATGTTTGGAATGAAAAGAAATTGGAAGAACTATTTAATCGTCTCAATCCAAATCGTGCCTTGAGATTGGCACGAGCTAAAAAAGAAAATCCATCACAGTAAAGAAGATAAAACTCCAATTATCAGTCAAGTTAACGGTAACAAATAGAAGCTAAGATCGAGAAAGGGCAAAGTTTGCCCTTTCTTTTACTTGTAAATTATAATATATTGAAATAGAGTGTGAACAAATTGATTAGAGAATTCAAATCAAATTTCTAACAAGGCTTTATAAGTCGTGTTGTCCTATTCTAGCTTCAAGACACTGTATTTTTTCTATTGAAAAAAGAATTTTTTTACAAAAATAGTTGGTTATTTAGTTTATTTATGCTATAATAGGAGCAATTATTTTTAGGAGGTGTCAGTATGTCTTATTTGTTTGAGATATTACCGAGTTTATTGAGCGGTGCAAGCATGACTTTACAGGTTTTTGTGCTGGTCTTGATTTTTTCTATTCCCTTGGGCGTTTTAATTGCCTTTGCCTTGCAAGTCCATTGGAAGCTCCTCCATCATCTTATTAACATTTATATCTGGATCATGCGGGGCACACCCTTGCTTTTGCAATTGATTTTTATCTATTATGTGCTACCAAGTATTGGGATCCGTTTAGATCGCCTTCCTGCGGCTATCATTGCCTTTGTTTTGAATTATGCGGCTTACTTTGCTGAAATTTTCCGTGGAGGGATTGATACCATTCCTAAAGGTCAATATGAGGCTGCTAAGGTCTTGAAGTTCAGTCATTTTGCCACAGTGCGCTATATTATTTTGCCCCAAGTGACCAAGATCGTTCTTCCTAGTGTCTTTAATGAGGTTATGAGTTTGGTCAAGGATACTTCTCTGGTCTATGCTCTAGGAATTTCAGATCTTATCTTGGCTAGTCGAACAGCTGCCAACCGTGATGCTAGTCTGGTTCCTATGTTCTTGGCAGGAGCCATTTACTTGATTTTGATTGGTATTGTGACTATTCTTGCCAAAAAAGTTGAGAAGAAGTACAGTTACTATAGATAGGAGGCTACCATGTTAGAATTACGAAATATCAATAAGGGTTTTGGTGAAAAGCAAATTTTGTCCAATTTCAGTCTAAGCATTCCTGAAAAGCAAATCTTGGCTATCGTTGGGCCTTCTGGTGGAGGTAAGACAACTCTCTTACGTATGCTTGCGGGTCTTGAAACCATTGATTCAGGGCAAATCTTTTATAATGGAGAAACTTTAGGACTGGATGAATTAGAGAAGCGGAATTTACTGGGATTTGTATTCCAAGATTTTCAACTTTTCCCTCATTTATCAGTTCTAGACAATTTGACCTTATCTCCTGTGAAAACCAAGGGAATGAAGCAGGATGAGGCTGAGCAGAAGGCGCGTGATCTCTTGGAACAGTTAGGACTAGCAGGGCACGCAGATGCCTATCCTTTCTCACTATCTGGTGGGCAAAAGCAGCGGGTAGCTTTGGCGCGTGCTATGATGATTGACCCAGAAATCATTGGCTACGATGAACCAACTTCGGCCCTAGATCCAGAATTACGCTTGGAAGTGGAAAAACTGATCTTGCAAAATAGGAAACTTGGGATGACGCAGATTGTGGTTACCCACGATTTACAATTCGCTGAAAATATCGCAGATCAGATTCTCAAGGTTGAGCCCAAGTAGGAGGTGCCGATGACTAATAAGAAAATTGCTTTGGTATTGGTTTCGTTCCTGACTCTCTTTTTAACGGCTTGTACTCAGAAGGCTAGCGATCCAAAGCAGGATAACTGGGATAAGTATCAAGAGCAAGGCAGTATAACCATTGGTTTTGACAATACCTTTGTACCGATGGGATTTGAAGAAAAGAATGGCCAATATACGGGCTTTGATATCGACTTAGCACAAGCTGTCTCTGAAAAATTAGGTTTTAAGGTGCAATTTCAGCCAATCGACTGGGATATGAAGGAGACGGAACTGCAAAATGGAACCATAGATGCCATCTGGAATGGCTATTCTGCCACTGATGAACGCCGAGAGAAAGTTGCCTTTAGCATTCCTTATATGGAAAATCAGCAAGTTCTGGTAACGAAAAAAAGCCAGCAGATCCATTCAGTAGAGGATATGAAGGATAAGACCTTGGGGGCCCAAGCCGGATCCTCTGGTTATCTAGACTTTGAGGCACAGCCAGATTTATTGAAAAATCGTGTCAAAGACCAGAAGGCCAATCAGTACCAGAGTTTTAATGAGGCCTTGATTGATTTGAAAAATGATCGAATTGATGCCTTGTTGATTGACCGAGTGTATGCTAATTACTATCTTCAGTCTGAGGGGATATTAAATGACTATAATGTCTTTTCAGCTGGATTTGAAAGTGAATCTTTTGCAGTCGGAGTTAGACCAGCTGATAAAAGATTACTACAAGCTTTAAACCAAGCTTTTGTTCAACTTTACCAAGAAGGGAAGTTCCAAGAAATCAGCCAGAAATGGTTCGGTGACGATGTAGCAAGCAAAGAAGTGAAAAGTAGAGATTGAGTTTTTACTCAGTCTCTTTTTGCATCAAAAAATCCTCTGGCAAGTACCAGAGGATAAGTGCTTATTTCATTGTTGGGAAGAGCAATACGTCACGGATAGTAGTTGTATCAGTGAGGAGCATGCAGAGACGGTCGATACCGATTCCCAAACCACCTGTCGGTGGCATACCGTATTCAAGGGCTTCAATGTAGTCATAGTCGATGCCTGTTGCTTCATCGTCACCAAGTTCTTTGGCTTTAGCTTGGGCTTCAAAACGACTAAGCTGGTCGATTGGATCGTTGAGCTCAGTAAAGGCATTACCGTACTCCTTAGTCATGATGAAGAGCTCGAAACGGTCAGTAAAGCGTTCGTCTTCAGGATTTTTCTTAGCTAGTGGAGATACAGCTACTGGATGTCCATAGACAAAGGTTGGTTGGATCAAGGTTTCTTCAACAAACTCTTCAAAGAAGGCATTGATAATGTGACCAACCTCAGTGTAGTGTTTCTCAACTGGAACTTTCTTCTCAGCAGCAATAGCTTTGGCTTCCTCGAAAGTCATATCTTGCCAGAAATCGACACCAGTAATGTCTTTAATAGCATCCACCATGTGAACACGTTTAAATGGTTCGTTAATCTTGATTTCAGTACCTTGATAGTTGACTGGACCATCGCCTTTGACAGCTTTAGCAGCATGTTGGATAATGCCTTCAGTCAAGTCCATGATGTCTTGGAAGTCAGCATAAGCTTGGTAAACTTCGATAGAAGTGAACTCAGGGTTGTGAGTAGCATCCATTCCTTCGTTACGGAAGATACGGCCAATTTCATAGACACGTTCCATACCACCTACGATTAGGCGTTTCAAGTGAAGCTCAGTCGCAATACGAAGCACCATATCAATGTTTTGGGCATTGTGGTGAGTGATAAATGGACGGGCAGCAGCACCACCAGCCTCGTTGTGAAGAACAGGTGTTTCTACTTCAAGGAAGCCTTTTTGGTCAAGGTAACGACGGATTTCAGAAATGATTTTTGAACGAGTGACAAAGCGTTCAAAGCTTTCACGGTTAGAAATCAAGTCAAGGTAACGTTTACGGTAAATTGTTTCAACGTCAGTCAAACCGTGGAATTTCTCTGGAAGTGGACGAAGTGCCTTAGACAAGTGTGTAATGTGAGTCGCCTTGATAGAGAGTTCTCCCATATCTGTACGCATCACTTCACCTTCGACACCAAGGAAGTCACCAAGGTCTGCTTTTTTGAAGATTTCGTAGTTTTCTTCACCGACAGCATCCTTACGAACGTAGATCTGGATTTGACCTTCGCGGTCTTGAAGGTGGGCAAATCCAACTTTACCTTTACCACGTTTGGTTACCAAGCGTCCTGCGATAGTAGCTGTTTCGTTTTTATCGTGTAATTGTTCTTTATCGAGGTCAGCAAATTTATCTTTTAATTCTTGTGAATTTGCAGTACGTTCAAAGCGTTTTCCAAAGGGATCGATTCCTTGTTCACGGAGCGCAGCCATTTTTTCACGGCGAACGATCTGCTGGTCATTTAGTTCTTCCATATGTTCTGTTGACATGGGATCCTCCTAGTTTTACTCAAAATTGAATACGATGAGTCATTTTTTGCGATACTCCCATTTTATCATAAATAGCCAAGAAATTCACGGATAATCTTTCAAAACTAAAAAGAACTTGACGATAAAATCAAGTTCTGTTATTGATAGGAAGTATCATTCCAAGTATCGAGAGTAAATGTTTCAAAATCATGGGTTTCTAGAATGGTCAGGCTGGCATTTGCTAGACCGCCATTTTTACGAAGAAGTGGCTCTTTATATCCTAGAAGAGTACGAAGACTGGCAGTAAGATTGGCACCGTGACCGACAATTAGAATACGCTCAGCTGGACTATCTTTGAGTGATTTGATAAATTGAATGGTCCGTTGTGTTGTGCTAAAGAGGGATTCAGCTCCAAACATTTGAGTGTCAAATTGCGCAAGATTAGATCGAAAAGCTTTGATTTGTTGCGGGTAAATAGATTCCAAGGTTGCGATTTTCAAACCTTCTAATTTACCCAGTTGCCATTCACGGAGATTAGAGACGCTTTCTAAAGGACAGGGTGTCTGGAGTTGACTTTGGATAATTTCAGCCGATCTGACCGCTCGAGGTAAATCACTTGAATAAATCTGATCAAAAGGAATTTCCTTGAGATATTGGCCAAGTTGTTTTAGGGTTTCAATGGATTCAGGAAGAAGGGGAGAATCACCACTAGCACCTTGAAAGCGTCCTTCTTGGTTCCAGACGGTACGACCGTGGCGGACAAAGTAGAGTTTCATTCTTGGCTGTCCTCCAATATATCTACAAAGTCAGCTTTTACAAAGCTAGCCAAATCTTGTGGTGCGACGATAATACTGTGACCAACTTCGCCTGCTGAGACAATCATTTGATCCAAGTCTAGAGCGATTTTATCGATAAAAATGGGATAATTGTGTTTCTGACGAATTCCGACAGGATTATTTGCTCCATGAATGTAACCAGTTGTTTTTTCCAAGTCCTTTTGTGGAATCATGCTCACTTTTTTATTGCCAGAAATTTTAGCTAATTTCTTTTCAGACAAGTGCTGAGTGATAGGCACAATTCCAATAATCGGTCCTGTCTTGTCTCCCAAAAGAGCCAAGGTTTTGAAAATCTGATCTCGTCCATAACCTTGAGGAAGCTCTCCTTCTAGGGCATTGATTTGAATCCCCTGATGTGGGATACCTGCTTTAGATAGGATTTGTTCCACTAATGTTTTTTTGATTTTAACTTTTTTTGCCATTATTTATACTTATCCTCCAATTGGCTCATCCAAATACCAAGCCAGATTCCCAGTGCAAAGAAGAAGGCGATGATGACATACCCAACAAGAGAAAGGCCAGTGTATTGGATACTTTCCGCGTTTCCTGCATTTGGAATCAAGATCAAAAGAGTACTTGATAGGACAATACCGATGATGAAATGGTAGACGCGTGAGTGGTAGTTATTTAAGGCATAATCCATTAATTTTGAAAAAATGATGAGAGTTGCACCTGCTCCGATTCCAATCGGGAAGAAAGTTCCCAATAGGTCAAAGGTTTTAAAACCTGTCAGCATAGGAGCATAGAGGCCCAAAATCAAAAGTAGATTTGATGGACTGAGGCCAGGAACTAATACGCCAAGAGCCAGCAGTGCACCAGCTAGGACGAAACTAAGAAAGCTGGCACTTAAGGTTCCAACAACAAAATTTAAGGCATAGAGTCCTAATCCAGAAATGATAAAGGTTGCCCAGAACCAAGCTAAATCAATCTTGTCTCGGTCAGATTCTCGAGTTGATTCTTTGAGAAGGCTAGGAACTGTACCAATGATGGCACCCGCAAAGCTCCATAAGACAAAGACCTGATAATTTTCAAGCAGGTATTCAATCGGGTAGGAAAATAAGCCGATTCCCAGAAGCATACCGATGGCAACTGGAATAAAGTACAAAACATTTTCTTTAAAGTCTTTAAAGGGATGGGCCAGAAAGCCAATCATCCGTTCGTAAATGCCTAAGATTGCTGCTAGAACCCCTCCGGAAATTCCCGGTAGGATAAATCCAAGAGCAATCACAATCCCTTTAATAAAGCGTGCTAACCATGAGAGCATATTTTTCCTCCAACTATTTCTATTTCAAAAAATCCTTATTATATTGTATCACAATCAAACACAAAAAGAAAAAGCAAATGCTAAACAAATGCTTTTAAGGTTTTAAAAAGAGTTTTCTAAAGGTTTCTTCTTTGTTTTTTAAGGAAGAGATGACGTTGATATCTAAATCGTGGTCAAAGCCAGCAATTTTTCCTTTAGATGTGTATTGGTGGATGTCGTAATCTAAGTCCGTATTAGGTTTGCTTTCGAAAAATCCAGTATTTGAACCATAGGAAGGAATCCAAACAGACGTAAATTTGCCTGTATCAATACTGTGTTCTTCCATGAAGTATACACCAACGTAGATTCCGATGTTTTTAGCACCAAGTGATTCTAGCTTTGCTCGAAAGGCTTCAACACCCTCGTTCATATTGGACATGGTTTTTTCTTCCACGTCTAGCCAATAGTAACTAGGGCTGTATGGTGAAGAGGCGTTATAAAAAACTTCAGCGGCTTTTTCCATTTCTTGGACACTTTTTCCAGCTAAATAAGCATAGACACCAACTGGGACATTTCGTTTTTGAAACTCCGTGATATGGGTTTTAAAGGCCTTATCTACCCCATTAACAAAGGCAGCATCGTTCTCTTTGGACGTTTGAGCGCCACTATGGACGCGAACAATAGCTCCAGAAATGTTTTGGGAGAGAGTATCGTAATTGATTTCCTCAGGACGCTGCCAACCAGAAACATCAATTACCGGTTTATCTATATTGTGTAGCGCTTGTGTTTCTACTTGCGCGATATTTGACTTTGTTTTTACAGGATGGTCCTCAAAACGAGGGCGATTCAGGATTAAAATGAAAATCATAATCCCAAAAAAACCAAATAAAATAAGCGGATTAATTTTCTTTCTCATATCTCATAATTTTACCTTAAAAATGAGAAAAAATCAAAAAAAATACTCAAAAAATGGGTTAAGGAAAGGACTTGGGAGCATTTTTTCATTCAAGGGCGCGGAATGATTTGAAATATGGTATAATAAAAGGGAATTTCTAGAGAAAAGAGAAGATTATGTCAAATTATGCCATTATTTTAGCAGCGGGTAAAGGGACTCGCATGAAATCTGATTTGCCAAAAGTGTTGCACAAGGTTGCAGGTATTTCTATGTTGGAACATGTTTTCCGTAGTGTGGGAGCTATCCAACCTGAAAAGACAGTAACAGTTGTAGGACATAAGGCAGAATTGGTTGAAGAGGTCTTGGCTGGACAGACAGAATTTGTGACTCAATCTGAACAGTTAGGAACTGGCCATGCAGTTATGATGACAGAGCCAATTTTGGAAGGTTTGTCAGGTCACACCTTGGTCATTGCAGGAGATACTCCTTTAATCACAGGTGAAAGCTTGAAAAATTTGATTGATTTCCACATCAATCATAAAAATGTGGCCACTATCTTGACTGCTGAAACGGATAATCCTTTTGGCTATGGACGAATTGTACGTAATGACAATGCTGAAGTTCTTCGCATTGTTGAGCAGAAGGATGCCACAGATTTTGAAAAACAAATCAAGGAAATCAACACTGGAACTTACGTCTTTGATAACGAGCGTTTGTTTGAGGCTTTGAAAAATATTAATACCAATAACGCTCAAGGAGAATATTATATTACAGATGTCATTGGCATTTTCCGTGAAGCTGGTGAAAAAGTTGGCGCTTATACTTTGAAAGATTTTGATGAAAGTCTTGGGGTAAATGACCGTGTGGCACTTGCGACTGCTGAGTCAGTCATGCGTCGTCGCATCAATCATTATCACATGGTCAATGGGGTCAGCTTTGTCAATCCAGAAGCAACTTATATCGATATTGATGTTGAGATTGCTCCTGAAGTTCAAATCGAAGCCAATGTTACCTTGAAGGGGCACACGAAAATTGGTGCTGAGACTGTTTTGACAAATGGTACTTATGTAGTGGATAGCACTATCGGAGCAGGAGCTGTCATTACAAACTCTATGATTGAAGAAAGTAGTGTTGCTGACGGAGTGACAGTCGGTCCTTATGCCCACATTCGCCCAGGTTCATCTCTAGGTGCCCAAGTTCATATTGGTAACTTTGTTGAGGTGAAAGGTTCTTCAATTGGTGAGAATACCAAGGTTGGTCATTTGACTTATATCGGAAACTGTGAAGTGGGTAGCAAAGTTAATTTTGGTGCAGGAACCATTACAGTCAACTATGACGGAAAAAACAAATACAAGACAGTCATTGGCAACAATGTCTTTGTTGGTTCAAATTCAACCATTATTGCTCCAGTTGAGTTAGGTGACAATTCCCTCGTTGGTGCTGGTTCAACTATTACCAAAGACGTGCCAGCGGATGCGATTGCGATTGGTCGCGGTCGTCAGGTCAATAAAGACGAATATGCAACACGCCTTCCTCATCATCCTAATAATCAGTAGGAGTTTGTCATGGAATTTGAAGAAAAAACGCTTAGTCGAAAAGAAATCTATCAAGGACTAATATTTAAACTAGTTCAAGACCAGGTTGAATTACCAGAAGGCAAAGGAGTTGCCCAACGGGATTTGATTTTCCACAATGGGGCTGTCTGTGTTTTAGCAGTAACGGATGAACAAAAACTCATCTTGGTCAAGCAGTACCGCAAAGCCATTGAGGCAGTCTCTTACGAAATTCCAGCCGGAAAACTGGAAGTAGGAGAAAATACAGACCCTGTCGCAGCAGCTCTGCGTGAATTAGAGGAAGAAACAGCCTATACAGGGAAATTAGAACTCTTGTATGACTTTTATTCAGCCATTGGCTTTTGTAATGAAAAGTTAAAACTATATCTAGCAAGCGATTTGACAAAAGTGGAAAATCCACGTCCGCAGGATGAAGACGAGACCTTGGAAGTCCTTGAAGTGAACTTAGAAGAAGCAAAGGAATTAATCCAATCAGGTCATATCTGTGATGCCAAGACAATTATGGCTGTTCAGTATTGGGAATTGAACAAAAAATAGAGGAGGTCAGTATGGGTAAACCTTTATTAACGGATGAAATGATTGAAAGAGCTAATAGAGGCGAAAAAATTTCGGGTCCCCCTTTGCTAGATGATGAGGAGACCAAGATTTTACCAACCTCTTCTTCCCGTTTTGGTTATGCCAATCCTAAGGATCATGGCTTTAGCCAAGAAACCTTGAAGATTCAGGTCGAACCGTCTATTCATAAAAGCCGTCGCATTGAAAATACCAAGAGAAATGTCTTCAATTCTAAATTAAATAAGATTTTATTTGCAGTCATCTTTCTCTTGATCTTGCTTGTCTTAGCAATGAAACTTTTGTAATAGAAAAGGAATTGAAATGAAAATTGGAATTATTGCGGCTATGCCAGAAGAACTGGCTTATCTGGTCCAGCATCTAGACAATGCCCAAGAGCAAGTTGTTTTAGGCAATACCTATCACACAGGAACCATTGCCTCTCATGAAGTCGTTCTTGTAGAAAGTGGAATTGGTAAGGTGATGTCTGCTATGAGTGTGGCGATTTTAGCTGATCATTTCCAAGTGGATGCTCTTATTAATACGGGATCAGCTGGGGCAGTAGCAGAAGGTATTGCTGTTGGGGATGTCGTGATTGCTGACAAATTAGCCTATCATGACGTGGATGTTACAGCTTTTGGCTATGCTTATGGACAAATGGCGCAACAACCGCTGTATTTCGAATCAGATAAAACCTTTGTTGCCAAAATTCAAGAGAGTCTATCTCAATTGGATCAGAACTGGCATCTTGGTTTGATTGCTACAGGAGATAGTTTTGTTGCAGGAAATGACAAGATAGAAGCGATTAAGTCCCATTTTCTAGATGTTTTGGCTGTTGAGATGGAGGGGGCAGCTATTGCTCAGGCAGCGCATGCCCTTAATCTTCCAGTTTTAGTCATTCGAGCTATGAGTGATAATGCCAACCATGAAGCAAACATCTCTTTTGATGAGTTTATTATCGAAGCTGGACGTCGCTCTGCTCAAGTCTTATTAGCCTTTTTGAAGGCCTTAAATTAAGCGAAAATTTGACAGTTTTTCTAGCTTATGATAAGATTTAAGTAAAGAAAAGCTAGAAAACGTTTCAGAGGATATTATGAGTATTGAAATGACCGTCAGTGAGATTGCAGAGGTCTTAGGATTATCTCGCCAAGCAATCAATAACCGTGTCAAAGAATTACCAGAAGAAGACACAGATAAAAATGACAAAGGGGTAACAGTCGTTACCAGAAGTGGCTTGATTAAGCTAGAAGAAATCTATAAAAAAACGATTTTTGAAGATGAGCCTGTCAGTGAAGATGTCAAGCAACGTGAACTGATGGAGATTCTGGTTGATGAGAAGAATGCAGAAATTCTTCGTCTCTATGAACAATTAAAAGCCAAGGATCGTCAGTTATCAGAAAAAGACGAGCAGATGCGCATCAAAGACCGTCAGATTGCTGAGAAAGACAAACAACTTGATCAGCAGCAACAATTGACTCTTCAAGCCATGAAGGATCAAGAAAATCTTAAGCTAGAGCTGGACCAAGCAAAAGAAGAAGTCCAATCCACTAAGAAAGGCTTTTTTGCTCGTTTATTTGGAGGATAATCAAGGAGCTGTTTAGGTTACATGCTAACCTGATGGCTTCTTTTATTTCTAATCTAAATAGTATAGTTGCTCAATTAATACTCAATGAAAATCAAATAGCAAACTAGGAAGCTAGCCGCAGGCTGCTCAAAGCACTGCTTTGAGGTTGTAGATAAGACTGACGAAGTCAGTTACATATATCTACGGCAAGGCGAAGCTGACGCGGTTTGAAGAGATTTTCGAAGAGTATAAAATAACAGTATAGGAGAGGTATAGAATGGAACGATTAGAAGATTACATTGCTTTCGATTTAGAATTTAATCAGCACGAAGGACAAACACACTTGATTCAAGTATCGGCAGTGCGTTTTAGAGATGGTCAGGAAATCGATGCCTATGATTCCTATGTCCATACTAGTGTGCCTCTAAAGAGTTTTATCAATGGTTTGACAGGGATTACAGCTGAGACCTTAAAAGATGCTCCACCAGTGGAGAAAGTCTTAGAAGAATTCCAAACTTTTGTGGGTTCTTTACCCATGGTTGGATACAATGCTGCTAAAAGTGATTTGCCTATTCTAGCAGAGCATGGTTTAGACTATAGCCAGCAGTATAAGGTGGATTTGTATGATGAAGCTTTTGAACGTCGGAGTTCGGATTTACATGGTATTGCCAATCTCAAATTGCAAACTGTTGCCTCATTTCTCGGATTTCAAGGTCAGTCTCATAATAGCTTAGAGGATGCTCGTATGACAGCGCGTGTTTACGAGTCCTTCCTAGAGTCGGATCAAGCTAGAGAATTATTAGGGACAGAAAGCAGTCTTTCAAACAATCCTTTTGGAGGCTTGGACTTGTCTCAATTATTTGACTAGGAGTGCCTATGAAACCTGAAAAACCTAAAAATCTAGGTTTTAGGAAAATCTACTTTAATCTAGATAAAATTCTCTTTCTCTTTTTCTTGATATTCATGATGATTGAGTTTGTCTGGTTACCACTTAATTCTTGGATTGCTGGACTTTTACTCCGTCAGACAGGTTATCTCTTTCTTTCATACAACAATATTTTTGCCATTATAAAAGGGTCGCCATTTGTTAGTCTTGCTTTATTTGTTCTGGTAATTGTTAATTTACTGATCGCCTATTACCAGATAGGACTTCTCTTTATCGGAGCTCGACACCTCCTCTATCACGAAAGGAGGACCTTGCTGGAGTACAGTCGCAAGGTCTTTCGTCAAAGTTTCTTGTTTATGAGGCAAGTGACGATTTCCAAAATGGCCTTTATCTTCTTTTATGTCATGATGCTCTTTCCATTGATTCGAAAGATTTTAAAGATTTATTACCTCAATAAAATTGTCATTCCGGAATTCATAGTAGCCTATATAGAAGATAAGTACTGGTTGGTCGGTTTGGTAATCACTGTTCTAGCCTTGTTGCTGTTCTACATTTCAATACGTTTGATGTTTGCCCTACCCCAGCTTTTATTTGAGAAAAAAACAGTCAAAGAAGCAGTCAGATACAGTCTAGAGAAGACAAGAAAGCACTCCTGGTTTTATATCTGGAACTTGCTTTGGATTATCGTCAAAACGTACCTATTTTTCATTCTTTTATTGATTCCAATCTTGGCAAGTCAGACACTGATGGATGGTTTGACCCACAGGGAATCTCTTGTGCTGGGAATGATCAACTTTGTCTTGATTAAGAATTTCCACTATATGGCCTTGACTTACTTTCTCATTAAGTTTGTTTCCTTTTTGACAGGGGAGGAACTAGAAATCACACCAAGGAGAAAGAAAGACCACTGGATGAGATGGGGAGTGATGGGATGTGCTTGTATCTTTTTCACTCTTGAGGGTTATGTTTATTTAGAAGCTCCAGTTGCCAATAAACCTTTGATTATCTCTCACAGGGGAGTATCCAATAAGAATGGTGTACAAAATACCGTCCAATCACTAGAAAAAACCGCTCAGTTATCTCCAGATTTCGTTGAGACAGATGTTCAGGAAACGAAAGATGGCCAGTTTGTCATGATGCATGATGCTAATGTCAAGAATTTGACAGGAGTTAATGCCAATCCTCAGGATCTAACTTTGGAAGAATTAACCAAACTTGATATTTCAGAAAATAGCTATCATACCAAGGTATCTAGTTTTGATGACTACCTTAACAAAGCCAATGAATTGCATCAGAAACTCCTTATTGAAATTAAAACCAGTCGAAAAGATAGTCCAGATATGATGAAACGCTTTATGGAAAAATATGGAACGGTTCTTAAGCAGAATGGTCACCAAATGCAGTCCTTAGACTACCATGTGATTGACCAGGTGTTGGCCTATGACTCACAAATTCCAGTTTATTTCATTCTACCTTACAATAGTATCTTTCCAAGAACCAAGGCTACAGGTTATACCATGGAGTATTCAACTTTGGATGAAAATTTTGTCAACAAGCTTTGGAATACCGATCAGAAATTGTATGTTTGGACAATTAATAGTTCAGAGTCCTTTGATAAATCAGTTCATTTGGGAGCTGATGGCATGATAACGGATGACTTGGAAATGATTCAAGATCAGGTTACCATTGCCCAAGAAGACCCAGAGTATACTGAATTGCTTTTCAAACAGGCTATGGAATTCTTTAATTTTTAGTAAGCAAAAAGAGGTTGAGCAAAAAATCACCTCTAAAATAGCAAAAAAAAAAACGAGCGATGTATCAGTTGGATATGCTCGTTTTATTATGCCATGGTTTATAATTGATACTCAATGAAAATCAAAGAACAAACTAGGAAGCTAGCCACAAGCTGCTCAAAACACTGTTTTGAGGTTGTAGCTAAGACTGACGAAGTCAGTCACAGATATACGGTAAGGCGATGCTGACGTGGTTTGAAGAGATTTTCGAAGAGTATGAAATAAGAATAGAACAGGAAGTAATGCCTATGAAGTGGTTGAACTAGGTTATTTATGTCAGATGTAAAAGGGTTACTAACTTCTGCGTGAAGAAGGCTTTTGAATTTATGTCAAACAGAAAATGGATATTTTCCCTTTTGGGGCAGATGAGAGAGTATTTTTGGCATGTGCAGAGTTTATGTTAGAAATAAATAAACTGTCATAACATCGCTAGGATTCATCTTTATGAGTATGAATCTCACAAAATTGGTCAAGAATCTAGCATCTAAAACATCAATTATACAAAAACACAGTCTCTCTTTAGCTTGATTGTGGTCAAGACAGAAGTTACTGCGCAGTTTTATTTTTTGAGTTGATTTTTTCTTAGATCATGTGCTTACTGAGGATTGCTTTTATTTTCTGAAGTTGGCGGATTGACCTGTTTTTCGTTTTCAGTAGCAGGTTTACTTGGAGTAGGAGTAGAAGAATCCTGAGTTGCTGTTTTCTGCTCTTCTTTTTTCTCTTCCTTGACGCTAGATTTTGGCGTTTCTTCTTGTTGTGTTTTTTCTTGAGTGGTGTGATTTTCCTTATTGGGACTAGTATTTTCCTTAGGGGATTCTTTTTGAATTTCTTTGACAATAGTTGTCGTCTGGCTTGTCGTAGGTTCTTTTTTAGTATTTTTGTTATTATCCAAGGCGTTCATGATAGTGATACTTGCGGTAATCAAGCCAAGGATACTAGCGATTGTAGCAACGGTTTTTTGAAAGACTGTAAAGCCTTTTTTGATGTGTTCTGTTTTTGGTTTTGAAGTTCTACGATAATTAGACATACATTCTCTCCTTTAATTAAAATTTATTATACCGCATTTCTTTAAAAAAATCTTAAAAAAAGAGGAATTGCCCTTTCTTGTCGCAAGCTCCGTTTCATGATACAATAGAAGGAGTGATTTTAGAAAGCGTGAGAAAACATGATTTACTTTGATAATTCGGCGACGACTAAGCCCTATCCTGAAGCACTTGAAACTTATATGCAGGTCGCTTCAAAAATTTTAGGAAATCCATCTAGTCTCCATCGTTTGGGAGACCAGGCAACACGAATTTTAGATGCTTCCCGTCAACAGATTGCAGATTTAATCGGTAAGAAAAGTGATGAAATCTTCTTTACATCTGGTGGGACAGAAGGAGATAACTGGGTCATCAAGGGTGTGGCCTTTGAAAAAGCCCAGTTTGGCAAGCACATCATCGTATCAGCCATTGAACATCCAGCAGTCAAGGAATCAGCTCTTTGGTTGACATCTCAAGGTTTTGAAGTGGATTTTGCTCCAGTTAATGAGAAAGGATTTGTGGATGTTGAGGCGCTAGCAGATTTGATACGACCAGATACGACCCTCGTTTCCATCATGGCAGTTAACAATGAAATCGGTTCTATCCAGCCCATTGAGGCTATTTCAAAACTATTGGCAGACAAACCGACTATTTCCTTCCACGTTGATGCGGTTCAGGCACTTGCCAAGATTCCGACTGAAAAGTATCTGACAGAACGAGTGGATTTCGCGACTTTTTCTAGTCACAAGTTCCACGGAGTTCGTGGTGTTGGTTTTATCTATATCAAGTCTGGTAAGAAAATTACGCCACTGTTGACTGGTGGTGGTCAGGAGCGTGATTACCGTTCGACAACTGAAAATGTAGCAGGGATTGCAGCAACAGCTAAGGCCCTCCGTTTGTCTATGGAAAAGCTAGATTTCTTTACAAGCAAGACTGGGCAGATGAAGGCAGTGATTCGTCAAGCACTTCTGGACTATCCAGATATTTTTGTCTTTTCAGATGAGGAAGACTTTGCCCCTCATATCCTGACTTTTGGAATCAAAGGTGTTCGTGGTGAGGTTATTGTTCACGCTTTTGAAGACTATGATATTTTCATCTCAACGACCTCAGCTTGTTCATCTAAGGCAGGAAAACCAGCCGGAACCCTGATTGCCATGGGAGTGGACAAGAATAAAGCTCAGTCA
Organism: Streptococcus mitis; assembly: GCA_018364455.1. Taxonomy (GTDB): domain Bacteria; phylum Bacillota; class Bacilli; order Lactobacillales; family Streptococcaceae; genus Streptococcus; species Streptococcus mitis_BR. Next base: position 25,440 of record JAGZLW010000001.1, on the reverse strand, counting down.
GCTGTGCGTCTTAGTCTAGACCTTGAAAATGATATGAGTCAGGTCGAGCAGTTTTTGACCAAGTTAAAATTGATTTACAATCAAACTAGAAAAGTAAGATAGGAGCATTCATGCAGTATTCAGAAATTATGATTCGCTACGGTGAGCTGTCAACCAAGGGCAAAAACCGTATGCGTTTCATCAATAAACTTCGCAATAATATTTCAGACGTTTTGTCTATCTATCCCCAAGTTAAGGTAACCGCAGATCGTGATCGTGCCCATGCATACCTCAATGGCGCGGATTACACAGCAGTAGCAGAATCGCTCAAACAAGTTTTTGGAATTCAAAACTTTTCCCCTGTTTATAAGGTTGAAAAATCTGTAGAAGTTCTGAAGTCTTCTGTGCAAGAGATTATGCAGGACATCTACAAGGAAGGAATGACCTTTAAGATTTCTAGCAAGCGTAGCGACCACAACTTTGAACTCGACAGTCGTGAACTCAACCAAACGCTTGGAGGAGCTGTTTTTGAAGCAATTCCAAATGTGCAAGCTCAGATGAAAAATCCTGATATCAATCTTCAGGTGGAGATTCGTGATGAAGCTGCTTATATTTCTTATGAAACTATTCGTGGGGCCGGTGGTTTGCCAGTTGGAACTTCAGGTAAAGGTATGCTTATGTTGTCGGGAGGGATTGACTCACCTGTAGCAGGTTATCTTGCTTTGAAACGTGGAGTGGATATTGAGGCTGTTCATTTTGCCAGCCCACCTTACACCAGTCCTGGTGCTCTTAAAAAAGCACAGGATTTGACTCGTAAATTGACCAAGTTTGGGGGCAATATCCAGTTTATCGAAGTGCCTTTTACAGAGATTCAAGAGGAAATCAAGGCTAAAGCGCCAGAAGCTTACTTGATGACTCTAACTCGTCGTTTTATGATGCGTATTACTGACCGTATTCGTGAGGTACGAAATGGTTTAGTTATCATCAATGGGGAAAGCCTAGGTCAAGTAGCCAGTCAAACTCTTGAAAGTATGCAGGCTATTAACGCTGTGACCAACACTCCCATCATTCGTCCTGTGGTTACTATGGACAAGTTAGAAATCATTGACATCGCCCAGGAAATCGATACCTTTGACATTTCAATCCAACCGTTTGAAGACTGTTGTACCATTTTTGCGCCAGATCGTCCAAAGACTAATCCTAAGATTAAGAATGCAGAGCAGTATGAAGCACGTATGGATGTTGAAGGTTTAGTTGAGCGAGCTGTGGCTGGAATCATGATTACTGAGATTACACCGCAGGCTGAAAAAGATGAAGTGGATGACTTGATTGATAATTTGCTCTAATCAGAAAATCCAGAAGAATATAGAAAAATAGATGAAAAAGTTAGTTTTTAATTCCAAAAGTGGAAGCAAAACTAACTTTTTTTCTATAATTGTGATATAATAAAATAAAATTTTGAATATAGAGAGTTTTCTGACAATGAATCAATCCTACTTTTATTTAAAAATGAAAGAACACAAACTCAAGGTTCCTTACACTGGTAAGGAGCGCCGTGTTCGTGTTCTTCTGCCTAAAGATTATGAGAAAGACACGGATCGTTTTTATCCTGTTGTTTACTTTCATGATGGGCAAAATGTCTTTTATAGTAAAGAATCTTTCATTGGTCACTCGTGGAAGATTATCCCAGCCATCAAGCGAAATCCTGATATCAGTCGCATGATTGTCGTTGCTATTGATAATGATGGTATGGGGCGGATGAATGAGTATGCGGCTTGGAAATTCCAAGAATCTCCTATTCCGGGACAGCAGTTTGGCGGTAAGGGTGTGGAATATTCTGAGTTTGTCATGGAGGTGGTCAAACCTTTTATCGATGAGACCTACCGTACCAAAGCTGACCGCCAGCATACGGCTATGATTGGCTCCTCACTAGGCGGAAATATTACCCAGTTTATCGGTTTGGAATACCAAGACCAAATTGGCTGCCTCGGGGTCTTTTCATCTGCTAACTGGCTCCATCAAGAAGCCTTTAATCGTTATATCGAGCGCAAGAAACTATCGCCTGACCAGCGTATCTTTATCTATGTTGGAACAGAAGAAGCAGATGATACGGACAAGACCCTGATGGCAGGTAATATCAAACAAGCCTATATCGATTCGTCTCTTCGCTATTACCATGATTTGGTAGCAGGGGGAGTACACTTGGGCAATCTTGTCTTAAAAGTTCAGTCTGGTGCCATCCATAGTGAAATCCCTTGGTCGGAAAATTTACCAGACTGTCTGAGATTTTTTGCAGAGAAATGGTAAGTTAGAAAAGGAGAAGGCCAATGCATATTGAAAACCTTAGCCACTGGAGTGGCAATCTTAACCGTGAAATGTACCTTAACCGTTATGGTCATGCTGGGATTCCAGTTGTGGTCTTTGCTTCATCAGGTGGTAGTCACAATGAATACTATGATTTTGGCATGATTGATGCCTGTGCTTCTTTTATCGAGGAAGGCCGTGTTCAGTTCTTTACCCTATCCAGTGTAGATAGTGAGAGCTGGTTGGCCACTTGGAAAAATGGTCATGACCAGGCGGAGATGCATCGTGCCTACGAGCACTATGTGATTGAGGAGGCCATTCCTTTTATCAAGCACAAGACAGGTTGGTTTGATGGTATGATGACGACAGGTTGTTCGATGGGCGCTTATCATGCACTCAATTTCTTCCTCCAGCATCCAGATGTCTTTACCAAGGTGATTGCTCTTAGTGGTGTTTACGACGCACGTTTCTTTGTCGGCGATTACTACAATGACGATGCCATTTACCAAAATTCGCCAGTAGATTATATCTGGAACCAGAACGACGGCTGGTTTATTGATCGTTATCGTCAGGCAGAAATTGTGCTGTGTACGGGTCTTGGAGCCTGGGAACAAGACGGTTTACCATCCTTTTACAAGCTCAAAGAAGCCTTTGACCAGAAACAAATTCCAGCCTGGTTTGCTGAATGGGGACACGATGTCGCCCACGACTGGGAATGGTGGCGCAAACAAATGCCTTATTTCCTTAGAAATCTCTATTTATAAAAGGAGTTATCTATGAATTACCTTGTTATTTCTCCCTACTATCCACAAAACTTTCAACAGTTTACCATAGAACTAGCCAATAAAGGAATCAACGTCTTGGGGATTGGCCAAGAACCATATGAGCAATTGGATGAACCCTTGCGCAATAGCCTGACCGAGTATTTCCGTGTAGATAACCTTGAGAACATAGATGAAGTCAAACGTGCAGTTGCTTTTCTCTTTTATAAACATGGCCCGATTGACCGTATTGAATCCCACAATGAATATTGGTTAGAGTTGGATGCAAGTCTTCGTGAGCAATTCAATGTTTTTGGTGCCAAACCAGAGGATCTCAAAAAGACGAAATTTAAGTCTGAAATGAAGAAGCTTTTCAAAAAAGCAGGTGTCCCTGTGGTCCCTGGAGCTGTTATCAAGACGGAAGCAGATGTTGATCAAGTAGTAAAAGAAATCGGCCTTCCAATGATTGCCAAACCTGATAATGGAGTGGGGGCGGCCGCAACCTTTAAGCTTGAGACAGAAGACGATATCAATCACTTCAAGACTGAGTGGGATCATTCAACTGTTTATTTCTTTGAGAAATTTGTCACCTCTAGCGAAATTTGTACCTTTGATGGTCTTGTGGACAAGGATGGTAAAATTGTCTTCTCAACAACCTTTGACTACGCCTATACACCGCTTGATCTCATGATTTACAAGATGGACAATTCTTATTACGTTCTCAAGGATATGGATCCTAAATTACGTAAATATGGTGAGGCAATTGTCAAGGAATTTGGTATGAAAGAACGGTTCTTCCATATTGAGTTCTTCCGTGAGGGGGATGATTATATTGCCATTGAGTACAATAACCGTCCTGCAGGTGGGTTTACCATTGATGTTTATAACTTTGCCCATTCCTTGGACCTCTATCGTGGCTATGCAGCCATTGTCGCAGGAGAAGAGTTCCCAGTGTCAGAGTTTGAAGCGCAGTATTGTTTGGCTACTTCTCGCCGTGCCAATGCCCACTATGTCTATTCAGAAGAGGATTTGCTTGACAAATATAGCCAGCAGTTCAAGGTTAAAAAAATCATGCCAGCGGCCTTTGCGGAACTTCAAGGAGATTACCTGTATATGTTGACAACTCCGAGTCGACAAGAAATGGAGCAGATGATTAAGGACTTTGGTCAGCGTCAGGCTTAAGAGACTCTCGGATTAAGGAAATTCACTCCCTTAATCCTTTTGTTTTTTATAAGAAACACAGCGGATTGAAACAAGAGTAGGACAATTTTTGAGGTGCTTTTTGATATGAGCCCAGGTTTTCTCAATAAGATTTTACTCAGGTGAGTGGGGAGGAATAAGAAATAAAGCTACTTTTTCTGGGGCTTATTCATAGTAGGTGTGATTCTTTTTTTCGAGTGTAGCCCATAGCTTTGAGAGCATAGTGGATAGTATAGTAGATTGAAATAAGATGTGAACAAAGTGATTGAGAAAGTCAATTTTTTCTAGAAATGTTTTAGCAACCGTAATGTACTACTCTAGATTCAATACGCTATAGTTGGATGACAGCCAAATTCAGAAGCTATTTCAGTCAAATAAGCGTCTGGATTGTCAGTAAGATAGTTTTTAAGTCTGTCTCTATCAACTTTTCTTGGTTTTGTTCCTTTTACTTGATGGTTTAGATCACTTATTTTCTCTTTTAGATAATGGGATTACGTGAGATTTGGAAAACGTATGATGCTTCTGTTATACTACCTGTTCGCTTACAATAGGCAAGAACTTTTTTTACGTAAATCTATTGAATATGGTATAAGATGACTGCACCACATTGTGTACTATCTTTAGTTCATTTTATCATATCTCTGTCGAAACAGGTTACTAATATTAATGTACGGGCTCTATGTATGTCAAAAATAAGTTCAGTTATTGAATAGATTTTACTAAACGAGATAGAAGGATAATTTGAGTCTTTTATGCAATCTCCATATAGGATTCATTACGACAGATACCTTAGATTCTTTTTATTGAAGAAATTTTCTGAAAATTACAAAATATACTTGCTATTTTAGAAAAAAAGTGTAGAATATAAGAAATAGGTTTTTAGAATAAGGAGTGGAATATGACAGTAACGATTGATTGGGAGAACCTTGGTTTCTCCTATATGAATTTACCTTATCGCTATATTGCTCATTTTAAAAATGGACAATGGAATCAAGGAGAACTTACAGAAGATGCAACCTTGCATATTTCAGAGTCTTCTCCAAGTCTTCACTATGGTCAACAAGCATTTGAAGGTTTGAAAGCTTATCGTACTAAGGATGGCAGTATTCAACTTTTCCGTCCTGATGAAAATGCCAAACGTCTGCAACGTACATGTGACCGTCTCTTGATGCCACAAGTTCCAACAGACATGTTTGTAGAAGCTTGTAAGGCAGTTGTTCGTGCGAATGAAGAATATGTACCTCCATACGGAACAGGTGGAACCTTATATCTTCGCCCTCTTTTGATTGGTGTCGGAGATATTATTGGGGTTAAACCAGCAGAAGAGTATATTTTCACCATCTTTGCCATGCCAGTTGGAAATTACTTTAAGGGTGGTTTGGTTCCAACCAACTTCTTGATTCAGGATGAATACGACCGTGCCGCTCCAAATGGTACAGGTGCGGCTAAGGTTGGTGGGAACTATGCTGCCAGTCTCTTGCCAGGGAAATTGGCGAAATCACGTCATTTCTCAGATGTTATCTACCTAGACCCTTCAACTCATACAAAGATTGAAGAAGTCGGTTCAGCTAACTTCTTTGGAATTACAGCTGACAATGAGTTTGTAACACCATTGAGTCCTTCTATCTTGCCATCTATTACCAAGTATTCTTTGCTTTATTTGGCAGAACACCGCTTGGGCTTAACTCCTATTGAGGGGGATGTCCCAATTGATAAGCTTGACCGTTTTGTAGAGGCAGGTGCCTGTGGTACAGCAGCAGTTATTTCGCCAATTGGTGGAATTCAGCACGGTGATGATTTCCATGTATTCTATAGCGAAACAGAAGTAGGTCCTGTGACTCGTAAACTCTATGATGAATTGACAGGAATTCAGTTTGGCGATATTGAAGCGCCAGAAGGTTGGATTGTAAAAGTAGATTAAAATAAACAAAAGGAGATTTTTGATGAAATCGAAAAAGTGGCTCTTAACAGCAGGAGTGGTCCTGAGCACAACAGCTCTTTTAGTGGCTTGTGGAAAAGCTGATAAAGAAGCAGATGCACCGACAACATTTTCATATGTCTATGCAGTAGATCCAGCATCTTTGGACTATAGTATAGCGACTCGTACATCTACAACAGATGTCATCGGGAACGTGGTTGATGGCTTGATGGAAAACGACCAATACGGAAATGTTATTCCTTCCTTGGCTGAAGATTGGTCTGTGTCAAAAGATGGGTTGACTTATACTTACAAACTTCGTAAAGGAGTTAAATGGTACACTTCTGAAGGTGAAGAATATGCAGAAGTAACGGCCCATGACTTTGTAACAGGACTAAAACACGTAGCTGACGGTAAGTCAGACGGTGTCTCTCTCATCCAAAATTCAATCAAGGGTTTGGATGCCTACATGACTGGTGAGACCAATGATTTCTCTACAGTTGGTGTTAAGGCCTTGGACGATTATACAGTTGAATATACCCTAAACAAACCAGAAAGTTTCTGGAACTCTAAAGTTACAACAGCGACGATGTTGCCTGTAAATGAAGAGTTTTTGAAGGCATCAGGTAAAGATTATGGAGCAGTTACTCCAGCAGGAATTCTTTACAATGGTCCTTATATCTTGAAGACCTTGACTTCTAAATCGTTAATCGAATACGAGAAAAATCCAAACTACTGGGATAAAGAAAAGGTAAAAATAGAGAAAATCAAATTGACCTACTACGATGGTTCTGATCAGGAATCCTTGATTCGTAGCTTCTCTTCAGGTGCATATACGACAGCCCGTCTCTTCCCAAGTAGCTCAAACTTTGCTTCTACTTTGGAACAATACGGAGATAAAATCACTTATAGCCCACAGGACTCAAGTAGCTATTACTTCACCTTTAACGTAAATCGTCAGTCATATAATAAAACTGCGAAAACAAGTGAAGAACAAAAGACTTCTACAAAAGAAGCTATGCTTAATAAGGACTTCCGTCAGGCTATCAACTTTGCCTTCAACCGCCATTCTTATGCTGCCCAGCTAAATGGTGAAGACGGTGCGGATAAGATTATTCGTAACAGCCTTGTTCCTGACAACTTTGTGCAAGCAGGTGGTAAAAACTTTGGTCAAATCGCTCAAGCAGAGTTGGTGAACTATGGTGACCAATGGAAAGGCGTTGAGTTAGTGGATGGTAAGGATTCTATCTACAACCCTGACAAGGCTAAAGCAGCCTTTGAAAAAGCTAAGAAAGACCTGGAATCTAAAGGGGTAAGCTTCCCAATTCACTTGGATGTTCCAGTTGAACAAACTGATACCATCGCCGTTCAACAAAGCAACTCTTTCAAACAGTCAATCGAATCAACTCTTGGTGCTGAAAATGTTGTCATCGACGTTCTTCAAATGACAGATAATGAAAAGGAAACAATCACTTCACAAGCGCGTGTTCCTTCTCAAAAAGATTATGATTTGAACAGTACAGGATGGGCTCCAAGTTATCAAGACCCAGCATCTTACTTGAATATCATGGATCCTAAATCAGGTTCTGCCATGAAGCATCTCGGTATTACTAAAGGTAAAGATAAGGATGTTGTAGCTAAACTTGGTTTGGACCAATATAAGAAATTATTGGATGATGCAGATTCAGAAACTACAAATCTTGAAGAACGCTATGAAAAATATGCCAAGGCTCAAGCTTGGTTGACAGATAGTTCATTATTGATGCCAACAGCTTCATCTGGTGGTTCTCCAGTTGTAAGTAATGTCGTGCCATTCTCAAAACCATACTCACAAGTTGGTATTAAAGGTGACCCATATATCTTTAAAGGAATGAAATTGCAAAAAGATATCGTTACAACAAAAGAATATGAAGAAGCACTGAAAAAATGGCAAAAAGAAAAATTGGAATCAAACGGTAAGTACCAAAAAGAACTAGAAAAACACATTAAATAAAGCAGAAAACTCTATATCAGACTTGGAATGATATAGAGTTTTTTCTTGCTAGTTTTGGGATTTTCTTGTAAAATAGAAAAAGTGAAGAGAGGTATGAAATGAGTAAGAAAGATAAAAAAATCGAAATTCAAGTAGCAGATGCTAAAGTTAATGTAGGAAAAGACAGTTTTGAAGGTTATACCTTGACCATTGGTAAAAAAGTTATCGGAGAAATTGCCGAATTAGACGGACAATTTGCCATCATAAAGAATGGGAATGTCGATAGTTTTTATAAAAAATTGGAAAAAGCTGTGGAAATTTTGATTGAAAATTATAATTTAGCAAAATAAGTCTTGTTTTTTTGAAATTTTCATGATATAATAGTCCATGTTGATTGTAGGAGAGATAGCGAAGAGGCTAAACGCGGCGGACTGTAAATCCGCTCCTTCGGGTTCGGGGGTTCGAATCCCTCTCTCTCCATTTCATCAATGGGGTATAGCCAAGCGGTAAGGCAAGGGACTTTGACTCCCTCATGCGTTGGTTCGAATCCAGCTACCCCAGTTCTTAGGTAATAATCAAGATAAAAAGCAAAATATCTTAGGGTATTTTATTTTTATAATTGAAAGACGTGAACGATATGAACATGTCCTTGCGGGTGCTTAGGAAAAAATTATAAGTATGTCAAGTTTAAGAAAAACTTGATTGTTGGAGGATTTTTTAGATGAACGAATTTGAAGATTTGCTAAATAGCGTTAGCCAAGTTGAGACTGGTGATGTTGTTAGTGCTGAAGTATTGACAGTTGATGCGACTCAAGCTAACGTTGCAATCTCTGGAACTGGTGTTGAAGGTGTCTTGACTCTTCGCGAATTGACAAACGATCGCGATGCAGATATCAATGACTTTGTTAAAGTAGGAGAAGTATTGGATGTTCTTGTACTTCGTCAAGTAGTTGGTAAAGATACTGATACAGTTACATACCTTGTATCTAAAAAACGCCTTGAAGCTCGCAAAGCATGGGACAAACTTGTTGGTCGCGAAGAAGAAGTTGTTACTGTTAAAGGAACTCGTGCCGTTAAAGGTGGACTTTCAGTAGAATTTGAAGGTGTTCGTGGATTTATCCCAGCTTCAATGTTGGATACTCGTTTCGTACGTAACACTGAGCGTTTTGTAGGTCAAGAATTTGACGCTAAAATCAAAGAAGTTGACGCTAAAGAAAACCGCTTCATCCTTTCACGTCGTGAAGTTGTTGAAGCAGCTACAGCAGCAGCTCGCGCTGAAGTATTCGGTAAATTGGCTGTTGGTGATGTTGTAACTGGTAAAGTTGCCCGTATCACAAGCTTCGGTGCTTTTATCGACCTTGGTGGTGTTGACGGATTGGTTCACTTGACTGAATTGTCACACGAGCGTAACGTATCACCAAAATCAGTTGTAACAGTTGGTGAAGAAATTGAAGTGAAAATCCTTGATCTTAACGAAGAAGAAGGACGCGTATCGCTTTCACTTAAAGCAACAACACCTGGACCATGGGATGGCGTTGAGCAAAAATTGGCTAAAGGTGATGTAGTAGAAGGAACAGTTAAACGTTTGACTGACTTCGGTGCATTTGTTGAAGTATTGCCAGGTATCGATGGACTTGTTCACGTATCACAAATTTCACACAAACGTATTGAAAATCCAAAAGAAGCTCTTAAAGTTGGTCAAGAAGTTCAAGTTAAAGTTCTTGAAGTTAACGCAGATGCAGAGCGCGTATCACTTTCTATCAAAGCTCTTGAAGAGCGTCCAGCTCAAGAAGAAGGACAAAAAGAAGAAAAACGTGCTGCTCGTCCACGTCGTCCAAAACGTCAAGAAAAACGTGATTTCGAACTTCCAGAAACACAAACAGGATTCTCAATGGCTGACTTGTTCGGTGATATCGAACTGTAATCAAATTGAAAATTCATAAAATCCTTTGTTTCCTAAACAAGGGATTTTTCTTTTGTCTGTAAGTCTTTTTTGATATAATAGTTCTATGTTAGAATCAGAAAAACAATCACGTTATCAAATGTTAAATGAGGAGTTCACTTTTTTATTGGATGGTGAAACCAATGTTTTGGCTAATCTTTCCAACGCCAGCGCTCTTCTAAAATCACGCTTCCCTAATACCGTATTTGCAGGCTTTTATCTGTTCGATGGAAAGGAATTGATTTTAGGTCCTTTCCAAGGAGGTGTTTCCTGCATCCGTACTGCACTGGGAAAAGGTGTTTGTGGGGAGGCAGCTCATTTTCAGGAAACTGTTCTGGTTGGTAATGTAACAACTTATCCCAACTATATTTCTTGTGATAGTCGAGCTAAAAGTGAAATTGTTGTGCCGATGGTAAAGAATGGTCAATTACTTGGAGTTCTGGATTTGGATTCTTCAGAGATTGATGATTATGATGCTATGGATCGAGATTATTTGGAACAATTTGTCGCTATTTTGCTTGAAAAGACAGAATGGGACTTTACAATGTTTGAGGAGAAAGCTTAATGTATCAAGCACTTTATCGAAAATATAGAAGTCAAAATTTCTCCCAGTTGGTTGGTCAAGAAGTTGTTGCTAAGACTCTTAAACAAGCTGTAGAGCAAGAGAAAATAAGTCATGCCTATCTTTTTTCTGGTCCTCGTGGAACGGGAAAAACCAGTGTGGCTAAGATCTTTGCCAAGGCTATGAACTGTCCAAATCAAGTGGGTGGGGAACCTTGTAATAACTGCTATATTTGTCAAGCAGTGACGGATGGTAGTTTAGAAGATGTCATCGAAATGGATGCAGCTTCTAATAATGGGGTCGATGAAATCCGTGAAATTCGTGATAAATCTACCTACGCCCCTAGTCTTGCCCGTTATAAGGTTTATATCATAGACGAGGTTCACATGCTGTCTACAGGGGCTTTTAATGCCCTCCTAAAGACGCTGGAAGAGCCAACACAGAATGTGGTCTTTATTTTGGCTACTACTGAATTGCACAAGATTCCTGCTACGATTTTATCTCGTGTGCAACGTTTTGAGTTTAAATCGATTAAGACACAGGATATTAAGGAACATATCCACTATATTTTAGAAAAAGAAAATATCAGTTCTGAACCAGAGGCTGTGGAAATCATTGCCAGACGGGCTGAAGGTGGAATGCGAGATGCCTTGTCTATTTTGGATCAAGCCCTGAGTTTGACACAGGGAAATGAATTGACGACTGCCATCTCTGAAGAAATTACTGGCACCATTAGCCTGTCAGCCTTGGATGATTATGTGGCTGCCTTATCTCAGCAGGATGTTCCTAAAGCCTTAGCTTGCTTAAATCTTCTCTTTGAGAATGGTAAGAGCATGACTCGTTTTGTGACCGATCTTTTGCACTATTTAAGAGACTTGTTAATTGTTCAAACAGGTGGAGAAAACACTCATCATAGTCCAGTCTTTGTAGAAAATTTGGCACTTCCTCAAGAAAATCTGTTTGAAATGATTCGCTTGGCGACAGTTAGTTTAGCAGATATTAAGTCTAGTTTGCAGCCCAAGATTTATGCTGAGATGATGACTATCCGTTTGGCAGAGATTAAGCTTGAACCAGCTTTTTCTGGTGCAGTTGAACATGAAATTTCTGCATTGAGACAGGAAGTTTCGCGTCTTAAACAAGAACTCGCAAATGTGGGAACCGTAGCCAAGCCAACAAATCCAGCTCCTAGTCGACCAGCAGCAGGCAAGACAGGCTATCGTGTGGATCGCAATAAAGTGCAATCTATTTTACAAGAGGCCGTCGAAAATCCTGATTTAGCACGTCAAAATCTGATTCGCTTGCAGAATGCCTGGGGAGAGGTGATTGAAAGTCTTGGAGGTCCTGATAAGGCTCTGCTAGTTGGTTCTCAACCGGTTGCGGCCAATGAACACCATGCTATTCTTGCTTTTGAGTCTAACTTCAATGCTGGTCAAACCATGAAACGAGACAATCTCAACACTATGTTTGGTAACATCCTCAGTCAGGCAGCAGGTTTTTCACCTGAGATTTTAGCTATTTCCATGGAGGAATGGAAAGAAGTTCGCGCAGCCTTTTCAGTCAAAGCAAAATCTTCTCAAACTGAAAAAGAAGCAGAAGAAAGTCTGATTCCAGAAGGATTTGAATTTTTGGCTGATAAAGTGAAGGTAGAGGAAGACTAAAGAAAGATTTCATGATACAATAAGTTTATGAATAGACAACAATTTATTATCATCGCACTGTTTACAGCTGCTGAGACCTATTTTTTCAATGAAGCTTGGATGACTGGTCGTTATATTATGGCAGCCTTTTGGGCCATTTTGCTTTTTAGAAATTTCCGAGTTAGTTACTTGATGGGCAAGATTGTAGACGTCATTGACCAGCATTTAAAAGGAAAAGACTAGTCCTCAGCTTCTAGACAAAATCAAAGCCTTTTAGGCTTTTTTTTGTTATACTATAAAAGTATATTTATTGACCTTTTACCGTATTTTCTAGGGAAATCAAGTATGTTTCCAGTAAGAACTGTAAAGGTCTTGAAAAAGAAAGGAACTATCATGTCAGTATTAGAGATCAAAGATCTTCACGTTGAGATTGAAGGAAAAGAAATTTTAAAAGGGGTTAACCTGACCCTGAAAACAGGAGAAATCGCTGCTATCATGGGACCAAATGGTACTGGTAAGTCGACTCTTTCTGCCGCTATCATGGGAAATCCAAACTATGAAGTTACCAAAGGTGAGGTCTTGTTTGATGGCGTAAACATCCTTGAGTTGGAAGTTGACGAGCGTGCGCGTATGGGACTTTTCCTTGCTATGCAATACCCATCAGAAATTCCTGGTATTACTAACGCTGAGTTTCTTCGTGCAGCTATGAATGCTGGTAAAGAAGATGATGAAAAGATTTCAGTTCGTGAGTTTATCACTAAATTGGATGAGAAGATGGAATTGCTCAACATGAAAGAAGAAATGGCTGAGCGTTACCTCAACGAAGGTTTCTCTGGTGGTGAGAAAAAACGTAATGAGATTCTTCAACTTTTGATGTTGGAACCAACTTTTGCCCTTTTGGATGAGATTGACTCTGGTCTTGATATTGATGCCCTTAAAGTTGTTTCTAAAGGTGTTAATGCCATGCGTGGTGAAGGCTTTGGTGCTATGATTATCACTCACTACCAACGTCTTTTGAACTACATCACACCTGATGTGGTACATGTGATGATGGAAGGTCGTGTTGTCCTTTCTGGTGGTCCAGAATTGGCTGCGCGTTTGGAGCGTGAAGGATACGCAAAACTAGCTGAAGAACTTGGCTACGACTACAAGGAAGAATTGTAATTCCCTCGTATCTTTTAGGAGAAGTAAATGACTAAAGAAAATATTAAACTTTTTTCAGAAATGCACGCTGAACCAAGCTGGTTGGCTGATCTCCGTCAAAAAGCTTTTGACAAGATTGAGACTTTGGAATTACCAGTTATTGAGCGTGTCAAATTCCACCGTTGGAATCTGGGTGATGGAACGATTACAGAAAGTGAGCCATCAGCAAATGTTCCAGATTTCACAGCTCTAGATAATCACTTGAAATTGGTGCAAGTAGGAACTCAAACTGTTTTTGAGCAAATTCCAGTTGAGTTGGCTGAACAGGGTGTCGTCTTTACAGACTTCCACTCAGCTTTAGAAGAAATTCCAGAGCTGATCGAAGAATTCTTCATGTCATCTGTTAAATATGACGATGACAAGTTGGCAGCCTACCATACAGCTTATTTCAATAGTGGTGCTGTTCTCTACATTCCTGATAATGTTGAGATTAAAGAACCAATCGAAGGAATTTTCTATCAAGATAGCGATAGCGATGTGCCATTTAACAAGCATATTATGATTATTGCTGGTAAAAACTCTAAGATTAGTTATCTGGAACGTTTAGAGTCACGCGGTGAAGGAAGCGCCAAAGCAACTGCTAATATCACAGTAGAAGTAATTGCACGTTCTGGTGCGCAAGTCAAGTTTGCTGCTATCGACCGCCTAGGTGAAAACGTTACTGCCTACATTAGCCGTCGTGGTAAATTGGGCAACGATGCAAGTATTGACTGGGCAATCGGTGTCATGAACGAAGGAAACGTCGTTGCTGACTTTGATAGCGACTTGATTGGTAACGGTAGTCATGCTGACCTGAAAGTTGTAGCTCTTTCAAGTGGTCGTCAGGTTCAAGGGATTGATACCCGCGTAACTAACTATGGTTGCAACTCAATCGGAAATATCCTACAACATGGGGTTATTCTTGAAAAAGCAACTTTAACTTTCAACGGTATCGGTCACATTATCAAGGGTGCTAAGGGAGCGGATGCGCAACAAGAGAGTCGTGTTCTTATGCTTTCAGACCAAGCACGTTCAGATGCCAACCCAATTCTTTTGATTGATGAAAATGACGTAACTGCTGGTCACGCTGCTTCTATCGGACAAGTAGATCCAGAAGATATGTACTACCTCATGAGCCGTGGCTTGGATAAGGCAACTGCAGAACGCTTGGTTGTTCGTGGTTTCCTTGGATCTGTTATCGTTGAGATTCCAGTCAAAGAAGTTCGCGATGAAATGATTGCGACTATCGAAGAAAAATTGTCAAAACGCTAAGGGGTAGCCTATGTTAGATGTAGAAGCGATTCGCAAGGATTTTCCAATTTTAGACCAGATTGTTAACGATGAACCTCTGGTTTATCTGGATAATGCCGCGACGACACAAAAACCACTAGCAGTTCTGGAAACGATTAACCGCTATTATGAGCAGGACAATGCCAATGTTCATCGTGGGGTTCATACCTTGGCAGAAAGGGCGACAGCTTCTTATGAGGCGGCTCGTGAAACCATTCGTAAGTTTATCAATGCAGGCTCTACAAAGGAAGTTCTCTTTACAAGAGGAACGACAACCAGTCTTAATTGGATAGCACGTTACGCTGAGGAAGTATTGACTGAGGGAGACCAGGTCTTGATTTCCGTCATGGAACACCATTCCAATATCATTCCATGGCAGGAAGCCTGCCGTAAGACTGGGGCAGAGCTTGTCTATGTCTATCTCAAGAATGGAGCTCTGGATATGGATGATTTGCGAGCTAAATTGACTGATAAAGTTAAGTTTGTCTCCCTTGCTCACGCCTCAAATGTCCTGGGTGTGGTCAATCCAATCAAAGAAATTACTCAATTGGCCCACCAAGTTGGTGCCATTATGGTGGTGGATGGTGCTCAATCTACGCCTCATATGAAGATCGATGTACGGGACTTGGATGTGGACTTCTTTGCCTTTTCAGGTCACAAGATGGCGGGTCCAACTGGTATCGGTGTTCTTTACGGTAAAGAAAAGTATCTGGAACAAATGTCCCCAGTAGAATTTGGCGGCGAGATGATTGATTTCGTCTACGAGCAATCTGCTAGTTGGAAGGAATTGCCTTGGAAATTCGAGGCAGGAACTCCCAATATGGCAGGTGCAATTGGACTTGCTGTGGCAGTGGATTATCTGGAAAAGATTGGTATGGATGCCATTGAAGCCCATGAACAAGAATTGATTGCATACGTCTATCCAAAACTGCAGGCGATTGAAGGATTGACTATTTACGGTTCTCAGGACTTGGCTCAACGTTCAGGTGTCATTGCCTTTAACCTAGGTGAACTTCATCCGCACGACCTTGCGACTGCTTTGGATTATGAAGGAGTGGCTGTTCGAGCGGGTCACCATTGTGCCCAACCCTTGCTCCAGTATTTGGATGTTCCAGCAACAGCTCGTGCAAGTTTTTATATCTACAATACCAAGGCAGATTGCGACAAGCTAGTCGATGCCTTACAAAAGACAAAGGAGTTTTTCAATGGCACTTTCTAAACTAGATAGCCTTTATATGGCAGTGGTAGCGGACCATTCGAAAAATCCACATCACCAAGGGAAGTTAGAAGATGCTGAGCAAATCAGTCTCAACAATCCGACCTGTGGAGATGTTATCAATCTCTCCGTCAAGTTTGATGTAGATGACCGCTTGGAAGATATCGCTTTTCTAAACTCAGGTTGTACCATCTCGACTGCCTCTGCAAGCATGATGACAGATGCCGTTTTAGGAAAAACCAAACAAGAAATCTTAGAACTGGCGACTATTTTTTCTGAAATGGTGCAAGGGCAAAAAGATGACAGACAAGATAGTCTTGGCGATGCAGCTTTCTTGTCAGGTGTTGCCAAATTCCCTCAACGAATCAAGTGTGCAACCCTAGCTTGGAACGCCCTCAAGAAAACAATTGAAAATCAAGAAAACAAGTAAGGCAAGTTTCTTTTGTCTTATGAATCAGTAGAAATGAAGAATGAAAGAAAGGATATTATGGCTGAAGAAAGAGTAGAACCAAAACCAATTGACCTTGGTGAATATAAATTTGGTTTCCATGATGATGTAGAGCCTGTCCTATCGACAGGAAAAGGATTGAATGAAGATGTCATTCGTGAACTATCAGCTGCTAAGGGAGAACCTGAGTGGATGTTAGAATTCCGTTTGAAGTCTTATGAAACCTTCAAAAAAATGCCCATGCAAACTTGGGGAGCAGACTTGTCAGAGATTGATTTTGATGACTTGATCTACTACCAAAAACCATCTGATAAACCAGCTCGTTCATGGGATGAGGTTCCTGAAAAAATCAAAGAAACCTTTGAACGTATCGGGATTCCAGAAGCTGAGCGTGCTTATTTAGCTGGTGCCTCTGCCCAGTATGAGTCAGAAGTTGTTTACCACAATATGAAGGAAGAGTTCCAGAAATTGGGGATTATCTTTACAGATACGGATTCTGCCCTCAAGGAATATCCAGACTTGTTTAAACAATACTTTGCTAAGTTGGTACCGCCAACAGATAACAAGTTGGCTGCCCTCAACTCAGCAGTATGGTCAGGTGGAACCTTTATCTACGTACCAAAAGGAGTCAAGGTAGATATCCCACTTCAAACTTACTTCCGTATCAATAACGAAAATACTGGTCAGTTTGAACGTACCTTGATTATCGTTGATGAGGGAGCAAGTGTCCATTATGTAGAAGGATGTACAGCACCAACTTATTCAAGTAACAGCTTGCATGCGGCCATTGTAGAAATCTTTGCATTGGACGGAGCTTACATGCGTTATACGACTATCCAAAACTGGTCTGATAACGTCTATAACTTGGTAACGAAACGTGCTAAAGCTCAAAAGGATGCCACTGTTGAGTGGATTGATGGAAACTTGGGTGCCAAAACAACTATGAAATACCCATCTGTTTACCTTGATGGAGAAGGGGCGCGTGGGACCATGCTCTCTATCGCCTTTGCCAATGCTGGGCAACACCAGGATACTGGAGCTAAGATGATCCACAACGCTCCACATACAAGCTCGTCTATCGTGTCTAAATCCATCGCTAAGGGTGGAGGAAAGGTTGACTATCGTGGACAAGTAACCTTTAATAAAAATTCTAAGAAATCTGTTTCTCACATCGAGTGTGATACCATTATCATGGATGACTTGTCAGCATCAGATACTATTCCATTTAATGAAATTCACAACTCGCAAGTAGCTTTGGAACACGAAGCTAAGGTATCTAAGATTTCTGAAGAACAACTCTATTACCTCATGAGCCGTGGATTGTCAGAATCTGAAGCAACTGAGATGATTGTTATGGGATTTGTAGAACCATTTACAAAAGAGCTTCCAATGGAATATGCTGTTGAGCTGAACCGCTTGATTAGTTATGAAATGGAAGGGTCAGTTGGATAAAATTTGATTTTAGATTTGCTAAAAATCAAGGACTTTGAAGATGAACTTGTAACAACAAGAGACTGAGCAAAAAGGTTTTAAGAACAGAAAATGCATGATATCAGGAGCCAAAAAAACTTGATATTATGCGTTTTATTGTGGGAAGATTTATTATATTCTCTCATGAAATAGAGTTTTTTCCTAAGCGCTTTTGATTTTTGATATATTTTTGTGAGGATGAAGTAAGACAATATATAAAATAGTCAGTTCAAGCCACGATATAGTTGCTTAGTTTAAAATAAGCATCTTATAATAAAGCTATGGCATATAGTAGAGATTTTAAACAAGGAGCATTAGATTACATCAAAGAGGGACACAGACATGTCGAGACATACAAAGTTTTTGATGTTGGCGGCAGAACTCTCTTCACGTGGGAAAAGAAAGACGTGAGCAAGGACACTTATAGCGGAAAAAGCGAGTCGTCACAAAGCGGAAGATCCCTTTAGAGGAATTGAAAGCCTTTGTAGAGGCTCATCCAGACGCTTTTTTACGGGAAATTGCGGCACATTTTGATTGTGTTGTTCCTTCAGTATGGGGCAGCTTTAAAGCAGATTAAGGACACCAGAAAGTCGCTGAGTTTCTTGATATTTTGGATAACCTAAAAGATTTACCAGTCGTATATATTGACGAAACGGGAATCGACCGCTATCTCTATCGTCCTTATGCACGGGCTCCTAGAGGGGAGAAAGTCTATGAAAAGATTAGCGAACGGCGTTTTGAGCGGACTTCGATTGTTGCAGGACAAGTAGATGGAGAGTTTATAGCTCCCATGATTTACAAGGAAAGTATGACAATCGATTTCTTTGTGGAGTGGTTTAAAACGCAACTCCTGCCTGCTTTGAATACACCTCATGTCATTGTTATGGACAATGCTAGTTTTCATCCCAAGCATATCTTGTATGAACTTTACCTTCAAGATAAACACTTTTTCTTACCTTTACCACCTTATTCACCAGATTTGAATCCTATTGAGCAAGCTTGGGCTATCTTGAAAAAGAAAGTGACGGATTTATTAAGGGAAGTTCCAAATATTTTCAAATATTTAGAGCGCTTTTTGAAAACTAAATGACTATAATTATAAAATGCTTATTGATTTTGATTTAAAATGAGTCAAAAAGCCGTTGCACAACGGTTTTTTGTTATAATTAAATGAAGAATGTAGAATCAAAGGAGAATAACATGACTTTCGAAGAAATCCTGCCTGGGTTAAAGGTTAAGAAAAAATATGTGCGTACTGGTTGGGGAGGTGCGGAAAACTATGTCCAACTTTTTGACACTATCGAGCAAAATGGTGTGGCTCTAGAGGTTACTCCTTATTTTTTGATTAACGTATCAGGAGAAGGAGAAGGTTTTTCTATGTGGAGCCCAACTCCTTGTGATGTTTTGGCGATAGATTGGGTAGAAGTGCATGACTAGACGTGTATTGATTACGGGAGTGAGTTCAGGAATTGGCCTGGCTCAGGCTCGCCTTTTTTTAGAGAAGGGCTATCAAGTTTATGGAGTGGACCAAGGTGAAAATCCACTCTTAGAGGGTGATTTCCATTTTTTACAGAGAGATTTGACCTTGAACTTGGAACCTGTTTTTGATTGGTGTCCTCGGGTGGATGTTTTGTGCAATACTGCTGGAGTTTTGGATGCTTACAAACCACTGTTGGAACAAACAGCACAGGAAATTCAAGAAATTTTTGAAATTAACTACGTTACTCCAGTAGAGTTGACTCGCTATTATTTGACCAAAATGTTGGAGAATAAAAAAGGATCCATTATCAATATGTGTTCCATTGCTTCAAATCTAGCAGGAGGTGGTGGTCACGCCTATACTTCATCTAAGCATGCTTTGGCTGGATTTACCAAGCAGTTGGCTCTAGACTATGCTGAAACTGGGATTCAGGTCTTTGGTATCGCTCCAGGAGCAGTCAAGACAGCTATGACCGCTGCAGACTTTGAGCCAGGTGGTTTAGCGGACTGGGTGGCTAGTGAAACACCAATCAAGCGCTGGATTGATCCAGAGGAAGTAGCAGAGATTAGCCTTTTCTTAGCAAGTGGAAAAGCAAGCGCCATGCAAGGACAAATCTTGAGAATAGATGGTGGCTTGTCTTTGAAGTAGGAGGATCTGATTGAAATCAAAAGACACTTTGGAGTCTACTCTGTTTGCTTTGAAATTGGGAAGTTACTCTGCATTGAAAAAACGAGAGGTCCTTATCAACATCGGTATGATCTACCCGGTGGTAGCCAGGAAGTAGGTGAAGGACTGACGGAAACGCTGACTAGAGAAGTTATGGAAGAGACGGGATTTACTGTTAGAAACTACTCTAATCCTCGAATCTACGATGTTTTCGTCAGGGAAGAGTTAAAAAACTTTATGGTTCACCATGTCATGGCCTTGTATGATGTTGAAATGAATGAGAGTGCACCTCAAGTTACGATTTCGGAAGCTGTGTCTGATGGTGCGAATGATTCACTTGGATATATTTGGATGAATATTCAAGAGATCACAGAAGAAAATGCATCGCCACTAGTCTTGAAGGTTAAGTCTGAATTATTAGGGTTTCCAGAACTGGGCAATACTTCTTACATGAATTGGAAGGTGAATAATGAGAAACCAACTTGCCCTTAGTGGCGAAAAACTTGATGAAAAAGTTTACCCACAACTATTTCATCATGTTGGCATGATTCGTGGGGAATATTTGTTGAGAGAGCTCAATCAAAATATCCTATTAGCAAGTTGTCAGGAATTTGTGAAAGATTATCTTGATACTATCTGCTCCTTGTACTCAGATGAGGAGATCTGGTATCGTTTTTCTGAATTAACGAATACAGAAGCTAATTGTCTAAAGGGGACTAAAGAGTATTTTGATGAAAATCATCCCTTATTTGGATATAGAGGAACTAGGCGTTTGCTGGCGTGTCCGGATGAATTTCAGGCTGAAGCACATGTCGTTACAGAAGTTTATCAAACCAATCCAAATCTATCTGTTATCTTTCCTTTTGTCAATGATGCTGAGCAGTTAAAGCAAGCTATCACAGTATTGCGTCAGCAGGGTTTTACTGGGAAAGTTGGCACGATGATTGAATTACCGTCAGCGTATTTCGACTTGGACAGGATACTGGAAACGGGCATTTCAAAGATTGTAGTTGGAATGAATGATTTGACTTCTTTTATTTTTGCCACTGTGAGAAACAGTCAATGGCATGATATGGAAAGTCCAATTATGTTAGATATGCTAAGAGATATGCAGGATAAAGCAAGGATGAAAAAGATTGACTTTGCTGTAGCAGGATATCTGAATGTTTCTTTTATACAAAAAATGAATCAGTTGGGTATCGAATGTATTATCCACTATAGTTCTATTCCAGAGGTTTTTAATTTAGAGATTGACCATCCAGATCATCTCAAACATATAAAAGAAGAAAGTAAGAAATTACAAAGGAGAAACCCATGACACCGCAAGAAATATGGAATGCCTACAAGCAAATCAACCCCTCGATTGGAGATGAAATCGATGCCTGGGCTTTTGGAGAGGAAGCCGATCTCTTGGCAGATTTGGTTTTAAGAGGCGAAAAGACCGCAACAGCATCAGCCTACGACCTCTATGCACTAGAAGCCGAGTCTCTTCCTCAAGAAGGAACTTTTGATGTCATTTTAGATAGTCAAAATCAGGCTGTCTGTATTGTCGAAATTACAAAGGTTTCTGTCCAGCCCTTCAATCAAGTTTCTGCTCAACATGCCTTTAAGGAAGGGGAAGGTGACAAATCCCTAGCCTATTGGTGTCAGGTTCATGAGGATTGTTTCGCCGAGTGGCTGAGAGAAGCAGGACTGACTTTTACACCTGAAAGCAAGGTTGTTTTAGAAGAATTTCGCAAGGTCTACCCACTGTAGACTGCAGAAGGAAGAAAGTTTTGGAAATCGCTGTCCAATCCTTTTTTCTTAGGCAAAACATGTTATAATAAGTTTGTTTGAAGAAGAGCTCTAGCTCTTAAACTTAGAATAGGAGAAAACTATGCAAGCAGTTGAACATTTTATTAAGCAATTTGTTCCTGAACACTATGATTTATTTTTAGACTTGAGTCGTGAGACCAAGACTTTTTCAGGGAAAGTGACCATCACTGGTCAAGCACAGAGTGACCGTATTTCCCTCCACCAAAAAGATTTGGAAATCGCTTCTGTAGAAGTTGCAGGGGAAGCTCGCACATTCACAGTTGATCATGACAATGAAGCTCTTCATATTGAATTAGCTGAGGCTGGTCAAGTTGAAGTGGTTATTGCTTTCTCAGGAAAAATTACAGACAACATGACAGGGATTTACCCTTCTTATTACACAGTTGATGGAGTCAAGAAGGAAGTCTTGTCAACTCAATTCGAAAGTCATTTTGCGCGTGAAGCTTTCCCATGTGTGGATGAGCCTGAAGCCAAAGCGACTTTTGACCTTTCTCTTCGTTTTGACCAAGCAGAAGGTGAATTGACCTTGTCTAACATGCCAGAAATCGATGTTGAAAAACGTAAGGAAACAGGTATCTGGAAGTTTGAGACAACACCTCGCATGTCTTCTTACTTGTTAGCCTTTGTTGCGGGTGATTTGCAAGGTGTGACGGCTAAAACTAAAAACGGTACTCTCGTAGGTGTTTATTCAACCAAAGCTCATCCACTATCAAACCTTGATTTCTCACTGGATATCGCTGTTCGCTCTATCGAGTTTTACGAAGATTACTATGGAGTTAAGTACCCAATTCCTCAATCTCTACATATCGCCCTCCCTGACTTCTCAGCTGGTGCTATGGAAAACTGGGGTCTTGTGACCTACCGTGAAGTTTACTTGGTTGTGGATGAGAACTCTACCTTTGCCAGCCGTCAACAAGTTGCCCTTGTTGTGGCCCATGAATTGGCTCACCAATGGTTTGGGAACCTCGTTACTATGAAATGGTGGGATGACCTTTGGCTCAATGAAAGCTTTGCTAACATGATGGAATATGTCTGTGTGGATGCCATTGAGCCAAGCTGGAATATCTTTGAAGATTTCCAAACAGGTGGAGTGCCTCACGCTCTTGAACGTGACGCAACTGATGGCGTACAGTCTGTTCACGTCGAAGTCAAACACCCAGATGAAATCAATACGCTCTTTGACGGAGCTATCGTCTATGCCAAAGGAAGTCGCCTCATGCACATGCTTCGTCGTTGGCTAGGTGATGCCGATTTCACTAAAGGTTTGCATGCCTACTTTGAAAAACACCAATACAGCAATACAATTGGTCGTGACCTTTGGGATGCTCTTGGTCAAGCGTCTGGACGTGATGTCGCAGCCTTCATGGATTCTTGGTTGGAACAACCTGGTTATCCAGTTCTCACTGTCAAAGTTGAAAATGATGTCTTGAAGATTTCACAAAAACAATTCTTCATCGGTGAGCACGAAGATAAGAACCGTCTCTGGGTTGTGCCACTCAATAGTAACTGGAAAGGCTTGCCTGATACACTTGAAACTGAAAGTATCGAAATCCCTGGCTACGCAGCTCTTCTTTCAGAAAACAAAACAGCACTTCGTCTCAACACAGAAAATACAGCCCACTACATTACAGACTATCAAGGAGACTTGTTAGATGCTGTTCTTGCTGACCTAGTTGATCTTGATAACACAAGCAAATTGCAAATCGTCCAAGAACGTCGTTTGCTTGCTGAGGCAGGGCACATTTCTTATGCTGACTTGCTCCCAGTTCTTGATAAACTTGCTAAGGAAGAATCTTACCTTGTCGTTTCAGCTGTTTCTGAAGTAATTTCTGCTCTTGAGCGCTTTATCGATGAAGGAACAGAAGCTGAAAGAGCCTTCAAAGCCTTGGTTGCTAAATTGGCTCGTCACAACTATGACCGTCTTGGTTTTGCAGCTAAAGACGGAGAATCAGATGAGGATGAATTGGTTCGTCAGTTGGCTGTTTCTATGATGATTCGCTCAAATGATGCAGAAGCTAGTCAAGTCGCTAGCCAAATCTTCGCGGCTCACAAGGAGAATCTTGCAGGACTTCCAGCAGCTATTCGTTCACAAGTTCTGATAAATGAGATGAAACATCATGAGACCAAAGACTTGTTAGCACTTTATCTTGATACTTATACGCACGCAACAGATGCTGTCTTTAAACGTCAGTTGGCAGCAGCTCTTGCCTACAGTACAGATGCGAACAATATCCAAACCTTGATTGCTTCTTGGAAGGACAAATTTGTGGTTAAACCACAAGACTTGTCTGCTTGGTATTACCAATTCCTAGCTCATCAAGCAACTCAGGAAACAGCATGGTCTTGGGCGCGTGAAAACTGGGCTTGGATTAAGGCAGCCCTTGGAGGAGATATGAGCTTTGATAGCTTTGTTATCCTTCCTGCTCACGTATTTAAGACTCAGCAACGCTTGGCAGAGTACAAGGAATTCTTTGAGCCACAACTTTCTGACCTTGCTCTTAGCCGTAACATCGGTATGGGAATCAAGGAGATTGCAGCGCGTGTTGACTTGATTAACCGTGAAAAAGCTGCAGTGGAAGCAGTCGTTCTTCAATACGGATACGCATAAATAAGCTTAAAATAAAAAGAAAACTCAGCTATCTCATGTAAAACTCTTCGAAAATCAAATTCAAACCACGTCAGCGTCGCCTTACCGTACTCAAGTACAGCCTGCGGCTAGCTTCCTAGTTTGCTCTTTGATTTTCATTGAGTATAAAATGCAGAGAGTTGAGTTTTTTTTAAGGCAAATTTGGTATAATGGTTTTAATAAGGAGGAGTTTCTCATGATAAAAATCTTATTGGTTGAGGATGACCTAGGCCTGTCAAATTCAGTATTTGACTTTTTAGACGATTTTGCGGATGTCATGCAGGTATTTGATGGGGAAGAAGGTCTCTACGAAGCTGAAAGTGGCGTCTATGATTTGATTTTGCTCGATTTGATGTTGCCAGAAAAAAATGGCTTCCAAGTCTTGAAAGAATTGCGTGAAAAGGGAATTACGACTCCAGTTCTGATCATGACTGCCAAGGAAAGTTTGGATGACAAGGGACATGGATTTGAACTGGGAGCGGATGATTATCTGACCAAACCTTTCTACTTAGAAGAACTCAAAATGCGGATTCAAGCCCTTCTCAAACGTTCAGGCAAGTTTAATGAAAATACCTTGACTTATGGAAATGTTGTAGTTAATTTGTCAACCAATACCGTTAAGGTTGAAGATACTCCTGTCGAATTGCTGGGGAAAGAATTCGACTTACTGGTTTATTTCCTTCAAAATCAAAATGTTATTTTGCCCAAGACTCAGATTTTTGATCGTTTATGGGGATTTGATAGTGACACAACAATTTCAGTTGTCGAAGTCTATGTTTCAAAAGTTCGTAAGAAATTAAAAGGAACCACTTTTGCAGAGAATTTGCAAACCTTGCGCAGTGTTGGGTATATTTTAAAAGATGTTCAGTAAACTAAAAAAAACATGGTATGCGGATGACTTTAGTTATTTTATTCGCAACTTTGGTGTCTTCACTCTGATTTTCTCTACAATGACTCTGATTATTTTGCAGG